>CAYOFL010000034.1:0-32375 GCA_964403165.1 uncultured Ignavibacteria bacterium
CGATCCTGAGATCTTCGGGATCGAAGGACACCCTGAAGGGCATTCAGCCCTGCCAACAGAGTTTTTCAATAGCCGCCCCAACAGGTTGAACCCTTAAACATCCTTTTTCAAATCTTCCACCTTATCAGTCCTCTCCCAGGTAAACTCCGGCTCGGTTCTGCCGAAGTGCCCATAGACGGAGGTCAACTTAAAGATAGGTCTTCTCAGGTTCAGCATTTCCATGATTGCCGCAGGAGTAAGCTGAAAATGCTTTCTGATCATCTCCCGAAGTCTTTTGTGCGGGACCTTTAATGTTCCGAAGCTGTTTATCATGATGGAGACCGGATCAGCCACTCCAATGACATAAGCTAATTGGATCATCAGTTTGTCTGCCAGCCCTGCCGCTACGATGTTTTTCGCAATATAGCGGGCGGCATAGGTGGCAGAGCGATCCACCTTGGTGGGGTCTTTTCCGGAAAATGCCCCTCCACCATGAGGCACCGTGCCACCATAGGTATCCACGATGATCTTCCTGCCGGTCATGCCGGTATCGGACTGAGGTCCGCCAATTATGAATTTCCCCGTAGCGTTGACAAAATACTTGGTTTTATCATCCAGAAGTTCCTCTCCGACGGTTGGCTTTACCACATTCTCTATTATCTCCTCTCTTGCTTTCTGGGTAATCATCTTTCCGGTGGAGTCCAAAATCTCTTCGGTATGCTGGCAGGCTAAAATCACCGTGTCCACTCTTTTGGGGATACCATCCTCGTATTCCACCGTGACCTGAGATTTCCCATCCGGACCCAGATAGGGTAAGATCTTTTTCTTTCTCACCTCAGCCAGTCTCCGACAGAGCTTGTGAGCCAGCATGATGGGCAAAGGCATAAGCTCAGGGGTTTCCCGGCAGGCATATCCGATCATCAGCCCCTGGTCTCCCGCTCCACCTGTATTTACCCCTTGGGCTATGTCCGGGGATTGACTGCCGATGGCATTCAGAATAGCACAACCTTCAGCACTGAATCCAAATTTGGCGTCGATATAGCCAATATCTTTTATGAGTCTCCGCACCAGCCGGGGGAGATCAACATAACTTTTGGTGGTTATCTCTCCTCCCACGATGACCAGACCCACGGTGACGAAGGCTTCACATGCCACCCGGGCTAAGGGATCCTGTTTTATCAGCTCGTCCAAGACCGCATCGGAAATCTGATCGCACATCTTGTCCGGATGCCCCTCGGTCACTGACTCAGAGGTGAAAAAGTATTTTTTTGCAGACATTTTAGCTCCTTTTCGTCAAGCCTGGTAAATCGATAGTGATTTGAAATCTTCTAAGACTAATTCTCATGAACTCTTTTGTTTGTCGTTGGTGAAGCCCAGACGGGCACGTCTGTGCTCATAACGAAGCTCGATTGTCCCGCCGAAGGCGGGATGCCCGAAATTTTCCATCTATTTCATCTGTTGGGAATTTTCCAGCTTCAATCACCTAGCTTCAAGCTTCGAAACGAGTTTCATTACCGTTAAACCAGCTTCGAAAAACTATTGTTCATTCAAGATGAATCAATTTCAATAGAAGATGGATCAGGTTAAATCGATCTCAGACGAATCTCCTACATTGAGGCGATGAAATGCTCCTCTGATCTGAGCACAATTTCCTATCAAGGAGGAATCCAAAGTCGAGTTTTCCACGCAAGCTTGCTCTCCAATTATCGAATTCTTTATGACCGAATTTTTGAGTATAGCACCCTCTGCTACAGACACATTTGGACCCAGAATACAATTTTTAACCTGAGCCGTTTTGGAGACAAACACTGGAGGGATGATAAGCGAGGTCTTAAGCCTCCTTTGAGGCTTCATCTTTACCAGAAGTTGCCTGTTGGTCTCAAGCAGGGTCTCCGGCTTCCCGCAATCATACCAGCCAGCTATGTTAAAGGTTTTAAACTTTACCCCTCGATCGATCATCAACTGTAAGGCATCGGTTAGCTGAAATTCGCTTTTGGTGATTATTTTTTTTGCGATTATCTCGTTTAAGCTCCTCTTTAGCATACGGGTGCTTTTGATGTAATACACCCCCACCACGGCTAAATTGCTGGTGGGCACCTCCGGCTTTTCGATCAGCTTCTTGACAAATCCTCCCTTCATCTCCACAATGCCGAAACGCCGTGGATCTGCCACCTTCTTCACACCCAAGGCATCGTATCCTCCCCGAATCACCGGAAGAAGATCTGCCTCAAACACCGTATCCCCCAGAATTATCAACACTGGCTCATCATCTTCCATTTCCGAAGATGCCATGTTGATGGCATATCCCAGTCCTTTAAGTTCCGTCTGTTCTATGAATTTGCATTTGAACCTATAATTTTTCTTAACATATTCAACAATCTGGTCGCCCAGAAACCCGATTATCAACACCACCTCATCAGGTTTCAGTTGCCGAACGATGTCCAGAATATGCCCCAAAATCGGCTTTCCGGCTACGTGAAGAAGAACTTTGGGAACTGAGTAGGTATGAGGTCTGAGTCTGGTCCCGATTCCTGCTACTGGAATTATCACCTTCATATTGATTTTTTCCTTTGTGCCCAAAAGTTAATCAGATCAGGAAAACCAATCTAAAGTTTTTCCCACAATTGTCAACTTTTATTTTTCGGAGCTGGGGAATAAAGAGATAGAAGATACACCCATCTCCTTATCTTGGATGAAAAAGCGACGGTTTTTGATTGACATCTATGTAGAATGGAAATTTCTTGCTTTCCGTTTCAGTTTCTTATATTTTATCTGAACCGTTCGATCAGATAAGAAAATGTGAATACAGTCGATTACATCCTTTCTAACCTGCTATTTTTGATGTCCCTGGAGATATTTTGAAACTTAGGTTGGTAAAATGCGTAACCCAAAGAGGAATATTATATCTTAAAGAGGAGAAACCATGTTAGGATTTAGCAAAGCGGAGATACTCGTATTTATCCTTACCATGATTCTTGTGCTGTTGATCTTCGACTCTTCTTCTGGAACGGAATTTAAGACGGCAGATAATCTTTTCTTTGCAGACACTTCAATTATCCATGATGATCTGGTAATAGCTGGAGGTGACATCAAGCTGGATGGTATAGTGGAGGGAGATTTAATCTCCGCCACGCAGTCACTGGTTCAAAACGGGTTAATCCTGGGAAGCCTCAATGCGGCGTCACAAAATTTAGACATCTTAGGAGAGGTTAAGGGGAGCGTAAGAGGATTTGCTCAGAATATCAACATCAACGGGAAGTTGAACCGGAATCTGATCGCTTTCTGCAGTGTGCTGGATATAAAACCCAACGCAGACATCGAGAGGGATATCACCGCCTTCTGCGGAAAGGTGATCCTGCATGGCAAATTGGGAGGAAGTTTAAAAGGTTCTATGGGCACATTGATTATTTACGGGATCGTGAATGGAGATGTCTCGGTCAAGGCAGAAAAGATTACACTCATGCCCACCGCTAAAATCGAAGGAGATTTCAAATACAAAAGCAAAAAAAAAGCTAAGATTGAATCGGGAGCACAAATCTCTGGAGAGACCGTCTGGACTGAAATGGAGCCTGAAGGAGAGAAAAAGCCCAAAAACATATTTACGGCAAAATCTCTGATTATAGAGATGCTTTTCCTTTTAGCTTTGATGGTCACCGGAATTGTGTTAACGCTCATCTTCAAGAAGAACGCCTACCAAGCCAAGCAGGCGGTTTCAGGCTTTTTCTTAAAAAGCTTAGGTTTGGGCTTTGTGTTCATGGTTTGTATACCTATAGCCATTCTCATCTTGGTCGTAACTATAATCGGCATACCTATTGCAATCATTGCCCTCTTCGCTTACGCCATCTTAGTCTATATTGCCAAAATCCCGGTGGCAACTTTTGTGGGAGAGAAAATCATAAAGGCTTTAGGAAAACAAGAAGAGCCTTCACTGATCTGGTCCATGCTTCTGGGACTTGTGGTTTTAACCATTCTTTTGAATATCCCCTATCTGGAGTGGCCCGTCTATTTTACTCTCCTCTTCACCGGTTTTGGCGCCATAATAAGCTCCCAGCGACGATCAGCCAGCTAGAAAATGATGTGCAAATGAAGGGTGGAGCTAAAGAGGCTGTGCCTCAATTTTACTTGTTGGGGCGGGGGTTGAACCCTTCAGGGCGAGCCTTTCCTTCGACACTGAGTCTCAGGACGAAGTGCAGGACGAGCCCCCGCCCCTTCACCTTCTACGGACAGGGGTACAACCCCTGTCCGAACATGGAAATCAATGCATTAGTAATAATTTCAAATAAAAGAGGCAGCCCCTGCCCATCTGATCGATCCCTCCCCAAACTTATCTCTGATTCTATCCATCACCGCATAAATCTTTTCTCTTTTATCTATATATTCCGCAAAAGGAAGGAAAGTCTGCAAAGACTCCCCGTCTTTTGTAAGACGGGACACGCTCACCCCCAGAAGCCTCACTCTTCTAATTCCTGATGCAACACCAAACGCCAGCTTCTGAGCTATTCCAAAGATAATATGCTCAGAGTCAGTAGGATGGGCGATGGTTTCTGACCTGGTCAAACTTGCAAAGTCTGAGTATCTCACCCTCAGGGTGATGGTCTGCCCCACCAACTTTTTTTGTCGTAGTCTTCTCGCCACCATGCCAGACAAAACCAGAAGCACAGAGGATATCTCTTCTTGATTGATGACATCATGCGGTAAGGTGCGTGCATGCCCCATTGACTTCTCCGGTATGAATTGAGAGAATACTGGGGAGTGATCAATGCCATTGGCAACCAGATGAAGCCACTCTCCATTTTTACCGAACTTTCTTTTCAGAACCTCCACCGGATAGGAGGCAAGCTCTCCCAGAGTATGAATACCTAAGTTGGAAAGAATTTTTGCGGTCTTACCTCCTATGCCGCACAGCTTGGTCACCTCCAGAGGACTCAATATCTGCTTTGCTTTATCTTTGGGGATCAAGGTTAAGCCATCCGGCTTGTTCAGAGAGGAGGCTAACTTGGCTAAAAGCTTATTGGGGGCAATGCCCACCGAACAGGAAAGTCCAAGTTGTTTTTTAATCCTTTCCTTCAGCCTCTTCGCCAGTTGAACAGGCGGTCCAAACAGTCTCTCACAGCCGGTTATGTCCAGAAAAGCTTCATCTATGGAATAGGGTTCCACCTGGGGGGTAAATTGATAGAAAATTCTCATAAAACGGGAGGATATGTACTCGTATTTATCCCCATCCGTTCCAATAAGAAAGACCGCATGCGGGCATAATCTTTTGGCGGTGACCAACGGCATTCCCGCTTTTATCCCGTACCCTCTGGCGGCATAGGAAGCGGCGGTAACCACTCCACGCCTCTTTTGCGGATCTCCTCCCACCACCACCGGCTTCCCCGCAAGCCAGGGGCGATCTTTTTGTTCCACCGATGCGAAGAAGGCATCCATATCCACATGTAAGATCACCGGTTCTTTTCGGGCATACCCGCAAGACCCAAGTTCGGATCGAAATTGAGCTTTGCCCATATTAGGTGAAGTCAGGCAATCATCAGTCCCATCTGATTTATGCATTCTGAGCTTTGGAATAATCATCGGATCTCTATTCCACCCAAATCTTGTCTAAAAACCATTCGGCGGTTCTCTCCTTATAGGAGAGTTGGCAAAATTGGGAATTTTCATCTATAACCGCAAAATGTCTTATCCTGAATTTCCCCTCATTGGTCTTCCACCAACCGGTTAGTTTGGCTATTTTTATCACCCTTCCGTTCCATCTGAAACGGACGGGAACCATTCTTCCTTTTTGGAATACCACCATCATGTCGATAGGCTGATTTATCTCCTGATCCATAGTCAAAAAATTTTTATCCGGGTCTCTAAAAAACTACTTTGAGAGGAGAATATGGAGTGTTCACCTTTAGGTGAACCATGTAAAGTTGGTTGCCTTTTCCCCACCAAAGGCGGGGATCCTGCGGACAAGAAGTTTTCCGCAGGATCCATAGGACAAGTCAAGCTAAAGCTTGACACTCCAGAAAAACCCCCTCTTCATTTGACTTTTTCAGAGCTCTCTTTATCCTGTTCTTCAACTGGCACTTCTGTTCAAATTATTCTTTGTAACGATAAAGGAATCTGATTTAAAGACCTCTCCCCCTATCTCCCCCTCTCCATGAAATGGAGAGGGGTTCACCCTGAAGGGATTCACCCTGAAGGGGACTAAGGGGGTGAGGTAAAAAGAAGTTCAATAAATTCCCTAACTTACTCACAGCTATTTCTCACATCTTTCTCAAAAGCCCGATAACCTTTCCAGCGATGCGGAAGTCCGGACTCTTTCGGTCCACCACAATGGGTTTGAAGGCTGGGTTGGCAGGCTCCAGCTTAACTTTGTTTTTCTGTGGAACGTATGTTTTTACCGTAGCTTCTTCACCGATAACCGCAACCACGATATCCCCTTTTTCCGCGATGGACTGTGCTCTTGCCAGCACATAATCACCGTCGAAGATGCCCTCATCCTTCATGCTCTCTCCCTCCACCCGCAAGGAGAAGACGTCCCCACCCGGAATAAAGGATCTGTCCACTGCGATGGATCCCTCAACGTTCTCCACCGCCAGAGTGGGCAAACCGGCGGCAATTCTGCCCAGCAGAGGAACCGTCACAAAGATGCTATTCTCGCCGTAGTCAAACAGAGATTTTGTCTTCTTGATAAGCTCAATTCCCCGCGAAACCAAAGGCTTACGCTGAATATATCCTTTTTTGCTCAGGGCAGAGAGAATAGCCCTCACCCCGTTAGTTGAGGCTATCTTGAACCTCTCTCCAATCTCCCGGATGGTGGGAGGTAATCCCTTATTTTCTATCATTTCACGGATGAAATCCAGAACCTCCCTTTGTCTGGGAGTTAACTCCTTTCCCATAAGACCTCCTTTTGTGGTAAACTTTGAACCGTCAGCATGAATCCTCTTGTTCTGTGTCTACTTCTTATACGTAATATACTGCTCATTTGTGCAGTTATCAAGAAAAAAATAAAGGGGGGGGTTACATTTTTTTGTGAGATGGTCGTCGATGGGTTATTAGTCGTGGACGCCCTGTCCGCCACGGGAAAGGAAAGGGTAACGGACGAGGGCATCTGTTAGTAACGAGATATCAATATATCAATAAAAATTGTGCAATTAAAAAACGGAGAGACCGGGATTCGTCCTTAGATCCTAAGCGAGAGTCCGCAGGACGAGCCGAAGGAAACCCGGGGTATCCCGCCAATGGCGGGATACCAGATCCTTCGGCATTAGGAAATGCCAAAGCCAAGCGTCAGAGCATCGGAGATCCCTATTCCCGATGCTTCCCGAGAGTTATAAGCCCCACAACTGCTTATCTCCCGCCGTTGGCGGGACGGGAACTTAAGCCAGCTCGGGCAATTATCATTTTTTGTTTGGAGAAACCTAACAACAACCTCTTAAACGCTCCGCCCCCTTCATAGCTCTTAATCTCCTTCTCACGTCTCATGGCATCTGCTCGAGAAGGACAGCTCTCGAGGTAAACCACATCAAACTCACCGCGATTCTTCATTGATTTAGTCTTGCCACGCGAATGTTTCTCTAAACGTTTAGCCAGATTTTGTGTCTGTCCTATATAATAACGTCCGTTTTTCTTTGTTCGAAGCACATAAACATAATACATGCTATTTGTTAATCAACGGAGAGGCCGGGATTCGAACCCGGGGTAGAGTTATAAGCCCTACAACTGCTTATCCCGCCAAAGGCGGGACTTAAGCCAACTCGATAGTTGTCCTTTTTTGCTTAATGAAACCGGATAACAACCTTTTGAACGCTTCGCCTCCTTTATATCTTTTTATCTGTTTCTCTCGTCTCATTGCCTCCGCTCGAGACGAACATTCCTCAACGTAAACTATCTTAAACTCACCGCGATTCTTCATTGATTTAGTCTTGCCACGCGAATGTTTCTCTAAACGTTTAGCCAGATTTTGTGTCTGTCCTATATAATAACGTCCGTTTTTCTTTGTTCGAAGCACATAAACATAATACATGCTATTTGTTAATCAACGGAGAGGCCGGGATTCGAACCCGGGGTAGAGTTATAAGCCCTACAACTGCTTAGCAGGCAGCTGCCTTAAGCCAACTCGGCCACCTCTCCTTAAAATTCAGTCATTAGTCAATAGTCAGTGGTCAATAGATCAAAAAACACATATTCATAAACCTAAAAGTTATAATCTGCGTTTGCGCCCCTTTTTTGCCTCCACTTTTATGCTGATTATTCTCCCCTTTATTTTGTTGCTCATCCCCTCCTCTAAGAATACTTTTTCATCTAAAACCCTGATTCTACCAAAGCCTGCATTTTTGATGACACTTAAATACTCTTTTCTGGTTAACGCTCCACCAATGCACTCTGACCAAGCGGAAAATGATTTTGTTATCTCGTTCGGCAGTTCCTTATCGGTTACGATATCAGAGATCACCATCCTCCCCCCCGGCTTCAACACCCGAAAAGCTTCAGCAAAAACTTTCTTCTTATCCGGGGAGAGATTTATCACACAGTTGCTTATGATCACATCTACCGACTCATTCTCCACCGGAAGATTTTCGATCTCACCTACCCGAAACTCCACATTTTCGTATCCACCTTCTCTGGCATTTAACTTTGCTTTTTTGATCATCTCTGGAGTTATATCAACCCCGATGACCCATCCCCCTTCGCCAACTTTGTTAGCCGCCAAGAAAACGTCGATTCCTCCACCTGAGCCCAGATCTAGGACCGTCTCTCCTTTTTTCAGGGTCACCAAACCCGCCGGATTACCACATCCCAGACCCATGATGGCAGACTCAGGGATCTTTTTCAACTCCTCCAGGGAATAACCGATGGCTTCAGCCTGCTTAAAAACCGTTACTCCATTACAGCTACAACAGGTTTCACATTTTCTGGCGATCTGGCTATACTTATTTTTAACAAAGTCCTTTAATTTCTTTTCCTGAGTTTTCTGGGTTGTCATTTTTCTCACTTTCCTTTACTTTTCAAGTCATTAGCACCTAACAAACTTAAGCTCTATTCTTAGTATACTAAAAGTTTCTCCGAATGCAAGAATTTTTTGCATCAGCCTGTGTCAACATACAGGAAGATATCTGCAGAAGTTTTAAGTTATTAAATTCGAAAGGAGAAACTTTTCTGTTTGTTTAAACGTAAGAGTCTTTGTAAGAGAGAAAGTCGAAATTATACCAAAGATAAGTGAAAATTTTTGGCGTAGTTTCTACAAGTGTCCCAGACATATGTCCACCTGGGATCTATATACAACAAAAATAAACCAGCTACAGGAGGAATGAAATGAAAAAAATCCTTTTAGCTGTAATTTCTGGGGTGCTACTTTTGCTTTTTCTTTTCACCCCTGCCCTGCACGCTCAGCGAGGAAGGATCTGTGGAGTGGTTTGCACCAGAGACGGGGAAACCTTTGAGGGTCCCATCCGCTGGGACAGGAATGAAGCATTCTGGGATGATATTTTAGACGCCACCAAAAAACGCGAAGGAAGATATGGGGAGGGAAGACGTCGGGAAAAACACATAAGCATCTTTGGTCTCAGCATAAGCTGGGACGAGAAGAGCCCAGAAAGTAAAGCCAGCACTGGGATTCAGTTCGGTTACATAAAGACTTTGGAGAGGCGATCCGGAAACAAAGCCTTTTTGGAACTCAAAAATGGGGAGAGAATAACATTCTATGGTTATAGTACAGACATCGGTTCCGGGGTGAGAGAGATTTTAATCGACGATTCCCGGGAGGGCAAAGTGGAACTGGACTGGGATGATCTGGATATAATTGAATTTAAAGAGTGCGAGCCAGAACTAATCACCAAACCTGAACAACGACTCTATGGAGAGCTGGAAACACGGCGAGGAGACAAGTTCAAAGGTTTCATCACCTGGGATATGGATGAACTTTTTTATTCTGATATACTGGATGGAGAACAGAGGCGCCGCACCCGAAAGATTCCCTTCAAAAAGATAAAAGCCATCGAAAGACGGTCATCCAGATCAGCCTGGGTGACCTTGAGAAATGGTGACAGGATAAGACTATCAGGAACCAATGATGTGGATAGCGGAAATCGCGGCATCGTGGTCAAAGACCCCAACTTCGGACGGGTGATTGTAGAATGGGACGATTTTGACCGATTGGAACTTCTGGATGAGGGTGAGAAATATCTGGTAAGGTATGATGAGTTTGAAGAGACCAGACCATTATATGGGGTGGTCTACGATGAAGATGGCGAAAGCTATGAAGGATTCATCAGATGGGATGATGACGAGACCTACACCTGGGAAAGGCTGGATGGAGAATACAGGGGTTTGGATGTGGACATCGAGTTTTCTCAAATCGCAAAGATCGAAAAAATCTCTTCCCGCTCCTGCCGGGTCACCACAAGGAACGGGAATACCTTCAAGCTCTCTGGCTCCAACGATGTGAATGAGGAAAACAAAGGAATCTTCGTGACCACCGAGGATGGAGACGAGATCGAACTGGACTGGGACGATTTCGACAAGGTGATCTTCAAGTAAAAAAAGGAAAGCCTATTTAATTTATTTTAAGTTGGTTCGGGAATTGTCACCTGGATCCCGCTTCGCGGGAGAATTCCCGAACCATTCTTGTGCGGTCAGACGACCGCCCGTCTGGGCGGGTCACCGGGATTCCGCCAGAGGCGGAAAAATCCAATTCCCGCACGAACAAGAGGTTTTTCAACACACCCTTGAACCCCTGCCCCAACATTTTGCCGCTGGATTGAATCATGTGTAGGGGCGGACCTCTAAGTCCGCCCGAACCTTGGGGCGATGGCAGAGCATCGCCCCTACGCGTTCCCTTTGTCACAACGCAGGATTTATACTTTCGAACTTTCGTTCACTTTTTTGCTCTCTGTATGAAGTTATGGATACCCCGATAAATGGCGTGGGCACATTTCTTCTGAAACTTATCAGTTTTTAAAAACTCCTCCTGTTCTGGAATCATCATGAAGGCGCATTCCACCAACACTGCCACAAGCTGATTGGGTCTGGTGAGCACCAGATTTCCATAATAGATGCCATAATCCGGCAGTTTGAGCTTCTTTAAAAGTTCGGATTGGATCTCTTTTGCCAAAGCCAGCGACTGAGGATGATAATAGTAGGTGGCGGTGCCATTGTTGTAAAAGGGATTCACCCCGTCGGGAAGCGCATTGTTATGGATGCTGATCAATATATCACAACCCTCCTGCATAGCTATTTTGGGGCGGTCATAAAGAGCAACACTCTCCGAACCCGATCTGGTCATCACCACCTCTGCCCCATTCTTCTCCAAAAGTCTTTTTAGCTTTTTGGCGATTTTTAAATTGACCACTTTCTCTTGCAGTCCGGTGGGACCAACTGCACCTGGATCAGGAGAATGTCCTGGGTCCAGGCAGATCCTCAAGCCCCGAAGCTTCTTCCTTAGTTTGGGCTGATGTTTTATTTCAAGGATCAAATTGTTGTTATCATAAGAGACATCATATCCCCACTGTTGCTTCTGGTTCAAAAAAATCTTAAGCTGATACACATCCTCCTTTGGCTGATCCCATCTGATTTCTTTTATCAATTTATCTTTAGAATCATATCTTATCCAGTCGGTGTTCGAGGTCACCCCGTAGACCGTCAAAATAAGAGTTGGCGGATCTGTCTGTTGTTCCACCTTGAAGGGTAATTTGTCTTGGAGGAAAAGCAGAACTTGGGTCCTTCTTTCAAGCCTTTTTGTCTGTATGGTAGTAAGAATGCTTTTGGGAAGGGAAGTTCCTAAAGGTAGAAATTTTATGCTATCTTGATGAACCCAGGCATTTTCTCCGTAAGCCAATCTTAGCCGTATCCATTCGCCCCTTTTCCCGGTGGCGACCACCCTTATGCCCGGTGGTTGGTAAAGAAGTGTATATCCTAACTTGGGACCGGATCGGGCAACCACGGATGAGCCGACAAACTCCACCACCTGCGGTGTCTGGTCATCTGGTATGGTGATTTTGCCTGGGGATGATTCTACGATGTAAACACTATCTTCGCCCATTTTCTTGATTAGTTTAAAGAGAACATTCGCTTTTTCGACTTGATCTGAAGTTTTAGTCGTATAACTGCCGGTGTATACTCCCTTAAGCAGAGGCAACCTCGGTCCTTCATGCGTCTCCCCGGGATATTTTACTTGATGAGGAGGAATCCTTGGAGGGGATTCGATCATTGGCACATCCTTCACCAAACCCTCAACAGAAAAGCTTGCCTTACAACCCGGTGTTCCTCTGAAACTTGTCTCCAGAACGTCTCCTGCAGTGAGGATTAAATCTTGTTTTGGTCGGATGCTGACCTTCACAATACAAAAGCTGTCCTCCGGGACAGGAAAAATACGTGGGGGGACTTTCACCGAAACCTTTTTGATCGAAACTCCAGCGTTGTTTTTGGCCAGAAGTTCAAACTCAAAATCACCGGACTTAAGAGGCAAAAATGCCAAAAATGCACCGTTGGAGTGGACTTCGACTTTGTATCCATTTATCTTAAGTTCAGATTTCGGAGTAACTGACCCGAAGATAAAAGTAGAATCAGAGGCGCCGATCTGTGCGCCTTCTCTGGGATAGATCACTGAGATCTCAGGAAGAGAAATCTCTTTTGCCTGGATCTCAAAACAGGTACAAAAGATCAAAAGAAGAAACAAACCAAAAAAGACTTTCAGCTTTCCCCTTTTCACAACTCCCTTATTTGTTGAAAGTTCTGCATTTTGGAATATCATCACCTTAGCGCGTAGCCCCGCCGTTGGCGGGACTGGCAAGCCGTCCTTCACATCCCGCCTTTGGCGGGAGACGAAGTGTAAAGGTTTGCCTACGCGTAACATGATTGTTCTGGGACAATTAAAATCCTATCGACCTTTTGGCGCAATGCCCAGTCCCGGCAAATCGGAAAGATAAAGCTTTCCCTTGTCCAGCCTGAGTCCTACATATGGATCATTGCTCACCAGCAGGTTTCCATCCAGGTCCAGAAAATCAACCAAAGAACCCAGGTGAGCCGCCGCCGCAATTCCTACCGAGCTTTCGATCATACACCCCAGCATCACTTTCAAACCGTGCGCTTTTGCCACATGAATCATCCTCAAAGCTTCCCGGATTCCCCCGCATTTAGCCAACTTTATATTTATCCCATCACAAAGCCCGACAAAATCCGGTATGTCTTTTGAGGTCATCAGTTGTTCGTCAATTATAATCGGAAGTTCCGCCTTCTCTTTTATTTTTTTCAGGCCCCTTTTATCCTCAGGATCAATGGGCTGTTCCACAAATTCAATTTGATACTCTTTTAGTTGATCAATTTTCTCTAAAGCTTCTTCTGCGGTCCATCCGGCATTGGCATCCACTCTAATTTTAGCATCGGTGACCTCTCTCACCGCTTTAACCATCTCTACATCTTTCTCCACCCCCACCTTAACCTTATAAACCAAAAAGTCCTTTGCCTGCCTGGTTTTTTCCTTCATCTTCTCCGGGGTGTCAATTCCGATGGTATATGAGGTGACCAGCGGTACTTTGCCATCCAATCCCAAAAACTGATAGAGGGGAAGGTTGAATCTTTTTGCCACCAGATCATGAAGCGCCATATCAATCGCCGCCTTGGCGGATAAGTTCCCGGAGATCTTTTTATCTAAGTTCGAAAGTATGGATTCTATCTGAAAGGGATCGTCGCCAAGCTGACCTTTGATCTTTTCCAAACACTGGATAACCGTATCAGCATTCTCTCCATAGTAAGCAGAAGGTGCGGCTTCACCGATTCCCTCATCTATCTGAACAATAACATTCTTCTTAAGTTCGGTTACAGAACGAGAGATTCGAAAAGGGTGCTTAAGCTCAAGATCGATGGTGTGGTAAGTTAGTCTCATAGATCTTCTTTACCTCACCCCCTTGGTCCCCTTCCTCGTTCGTCACGGACGCCCCCGTCCGTGACGGTTATGGTAACGGACAGGGGGTGTCCGTTACCAACGAGGGAAATTCTATATGATAAAATGAAGAAGGGTTTCGCTTAAAATCTTTTTGATCTCTGGACATACACGATGGGTAATCTTTTACCCATACGAGTCATGATCTCATACGCGAAGGTATTCGTCCACCTGCCAAGATCGTGAGCGGTGATCTCGTCTTTTCCCTGCTTTCCCATCACCACCACCTGGTCTCCCACCTTCACATGGGGGATATGGCTTACATCCACCATGAATGCATCCATGCACACCCGCCCCGCCACCTTTGCCCTCTTCCCCCTGATCAAGACTTCCCCTTTGTTGGAAAGCAGTCGGCTGTATCCATCCGCATATCCTAAAGGAATGGTGGCGATCTTGGTTTTCTTTCTGGCGACGTAGGTTTTGCCGTAGCTGATGGGAGTTCCTCTTTCCACCTCCTTTATAAACAGCACTCTGCTTTTCAGGCTCATAGCTGGTTTCACAAAGATTGATTCAGAGGTTTCAGATGATGGGTAAAGCCCATAGAGCAGATGTCCCACCCTCACTTGATTAAAATAACTGGCAGGTATGTCCAGTACTGCTCCGGAATTAGCAATTGAGGTGATGGGAATGTGATTTGAATGAGCTTTAAGCTCATCTAAGGTGTCTTTGAAAACCTTCAACTGTTTGAAAGCGAAATCCTTCTTCCTCGCATCCGCTGTGGAGAATTGGGACAAGACGCCTTTCAGGCGAATGTTGGGGAGCGTTTTTATTTTCTTTGCTAACGTTCTTGTATCTTCAGGCAGCACGCCATAACGACCCAGCCCGGTATCTATTTCAATGTAGACTTTGCAGGATTTGTTTTGTATTAAAGCTTCCTGCGAAAGGTTTTTCACCAGTTTCAGATCGGTGACCACCTGTTCTAAATCGTATTCCACGATCTTTTTTGCGCGCTGGTACGGCTCAGGATACAGATTAGCAATAGGAGCTTTTACTCCCTTCTCTCTGAGCTGGACCCCCTCCTCCAGAATAGCCACCCCTAAGGAGTCGGCTCCATTTTCCAAAGCCACGCAAGCCACCGGGTAAGCTCCATGACCGTATCCCTCTGCTTTCACTATAACCATCAACTCTACACCTTGACCCAGTTTCTTTTTAATATTTCGTACGTTGAAGGCGACAGCATCCAGATCAACTTCTAAATATGCTGGTCTAAGAAAGTTGTTGTTTGAGGTTATCATCAAGTTCTCCAATGGTCGGAAGATAATTGATTCTGAACGTTAAATATATATCCAAACTCAACCAGATTGTCAAGCGAAATTACGTAAGACGGATGCCCGCCATAAAATTGTTGTGTCGGGATATCAATATCCCGACACAACAGGAAATATCTGTTTAATCTGCTTCATCAGCTGTGAATGTATGGGTGGGGGCGGATGACGGAGACCCCCATACGGGGGCGTCTGCCCGTCGGGGATAACATCCGCCCAGGAACAAAAATAACCACCCCTCGTCTTTCTCTGTTCCAACTTGACAGGCATAGATATTATGATATATTACAAGCGCCAACTCAGGGAATATGAAATCTCTTAAACCATGGTTAGTATGAAAAAGAACATTCCGAAAACGAAAGTCTCTACAGTTAGGAAGGAGATTTCCGAAAAATTCTTTGAGTGTGTTTTCCTCCCCTGGACGGCTATTCTGATTCTCTCTCACCTGCTCACTATGTATGTATCTCCTGCCTACATGTGGGGAGTTCATTTTTATCACTTCTTTCCAGCCTATCTGGGATGGATTCTGACGTTGGCTACTTTAGCCATCTTGATCCCTGGCGTGGGAGAGTTCCTCTATGAAAGACTGGAGGCTTTGGCAGGAAAAATCAAAAAGCTATTTGATTCATTGGGCCAGAACACAACTTTTCTTGTTTTAAGTCTTTTATCCCTTCCTATTTTCTGGATTTTCAGAACCCGGCTCCATCTTTTGGGAGACGGCTATTTCCGCATCAGGGACTTACCAGTAGGGAAACTTCATCTCCAGGAATGGCTGGACGGATTTATTCATCTGGTGGTATATCGGGTGATGACCAAACTTATTCCCACCTGGACTCCTGAGCTCACCTATTCGACCATAAGCATCCTGTGCGGGGGCGCTTTCGTCTTTCTTGCTTTGAAGTTATCCTCTCTTCTGGGAAAAACCGGCTTAGGAAAGGTTTTGATCTTTTTCTTTTTGGTCTCTTTGGGTTCGAGTCAGCTTTTCTTCGGGTATGTGGAAAGCTACTCCATTCTTCAGGTGGTGCTTTTAGCTTATATATTCTTTGCCGTCTTGTATCTGTCAGGCAAAACCAGCATACTTCCCGCTCTTTTAATCTTTATGATTAGCATCGGCTTGCATATCACCTCTCTGATTTTTCTCCCCTCATTTATTTACCTTCTATGGGTAGGCGGGAGTGGAATTAGAGCAGATAAAGTTTCCGCCCCCAACCTCAAAGATGTAACCACCCCGCCTGCATCTACAAAGAAGCGAAAAGTTCGCTTAAGAAAGGAGAGTACAAAGACCAAACATAGGTTAAGTCCTCCCACCTGGATAGGCTTGATTCTCTCCTCAGTTATCATCCTTTTCTGGATTTACAGAGTTGCCACCAGTTTGGAAAAAACTGGCAAGGGGATATTCATTTTGCCCTTAAAGGGCACAGAGAGTTATCCTTTCGGCATGTTCTCTATTGCTCATATCTCCGAGTTTGTAAACCAGCTACTTCTGCTTTCTCCTTTAGGCATCTCTCTTATAATTTTTTTCCTTTTCTTTAAGATCAAATTCAGGTCCTATAGATCCAGCGGAGGATTTGAAAATAGATTGACTAATTTCTTAATTCTTGCCACGTCTTTTGCCTTGATTTATCTTTTCGTGGTCAACTTTACCTTAGGGAGTGCTGATTGGGATCTAAGATCGGCTCCTGCCCCTTTCCTTGGGTTGCTGGGGGTACTACTTTTTTTGAGGTGGGGTGAAAAACCGTCCGCAGTCCACAGTCCTTCGACTTCGCTCCCTTCGGGTCTGAGCCTCAGGGTCGAAAACAGGACAAGTTCACAGTCCGCCGATTCTCGCCCAAAAATGTCAGCAGGAAAAAGATTCAAAGCCTGGGGACTGATCTTCATCTGGTTCAGTCTTTTCCATACCCTTCCCTGGATTTTAATCGATGCCCACCACTCAAGATCGCTGGATCGCTATCTGTTGATTCAGGAGAACGATCCTCATCCGGTGGATGAGACCGGCTACAATACCTATAAGATAGCACGAATATTGAAGTTTGCTGGATTGCACCAAGAGGTGGACAATCTCTATAAAAGGGCGATACAGGACGATCCTCAAAATCCGCTTAATTATTATAACTTGGCTTCGCGATATTATGATAGAGGTGAATTTGATGACGCTATCTACTATTTGGAATCCAGCCTTAAGATAGCACCAAACTATGTAAGACCCAGTTGGCTTTTGGGTAACATTTACAAAATTAAGGGCGATTATGATAAAGCCTTGTTTTATCTGGAACAAGGCTTACCTTGGCTGGGGAATAACGTCAAATTTCTTTATGACTTAGGGGGTGTATCGTTTTTGAATGGGAAATTGGATCAAGCAGAGAAATGCGCTCTGAGGATATTGGATTTAGTTCCTAATGATACAAAAGCTTATTATCTCTTGGGATCAGTATATATTGAAAAGAAAGACTACCAAAGGGCAAAAAAAGTATGGGAAAATCTTCTATTATTTTCACCACAGGACTCTGTCGCCATCCAAACCCTAAAACAATTAGAAGAGCAGATGAAAGAGTAGAGAGTAGAGAGTAAAGAGTGAAGAGTAAAGAGTGAAGAGTAAAGAGTGGAGAGTAAACCTCATGGTGGTAAAAGATTTTTCTGCATCTCAGTCTTCAAATATCTGAGCCACCATCAGAGGCGGGGGAGATAGGGGGTGAGGTCGATAAAAATGTCGGATATGTCCCCCGTACGGGGGACATATCCGACCTACAGCATTTTGGGGCGGCATATGCGTATGCATTCATACGAAAATTCCCGCCCTTATGCTTTTGGAAAATTAACTCCCTTTTCCTTCCTCTTGACCCTTGCTTCTTGTCCCCTGACCCTTGCTTCTTGACCCTTGCCCCTTGCTTTTTTCCCACCATTCCAATCTCTTCTTGATCTGTTTCTCAAAACCGAAATCGGTGGGGTGGTAATATTTGCGATTCTTTAGGTTTTCGGGAAGATATATCTCATCCACGAAATGGTCGGGAAAGTCGTGAGGGTATTTATAATCTTTTCCATACCCTAAATCTTTCATCAATTTAGTGGGGGCATTACGGATATGCAGAGGCACAGGCAAAGCTTGAGTCCTTTGAATATCTTCCTGCACCAGATTAAATGCTTTGTAAACCGCATCGCTTTTGGGCGCGGTAGCTAAATACACCGCCGTCTGAGCTAAGGAGAGCTCCCCTTCCGGTGATCCTAAAAAGTGATAAGCCTCTTTGGCAGAGATGGCAACCTGAAGAGCTAAAGGATCGGCATTTCCAATATCTTCGGAGGCGAACCTGACCATCCGTCGGACGATATAAAGAGGATCCTCTCCTCCAGCCAGCATCCTTCCCAGCCAGTATAAGGCGGCGTCAGGATCAGAACCTCTTAAACTTTTGTGGAAAGCTGAGATTATGTTATAATGTTCCTCTCCTTCTTTATCGTAGACCAATGCTTTCTTCTGCATGGTATCTTGAGCAATCTTCAAGGTGATTCTCCGTTTTTTATCTTTATCCGGAGGTGTGGTCAATGAGGCAAACTCTAAGGTAGAGAGAGCAACCCGGGCATCACCGTTTGACATTTGAATAATGTAGCCTGAAACCCCTTTTTCCAATTCCACATTTAAGTTTCCTAACCCCTTTTTCTTATCTTGGAGTGCCCGTTTCAGGATGACCTTCAACTCATCCTCGTTCAAAGGATTCAGGGTATAGACTTTGGTTCGGGAAAGAAGAGCGGAGATGACCTCAAAAGAGGGATTTTCGGTGGTAGCGCCGATAAGGATGATGTTCCCCTTCTCCACATGAGGCAGAAAAGCATCCTGTTGAGCCTTATTGAAGCGATGAACTTCGTCCACAAACAGGATGGTTTTCCGATTGTAGAATTCTTTCATCCTGGCGGCTTCAGCCATAACCTCCTTTATCTCCTTTATGCCGGAAAGGACTGCAGAGAAGGAGATAAAATGCGCACCGGTGGCTTTGGCGATGATCTGGGCTAAGGTGGTTTTGCCCGTGCCGGGTGGACCCCAGAAGATCAGAGACTGAACCTTATCTTCCTCAATTGCCCTACGCAGAACCGAACCCTCACCCAGGATATGCTTCTGCCCCGCAAACTCCTCCAAGCTCTCCGGTCGCATTCTGTCCGCCAAAGGAGTCCCTTTAAAACTCTTTTGTTTTTTCTCTTTTTTAAATAGATCCATAAGAGTCGAATTCCTGTTGGGGTAAATCTTCAGGGACTGTTGAAAAATTCTATTAGCAGGGCTAAATGCCCTTCAGGGTGTCCTTCGATCCCGAAGATCTCAGGATCGAGGGAAATCCCTTCAGGATGAACCCTGCCCTATGGGTGATGAATCATTCACCTTCATAGGGGCGGGAATTTTCGTATGTCCGCCTGAGGCGGATCCGCCTATGGCGGAAATGCATACGCATATCCCGCCCCGAAGTATGGCTTTTTCAACGAATCCTTCAGATTCACCCTTGATCGGGCGGATTTGAAAATCCGCCCCTACATCTGAATCATAACAAAAAATCGTCTTTAGTCAACCGCTATTTAACAAAAAACCCCTTTAAGAAAAGGGGCTTTGTAGACTGATCCAAAGAATCGCTTTTTAAAATCGACCCAAATCTAAAGACTCCGGGAGTCCTTATTCTTAAGCATCAATCTGTTCATGGTGAATCCATTCGGGATGAATCCGTTAAATCCACTTAATCCGTTGACTACCTCAGCAAAACCATCTTTTTGGTCTCGGAATATTTGGGGGTCTCAATCCTGTAGAAATAAAGCCCACTGGCGATTTCATTTCCTTCATCGTCCCTGCCGTTCCAGTGTACCATCTTGTAACCAGCACTTTGATGTTGATTAACCAGGGTTTTGACTTTCTGTCCCAGTATGTTGTAGAGGATCAGTTCCACGTGACAATCTTCGGGCAGGGTATATTTTATTACGGTCTCGGGGTTGAAGGGATTCGGGTAGTTCTGGGATAGTGAGAAGGCCTTCGGAAGCGATTCGGACTTGCTGGACACTACTACTACAGTCACACAGACGCTGGATGCCGGGATAAATGTTCTCAAGCTATCACTATCAGGAGGTGGTTTGGCCCACAGGGACGAGAGTAGGAATGAGAATACTGGAAGCCCCAATGCAAACACAATCAACGCGGCCAAGATGTAGTTTCCCTTGATCCTCATCTTTTGCGGCGCTCTATTTAGTTGACGCGTAGAGTCTTGAATAGACTCCAGTGGTCACCTTTTCATCAACGGTTACAGCGTGAATAACGAACATGTATTTCTTGCCGCTGTATTCCTTTTCCGGTGGAAACTTCAAATACATCTCTATCGTCTTCGTGCCCGCAGGAGGAACAACGAATTTGCTCTCGCTAAACGTCAGATACGAAGCATCCGGAGTGTCCTGGTATCCCTTGGTGAGTGTTGTCACCGAATTGCCAACAGTGAGGCTTTGCAGCTTGAAGGTTCGTTCGTGCTCACTGGGATTGGTAATCTTCAGAACCAAACCCGTCTTCTTCTCTACGTCATAAATCTTGCCTAATTCTACGCTGTCTAAGAAAATCTCTTCAGGCTTCAAGGTAAAGTTTACACTGGCGTCTGAAGCAGTGACCACCTCGCTTTTGGTTGCTTTGACCGTATCAATGGTAAAGATTATCCGACTTTTCAGCCCGAATGCCAAAAACATTCCAGCGCCTTTGCCACCCAGAGTACGAGACCAAATTGCAACCTGATACTTCTTCCCCAGGTATTGATCATCCTCCGGAATGGAGATTATGATGTCAGATATAGCTTCTTCATCTGGCCCCAGCTTAAAGAGATTTTGGCTCAAGCTTACCCAGGTCGTATCCGGAAGAGGTTCTGCACCCTTCCTTAGCTCACTGCTATCCGGCAGTAGAATATCCATTCTCAAATCTACACTATAGTCACTGGTGTTGGTGACAATCAAGCGCAGATTTGCCAGCTCCTTCAAGTTGTAGGTTTGGCCGATTTGCAGGTTCTCAATAACCACTTCCCCCAACTGAGTGCGCAGCCCTCCCGCTTCAGCTCCATCGACTGCGGCAGGTGCCAAAAAAGACAGGAAGAGGCCAAAAACCAAACTTGATCCAATTTTCATTTCACATTCCCCTCTCCTATGGTTTGAAAATGATTTTAAATTCTTCTTCTTCTCAAAAAACTTAATTTTGCATGAACACTACCCATATACACAAAACACATAACATAATCCCTCCGACCTTGTCAAGACTTTTTTTCATTCGTATGTTAAAAAATCCACAAATCATCTACCTCCCAAAACGAAAGAAACAAGTCCAGCTCTCCTTCCACGCAGATGTCCTTGCGATTATACTGCCTATTTCGCTTATCCTGAGTTTCCTCCTTAAGAGGTAAAAAGAAGGTTCCTATCCTTCCCCCCTCTTTTTGTTCTTCCCTCTGCAAGAGAGAATTATCCGGCTGCTGCCGTTACTGTTACCACTATGGTCTGCTCAGTGGTTACCGTGGTGGTGCTGGGTGCTTCAAATTTGAACCAGAGATATCGCTCCCCACTGGTCGCCACAGAGACGCCCATCTGGTCACCAGCGAACTTTGAAGCCGAACAGGCTGTAGAGGTCGTGCTTAAGGCATGGTCCGCGTAGGTGAAGGTGGCAGGTTCTACTGAGTTGAATTGCACGCTCAGGCAATACTGCTCCGCTACAGGTGCCGCCTGAACCGCTGTCCATCCACCCCCCGGATCGGTCAGGTTGAGCGAATAGGTTTCGGTTACGTTGCCGTCATTAACAACGTGGGAAGAATCGCTAGAAATGGTTGCGCTCGCGGCTGCCACCATCCCGAAAGCTATGGGTCCGGTCGCACTAACACTCAGATTTTGAATGGTTACCGTGACATTAATGGTGGCTGGATTGGCTGCGTGGATCACCGAGGCGTAAGCGAATATCACCAGGAAACAGATTATTCCTTTAGTGAAAAAAGGGACGGTTCTTTTCACTGTGTCTCACCCCCTCTCAATAGGTTTTAGGTTGCTCTCATAAACTGACAGTATTTAGTATCGGCGCATAATACATATCCTTAAGAGCAGCTCTGAACTTTTTTCTAATACCCCTGCGCGGTTACCGTCAGAGTTGAGGAATATTCGTCGTAGGACGAAGTGCCGGTCGGTGTTTCAATACGAAACCAAAGGGTTACGCTGTCGCTGACCGCCACATTGGTTGCAATGGTGAAATCGGTATCGTAAGCAGAAATACCAGTCCAGGGTCCGGTGTCGCTGGCAGTGGACCACTGAGCCCGCACCGAGTCAGCTCCATTGGCCGATGGACTTATTGCCCACGTGTTGCTCCCGTCAGTGAACTGGCTTATGCGACCCACAAAGTTCTCAGCTACCGTGCCATCGTTAGTGATGACACTTGTCTGCGGAGTCAACCAGGTATCAAGTGGATTGGTGCCAAAAGTAAATGTCGAATCGCTTACCCAGACACTTATTGCTATAGTATACCCCAAATCCACCTGGTCCAATTCCACCTGCTGTGCGGCTGCATCTGAATGCAAAAACGCCTTGAAGTAAAAATCGCCTGCACCCACATCATCATCAAATTGTCCACAATTGGTATTTACCTCAGCCACAGTATTAGTCTGTGAATAGCCGGAAGCCGCCACCCAGTTAGAGCCGTTCCAATAATACCAGTTGGTTCCATCCTTTGATATCTGATACTTAACACTTCCCGCATTCCCTGCCCCTAGAGTCTCAACAAAGGAATTCAAAAGAGCATAAGTCTGCCCGGCATTGTTCTGAACCGTCGGATTATTCTCTGGATAATGCGTTGGCCCAATGACCAGAGATTTTAGCTCCGGCGAATAAGAGGAATTGTCAGTTTCCAAATACGCTTTGTACTGGAAGTATTGATTGTTGTCAACATTGGTTAGGCTCAAAGAAGGAAGACCGGTAGTGTTGTTAGAAAGCTCCGAATAATAAGTCCCGGTTGTGCTATCAGGTCCGATAAAATCTCCTGTGGGTGGATTGGTCGACCCGCTTCTCACCTGATACTTCAACCTCAAAGCCCCTCTTTTGTAATGGTCCGAGATTTCTGTTGCGGACAAGGCGCGGTTGTAGATTGCTACTTCGTCTATTGTGCCGTTGAACAAATCTCCAACCCAAAGATTATTTGTATTTGTTGAAATTGCTGTTGAATAGTCTTTTGTTGCCGTCTGAACACCATTCACATATAATTTCATCTCATCTGTTCCGCCAGCGTTTTTGTCGTAGGTTAAGGTGATATGATTCCACCCAGAAGAAATCGCCCCTGAAATTGTTTGGTTGTTTATTGAGGCAAAGGCAGTGGTTGTATTTGCACCGATTCCATAAGCCCCGGCCTTTGAGATTCCCACTGGGGTTTCATTACCTACTGTTGCTGTCGGTTCAGGCGAGGCGTATTTGCGGACTCTAATATTATCTACTAAAACATAACTGCTCGCAGTAAGACTTACCCCGTGGACGTGTGATACTAAATAATCTGCTGTTAGCTTTGTGCCGTCGGTGCCGGAATAAGCACTGCCACCATCGACATATCCAGTATAAGTTGAGCCCGATACTACTTCCTTAACGGTATGCCAAGTATTGGCCGAGACATAATTGAACGCAGTACCAAAAGGTGACCATGATGCTCTTCCGGTAAACCTTAAATGTCCTCCATCAGCGGACGCTGTTTGCACACGCCAGCAATAACCGTTTTCAAAGTTAAGACTTTGTACTCTCCAACCTAGTTGATGAATTATTCTTGGGGTCCCCGCAAGATAAACTTCGTATTCAATTATGCCGTTAAGCATTTTATAATCTTTTGTAATGAGTCGCGTATCGAAATAACTATTTTTTGTTTGGCTGGAATCCGGGTCGTGTCTTAAACTCGGAGAAGGATTACCAGCGCTGGTAGATATATATACTTTATCTGTATTTTCCGAATCAATTGTCCATTTGCTCAGGTCACCACTAAAATCGTCAAAGAAGTCAAAGGTGGCATTTCCATTGCTGGCGCTGCTGGCAGCGGCATTATCATAATACATATAGATTCTGTCGGTGCCAGAAGTTGCCACTTCAACCCAAATAGTAGAAGTTCCAGAAGAATTCCAATTTTCAATCCAATAATTAAGAGAAGTTCCATTAGCATCATAAAATCTGATGTCTTCTCCGTTTGCTTTTGCTTTCGAATAATCAAAATTTGAAGTGGTTAATTCAACCTTAACCTGATAATTGTCTACTGAAGTTGCGGGGCTTAAAGCGATTGGTCGTTTGTATTTCCAACCATCTGCAAGGGGGTTCATCCACGCCTCAACCGTAATCGCATCAGTAATATTCAAACTTGCTGAATGTGGCACATTAACATAATCATTACTACCGTCAAAATTCAAAGCAGTATTTAATTTTCCGCTTGCTCCATAAGTTACTCCGCCATTTTGGGTTCCGTTATTTCCTTCACCTGAATAATCAACAATTGTTCCGCTTGCTTCATTCATGTGCATCAAAAGCACATTTCCGGTCATATCCGCATTGCCAGTTGGATAAGCAGATTCTATACCTTTATTGTCAGGCAACTCTTTATAAAGCGGCCTTTGTGGTGTCCAGGAAATGCTATCCCACGCGGCTGTGCGTCCGGCATCCATCACCCTGGAGATAAAATCACCTGAACCATTGGTTTGCCCGGTAGCAGTTAACTCCAGCCAATTGTTAGTTCCATCCCACTGGGTCTCATTATGCGTTCCCCCGCCAAATCCGGTTGAGGTGTTATCATCATCGGTCTGATCAATGGCAATGAGCTTGGCTACACCATCCGCAACCTCGACTTTGGTCGCATCCGAGACCGCATAATTCCCGGCGGTGGTAAAGGGCCAGTTGATAGTATCACCCCATGCCCACAATGCAGACCCTACCACCAGTGCTACCACTAAGCCGATCAATAATCTTTTATTCACGGTTATCACCGTGCGAATTTTACCAAAGTTTGCTTGTGCCATAAATACCACTCTCTTGCGAATTCTCGATTATGCGGTGTGATATTACTAAATGATGGCTTCTCTTTAAATGATTTCGGTATTTGTTGGAGAAAGTTTAAGCACTAAAAAGACAAAATGGGTGGGAGCGGTGATAATCACCGCAGGTCATTCATTCCTATTATTTGGAGGGACAGTTCCAATAAATCATCAAGCAAGCTGTCCTACGGATCTATTTAGCAGAAAGCCCCTTCTGAAAAAGGGGCTTTTCAGTTGGAGCAGGGTACCTTACCCTGCTCCTAAATATCAACGGTGCTTGGATGCCTTGTTTTATCTCTTCTTTATCTTCAACAGTTCCAGCATACGGTCAAGCTCCGGCAGTCTCAACAGGTGGGAGAAGACAAAATAGCTAACTAACCCTAAAATCAAAATGACTAAAAGCCCCAGGATTTTCTCAGCTAACCCTGCCGTCTCCAAATTCGGTCCATAGAAGTTCAGGTATATCCAGACTACAAATCCCATCAGGGCGGCTGAAGTTAATATCTTGGAAAACGTGCCACCAATATCTTTTCTATTTAGTGGACCAATTCTTCCGTCCAAAATCTTAAGAAGCAAAAACAGATTGGTCATGGCGGCAACTGATGCGGCCAGCGCCAGTCCCTTAAATCCCAAAGGTCCCATTAAAAGAAGATTCAAAATGATGTTTACAGCCACCGCCACCGCACTGGTCTTGACCGGGGTCTTGGTGTCACCCATGGAGTAAAAGGTGGAGGCGGTTAATCTAACAGAAGAATAGGCGAAAAGACCGATGCAGTAAAACATCAATGCCTGAGAGGTTGCCACTGTATCGAGAAAAGTGAATTTTCCGTGTTGAAACAGAACCGAGATCACCGGCTGGGATGCTACGGCTAAAAAGACCGCTGAGGGGATGGTCAAAAAGAAAACCAATTTCAAGGATGAGGTGAAAGTGGTGAGAAGCTCTCCCATCTCCTTTTTAGCCGCATAAGCGGAGATGATGGGGAAGGTTACCGTAGCCACCGCCACCCCGAATACGCCGATGGGAAACTGCATCAGTCGGAAACTGTAATTTAGATACGACACACTTCCCTGGGGAAGCAAGGATGCTATTAAGGTGTTGACAAATATATTAATCTGGGTGGAGGCAAGTCCCAAGGTGGCTGGTGCCATCAGCAAAAGGATTCGCCTAACCCCGGGATCACGGAGATTGATTTTGAAGCGATACCTAAAGCCTATTTTTCTTAAAGTAGGTAATTGAATAGTTAGCTGTCCCAGTCCACCCAAAAGCACACCCAGGGCCATTCCTACGATGGGTGGGTCAAACAGGGGAGAGAGAAAAAGTCCACCTGCTATCATTCCTAAATTGAACATGGTGGGGGCTAAAGCCGGAACCCCAAAGCGCCTGAAGGTATTTAAAATCCCCATGGCTAAGGCGGCTAAGGCTATCAACAGAAGAAACGGGAACATGATGCGGGAGAGAAGCGTGGTCAGCTCCTGTTTGCCCATCTCCTCGCCAAATCCCGGAGCGATGAGTTTAACAATGTATGGTGAAAAGATGATCCCTAAAATCACGATCACGCATAAGGTGATCAAAAGCAGATTCAACACAAAATTGGCTAACTCCCACGCTTTTTGTTTGCCCTGATTGGTTAAATGATCGGTGAAAACCGGAATGAAGGCAGAGGAGAGGGCACCCTCGGCAAACAGATCCCGCAACAGGTTGGGTATGCGGAAAGCGGCGATGAAGGCGTCGGTGGCAAAACCAGCTCCAAAAAGATAGGCAAACACCTGTTCTCTGATAAGACCCAATATGCGAGAGAGAAATGTAGCTGAACTGACAATGCCAGTGGATTTTGTTATTTTATCCTGTTCGGAATTTGAGGTCATTAGAAAGACTTACATGGCGGTACGTAGAACACTTTGAACAAGATACTGAGGGTCGCCCCTCACCCCTTAATTCCAATTTTCATAGATGGGCAAGAGTTAAATCAATTGTATGCCGAAAAAAAGTAGAATTCATTAAAGTATATTTGATGGTTTCCATCTTCTATTAAAATTCTCAATTAGAGCTTCAACTATGTTTGTGTTTGTGTCTTTGTCTAGGACTAAAGCAAAAGATTCTTTGGCCCCCAAATCCTTAATGCTATGACCCAAAACCACTAAAGCATGGGACGAAATTATGTATCGGTCATGAATATCTGCATGTGGATAATCCCGAAACTGTACCTTGGGGTTTTCCGCCTTAAAGTCTTTGAGATCACGCAAGAACCGTTGCTTCTGGTTACCTTTGAGATTGTCTAATCTCGTTAGAAACTTGATAACTTTATTCTTAACATTGTTTAGAATGTCTAGTGTTCTTTCCCCACAATAGGGATCAACAATTCTTAATTCACCTTTAAGACTAACCAAAATGCTCTTTGCCAGAACTCTCTTACTTGTGTACCGTTTGCCTGGTTCAAAGTAAAACACCTCTGTGGAGCCCTCTTTTATCTGAGAAATTAAATGCTCTTTTCCTGGTATCATAATCTCGAAAAAAGAGTTACCCGCCTCTTGATATGGTTGAATTTTGTCTCCCGCTCTGCTGAAGGATCTAGTTATAGATACTGGGTCGCACCTAATCTCTTTGGCTTCTATTATAATTGACGCTACCTGCTCGGCGGTTAGCTTTTTTATACCTAATCTATCTTTTGCAACCCATAGAATCCAGAGGCCTCTTTCAAGAGGCTTTTGGTAACCATAGAAGTCTGGAAAATCAGAGGTATCTATCCGTTGGAATCTTTCTGCAAGTGTGATCTTCTTGCTCTTATTCTTCTGTCTTGAAGCCGTTTTCGACATATTCTTCTCCTGTGCTGGTCAGAACCCATGCCTTTAGCTTGTCTTTTTTCTCTTTTGCCTCCATCATATGACCCTTCTTAATGTTCTTGATGACTTTGTAGTTTATGTTTTCTGGAACTGTTTCTTTTGCGGCTCTAAAACCTTTTTCCAAGTCTTTTGCATTAAAAGAAGAGAGGCGTTCCTTCTTCTCAAGATAATAACCAATAGCCAAAGTCTTCTCCACGTCGTTTTTCGGTTTTTTGGACAGGATAAATTCTTTCACAGACATTTCCTTTTTAACAGAGTCTCCTTTTGTTTGGAATAGACTCTCCAATTCCGAAATCCTCTCCTCGTGTTCTTCCAATTTTTTCCTTATTTCAAGGATTTCTCCCTCTGTTGGCATTTTTAACCTCCTCATATACTCTTTTTTATTTTTCTTTCTATTGTCTTGAGAGTTTTCTCCACTAAATTGACGGCAATACGATGATGCACCTTCGGGCCTTTTTTCACTTGTTTTATTTGGTTTTTATCCCGAAGAGTCTTCAACCAAGGAAACAAAGAACCTTTTGGGATACCCAATTCGTCCAAGAGTTCCTTGTTTCCTGCATCGTCTGTAGCTATAAGCGCAGCCTCTTTGGCGTACAACTTTCCTATTAGGTACAAAAGAATCTGTTCCTTTCCACTTAGCTTATCCTTAAACAGGATATCAATCTTTCCGTCCTTTGTTATGCGAAGGAATTGTTTCGCCAAATCAAAGTTTTTTTCAAGGGCACTGGAATAATCAACAGTCATCTCTTCCATTATTCTCTTCCTTAGATCCTGCTCCTTTTTTTTGCTCATTTTGGCTCCCTCCATAATGATTGTAATCAACGTAATAACTATAATGTAGGTGTATGTTCATGTCAAGAGTTATTTTAATTTTTTGGCTCAATTCCGCAATCCGTCCCATTAAAGACAATCTGAACGATTTGATATTTGGTGGGATAAAGTGAATTCATCTTGCCCAATAAATTGGGCAACTACTGAAAACAGTCTTTTTAAGCTTGACAAAAAAGCTTTTAACTCTATATTTCATAGATTGTAAAAAGTAGGATCACAAAAAGCAAGGAGAAAAACATTGCCCACACATAAGTCAGTCAAAAAAAGGCTCAGAACCAGCAAAAAGGCGAACGAAAGAAATACAGCCATCAAATCCCGGATAAAGACTTTGGTTAAGAAAACAGAAGCTTTATCTGACGAGGTTTCTTTAAAAGAAGCTGTTTCCTTCTTAGACAAAGCCGCCCGAAAAGGGACTATTCATCCAAATAAAGCCTCCCGAATGAAGTCCCGATTGACCAAGCTAGTGCAAAAGAAAGCCTCGTCTGTCACCCAGTAGGCGATACGCTGACAAACTACCAGACCAGATGCCTGAGCAGACGCAAAAGTCGGCGATTTGATTTAAGGATCATCTTGATCATGGGAATGGGCTGCATAGCGGTTATTATCCTATCACCAAAATACTCCTTCAGAAAGCAAACTACAGCATCGAAATCCTCGTCGGTCATCTTCAGAAATATGGCCCGAGAATAGGAATAAAATCTCAGCTCCCTCCCTTTTTCTTTTAAAACTCTCTCTTCATATCGCCTCAGAGTGGAAAATGAAGACCCTCCTTTCTTAATGAATTGGCTCACCACCTCCCCGGCGATTTTTCCGGAGAGCAGAGCATTTGATATTCCGGCACCGGAGAGGGAATCCGCCAACCTGCCTGCATCTCCCACCAGAAGCACGTTCTTTTTTACCAGGTTCTTTTTTCTATCAAAGACCGGAATACCGCCCATGATGAATTCTTTCACTCTGAAGCTGGAAAATCTTTTTTGCACAAATTGGTCTAAAAATTCTAAAGCTTTCTTTGAGGTTTGAGTAGGCGTTACAGCCAGACCCACATTAGCAGTTCTGTCACCTTTGGGGAAAACCCAGGCATATCCTCCCGGGGCTACGGACTGACCGAGGTAAAACTCCATGCGATCCGGCTCCACCTCCACCTCCTCTAAAAGATACTGAGCGGATGATTCTATCTGAGAAAGCTCTAAAGAGGAGTCCACCCCTGCCCAGCGGGCGACCCACGATTCTACCCCATCCGCTCCGATGATAATCCTGGCTTGATACTCCTTTTCTCTTCCGTCTTCCTGCACCTTAACCCCGCAGAATCCGTTCCTTTTGTCGCTTAAAAGACCCACCGCGCAGGAATTCACTCTAACGCTTGCTCCTAAGGAAGCGGCTTTTTGTGCCAGGCTTTTATCGAAGATCTTTCTGTTCAAAACAAAGCCAGCACGGGGATGACGCACTGTCAACTTTTCATTTGAAGGAGAGACTAAGAGTACTTTGTGAATGCGGGCGTTGATCCATTCGGGGTCTGGTTTGACAAATCTATCTAAACCGGAAACGCTGATCGCTTCGGCACACGCAAGAGGCACCCCTATCTGTGGGTGTTTTTCTACAAGCAAGACCGAAACATCGTCTTCAGCTAAAGTTTTTGCCGCCATAGATCCGGCCGGACCTGCTCCCACCACTATGCAATCAAATTTCTCATCCATTCTCAAGATCGGATATCTTTGTTTTAAACGGAGAAGTGTTACCGTCGATGGGTTTTATTCGCAACGCACCTGTGGGGCAGAAGATAACACAGTTTTCACACAAGGTGCACTGCTTATGTTTGACTTTCAGTTCTGAGGAGAGAAGTTCCAAGGCTCCAACAGAACAGACCGCCACACACCCCCCACACTCTCCACATAGACTTAGATCAAGTTGCAACATTTTCTCTTGGTATTCTTCTAAAAACCAATCACCTCCAGAGACAGGTTTGGATACCAAAATCGTAGGTCCGAAATGTCCATAGGGACTTTCGGACAATTTTCCATCTCTATTGACCAAACTACAAGGAGGCTGGGATTTTCCTCCAGCCTCCTTTTATGATACATCCGCTGTATCCGTTCAATCCGTTGACCGATGATCCGCTAACCTACTTCAAGAGCACCAAACGCTTGGTTTGAGACACCTCCCCCGACCTCAGTTGATAGAAATAGATTCCGCTGGAGAGGTCATTTCCCTCCTCATTCTTTCCATCCCAACTGAGGGTCTGCGGTCCTGCCTTCAGCCGTCCTTCAACTAAGGTTCTTACCTTCTGACCCAGGATATTGTAAATTGCCAGCGTTACGTCGGCCGGTCTTCGCAGATTGAACTTTATCATAGTTTCGTTGTTGAAGGGATTGGGATAGTTTTGATAAAGCTCAAAATCTTTCGGAGTCAATGCACCTTCCTCTTCTCCCTCCACTGCGCTGGGCTTGGGACAGACCATTATTGCTGCCATCACCTCAGTATGCCAGGTAACCGGCTTATCCTTGGGCGCCGGTTTGGCATACGCTTTGAATCTTTGCGGTATGTTTTTGCCAGAGTGTTTGTCTCTTGTCATGGTGATGTAGTCATCAATTTCCCAGTGAGGATTACTTGGACTGGGGAATTCAGGATTAAGCGTGCAATCGTAAACATCCTGAGAAACAAAGCTAGGATCGTTGTGCACGGTAGAATCGCCGGGATGAGGTTGGTGTGGAGGTCTTACCCTACCTGGTCGACCAGATTCTGCTGCATCATTGTCTGGATCACTGAGGGCAACTTTTCCGCCTTCGGAGTTCACCCCGGCCATGGTGACAGCATGCGCACCTTCTATATGCCACTCTTGTGTAACGTCATCATACCACCAGAATCCCAGAACAAGGATAATGTCCTGACACACCTTGAGTGACTCCTCCATCTCATGAAAGTCCGGCATCCAGTAGGTGGATTCCTGTAAGGCAAAACCATAATCGTTGAAGTATTGATCCAGATACTTTTGCAGAGTGTCAATATCAGTTCCCGAGGCGTCTGTCTTGAAGTATTCTGCCAGAAGCTCAATCAACTGAGGAGGAGTCATTCCCGGGGGGACGGCGTCATACCACCACAGACAGTTGGCTACCGCAGTGGGAGCGCAATAGGACTGCCATTCATCCTGATTCTGATCAAAATCCGGCATGCCGCTGGGCGCATGGCTGGTGTCCGGCTTCCAGTACCATTCACCCGGACATATCATGATGGCATATTCCACCTCGGTGAACACATCCGGTCCAGGAATGTGGGTTCCTCTCAGGTGCTCCTGCCCTATTTGGAAGTTCTGTCCCAAAAATTCGGGTGCTTTATCCCTAAGATAGTAAGGATAGTCTATTCCCCAGTAAGGATTTCCCGGAGTGGGTGATTCCAGAGTAGAAGTGTACATGTCCTGCGATACAAATGTGGGATCATTGTGCAAAGTAGGTGGGTATTCAGGAAGAGGATGCTCGGGCGGGCGAATTCTTCCGGGCCATTGGTACCACACAGCCATATCTCTGG
>CAYOFL010000035.1:0-32178 GCA_964403165.1 uncultured Ignavibacteria bacterium
GACGCCTACATGGCGATCAAAACCGTGATAAAGGAGGATGTGGAGTTTCTGTGGCATCAGGATAGCTCCCTTCATAAATGCGACTGTGTGATCCTCCCCGGCGGTTTTTCCTATGGCGATTATCTAAGGACCGGCGCCATCGCTCAATTCTCCTCCATCATGAAAAAGGTAACAGAATTTGCCAAAGACGGAGGATTGGTGGTGGGAATCTGCAACGGTTTTCAAATACTTCTGGAGGTAGGTCTTCTACCCGGAGCCATGCTAAAGAACACCTCGCTCCGCTTTGTATGCAAATTTGTCCATATTAAAGTTGAAAATGAGAACACGCCATTTACCAATCTTTCCAAGAAAGGGCAAGCTCTCAAAATTCCGGTAGCCCACTCTGATGGAAATTACTTTATACTTAAAGAGGGTTTGAAAAAGCTGAAAGAAAACGATCAGATAGTCTTCAGATATTGTGATGAGGTTGGAAACGTCACCCCAGGGGCAAACCCCAACGGTTCTTTGGAAAATATTGCTGGGATCTGCAACCAGACCAAGAACGTATTGGGAATGATGCCTCATCCAGAAAGGGCATCAGAGACCATTCTGGGTTCAGACGATGGAAAATACATTTTTCAGTCCATAGTCAATTTCTTTGGTAATAGGAGATGAAGGAGAGAAGAGTTTGAAGGGACGTGAAGTAACCTTTTTATTGGTCTCCCTGGTTTTGGCAGCGGTGGTGGGAGGGTTGGCAGGAGAAATCATTGGTTCATTTCTGCCAGAAGGCGCAGTCAAGACGCTTTTTAAGGAGAGTATCTCCATCGGGTTTAAGCCACTCACCGTGGAACTTTATGCCATCAGCTTCACCATCGGTCTTATGGTTACGATAAATTTCGTCAGCATTCTATTTATAATTCTGGTGGTGATCTATTTCCGATGGTGGTTTCTTTAAAAACAAAATTGATTCCAGCGGGAAAGAAAACAGAACTATCAACCTAAAGTCAACGTATCAAATTTTGGATCATATTTATCCTAAAGGAGGTAATCCATGTTAGGAGGAATTGGCGCACAGGAATTGATTTTAATCCTTCTGGTGATCCTTCTTTTGTTTGGAGCCAAAAAGATACCGGAGATCGCCCAGGGATTAGGGAAAGGGATGAGAGAGTTTAGAAAGGCTATGAAGGAAACGCAGGATGAGTTAACCAAACCCGAACCCCCTGCCGAAGAGAAAAAACCGGATTCAGAAGAAAAGAAATAGTCAACAAATATCTGAAACGCAGTTCCATATATGTTTTCAAGAAAAAACTGAGAAGGTTGAAGAAGGGGAGTAAAACATGCCCGTTTTCACTAAGAAAGACATTGACAAAATATCCGATTGTCTGAAAGCAGAAAGTGTGCGCAAGGAGCAGGATCACTTTCGCATAAAAGTATCTGCCGAGGAGGGGCGCAGAACTCTGATTTTGGAAATCTATCCTGAGGTAACTTTAGGGAAAGGGAAAGGTCCTATGCTGGTAGTTTACACCTCCAATACTCATCTTCAATTGCATAGCTGTTCCGGTTATGTCACCAGTGAGGAATTGGGCGAGGTCACCTTTGTGGGCGAATCTTCCGGAAAAATTTCCGGGCTTGTGGTGGAAAGACAGGCCGCCTGTTCGCTTTATGCCAATGTGAAACGGGAGCTTCTATCCGGAGATTTCACCAAATTCGGTGTAGAGGTGATGCTCTCTGGCGTAGCTCTATCCTTAGCTGAAGAGATCATAGAGAAAAGCAAAGAAAAATAGATCTGTCCATATTAATATCTGGAGTCTTATCAAGAGATCAATCACCTCACACAGGCTATCCGTTTTTCTAATTCCTCCCCAGGCTACTCCACGCATCAGTTCATCGATCGTCTCTGAATCAATAAAAAAAGTTTACTTTGGGGCAACTCACATTCTGTTACAGAAGGAACTGGAAAAGCTCAAAGTATGAAAACTCTGAGCGGCAAGATGACTGAGGACTCAAAAATTGGTAGCCGTAGGCTTTAGCCTGCGAAGTTAGTGCTTACGCAACCTAAAGGTTGCGGCTATCTTCCCTGAATCAACTATATTTTCTCCAGTTTATAAAATTCTTTTCTTTTCGCTTCCAAAAACTCAGGCTCTTTTCCTAAAAATTCTGCCGCGGTGATTACTTTCTTTTTCAATGCCTTTGCTTCTTTGATGACTTCTTCTATTTTGTTTTTATAGTTCAGATCTCTCACCAGATGATGATCCAGAACGATGGTTTTGACTTTGGTCTGGGAAAGAATTTTAACTAAGTTCTTATTGCTTTGAGACAATCCAAATTTTGAAGCTCGCCATCCCATAAGCAGGGTGGGAAAACCGGATAGGATCAGAATATCTGGATTCTGCCTAATGATCCAATCAGTGGTCACACTCACCTGGGGTCCCTGGACATCAGAGGCATGGATCATCTTTTTGCCTTTATATTCTAATGAGCAGGCTATCACATAACCCAATCTCGATCCCTCTCCTCCATGATAGAATGGTGGAGAAAAAACGATTTCCGTTTCCCTGAACTTAAAACTTTTTCCGTCAGCAAACTCCATCAACCTGGGTGTGTCTTTTACCCAACTCAAAAAATCCTTGCCTCTCCCCTTCTGGGAACGATTTATGTTCTTTTTCGGATCTTTGATCAATAAGATTTTATCAGCGTAGAAGTCCGCCTCAGAGAAATAATGGTCGTAATGATAATGCGAGATGGTTAAAATATCTGCTTCTTGTGCACACTCCCAAACTTTCTCAGAAAGCTCTTCCACCCTTTTCAACTCCAGTTTGGTCGGCGGAAGCCCATATCTTAAAGGCGCAAAGGATACCCCCGGGTCGATTAAGATTTTTAAATCTGTCTCCACCAAGGTTGCGGTTGATCGCACCCCCATGGAATCAAATGCCAGAGGAACTATCTTCATAATCTTTCCCTTTGGCAAATTAGTCTGTGTTGACAGAAAGTCAATGGAAATTAGAAAAGGCTGTCCGCTGTCCACCGACCACAGTCCGCCGCTACTTCTTTTTTAATACTTCATCTGCTTAATCTGTTGGTAACATTCATCACCGCCGTTGGCGGGATTTTCAACCACCGCCGTTGGCGGGATTTTCAACTAATTCCGTGGGATGACGGAGACCTGTCTGGGATGACGTCTCTACCAGATCCTGTAGTCCACGAGGCGCAAGTAGAGACTCAATCTCTGGGAGGCACTTTTATAATATCTTCCATTCCTTGATCTGTTTCATGGCATCATAACCGGTCATGTCCAGATGGAGGGGGGTGATAGAGACATAACCTTTTTGAATGGCGGCAAAGTCGGTATCATCCTCCTTCTCCCATATAGAGGTCTGTTCTCCGATCCAAAAGTAATTTCTGCCACGATAATCAATCTTCTCAATCACCACATCGTTGGATACCCTTTTCCCTAATCGGGTGATTTTAAACTTTCTTATAGCTTGTTTTTTATCCGGAACATTCACATTCAAGAAGGTATCTTTAGGAAGCCCATTTTTCAACACGAAGCTTGCCAACTTTCTTACAAATTTTGCGGTAGACTCAAAATGTTTGGCATTCCAGTTGATATTGGAAACAGCGATAGAGGGGATATTTAAGATGGTTCCCTCCATCGCCGCGGCTACGGTCCCCGAGTAGGTGACATCGTCACCCAGATTGGGTCCATGATTGATTCCGGAGATAAGAATATCAGGTCTTCTTTTCATAATAGCATGCACTGCCAACATGACCGCGTCGGTGGGGGTGCCGTCCACGCTATAGAATTTCTCCGCGATTTTGTTTATGCGCAAAGGATACTGCAGAGTCAAGGAATGGCTGGTAGCGCTCTGTTCCCTATCCGGTGCCACCACCCATACTTGACTGATTTTAGAAAGTTCCCTCTTCAGGGTCAACAAACCCTTAGCGTTTATGCCATCATCATTGGTGAGTAAAACTAACAATTTTTCTCCTTTTGGCTATAGAGTACAAATCTTCAGGTTTGTCTGTTTATATGTTACTTGTAGACAGCCGAGGCTGAAGGGCATGTGGAAAAACACAAATTGGAGTGTATCAGCTTGCTGATGCGGTTTCAAAAACCGCGAAAGCCCCGCGAAAGCGGGATCCTTCGGACAAGCTTTCGCACTCCAAAAAATACTTTTTCAATAATCCTTGGACTCTTGCACTCCATGTTACATTGTGGTTAATATGACCTATGAACAAAATCCTCACCACCACAAACTTCTCCACATCAACTTGATAAATCTTCCTGTATCAATCAGCGGGTTGATAAAGCTTTTACCCCCTCCATAAATGGTTTTTATAGGAACCTCCCTTATCAGGAATCCCTTTCTTGCTGCTCTGATCAGTATCTCCGATTCTAAATCGTATTTTTTTGATTCCAATTTGAGGTTTTTTAGAACCTGGGTTGAGATCAACCTATAGCCAGATTGACTATCTCTGATGGATTGACCGGATAGGACGGATAATATAACTGATGTTAAATTGTTGGTGAGCCAGCGGGCAAGGGGCATGATTCTTAGATTTCTTTTTCTGGTTCCAATTACGACGCCGGGTGCACTATCTGCCATGCGGATAAAGTCTGGGATAGATTCAGGATCATGCTGGAGATCCGCATCCATGGTGATCAGAGCGTGGTAATTTTTTTTCAGCGCATATCCAAATCCAGTTTTTAAAGCCTCCCCCTTGCCTTTGTTTTTTTTATGTTTCAAAACTACCGCACCAGCTCTTTGAGCAATCTCGAAGGTTAAGTCTTCAGAACCGTCTTCCACCACAACAATGTCACTCTTATCGACAAATTTGGAAGTTTTTTCTATTAACTCCGAGATGGTTGAACCGGCATTATATGCGGGGATAAGCACCAGAAATGCGTTAGCCATGAATTATGACCGTGAACTATTAGCTAAAAAATCGGGGCGAGCCGATTTGAACGGCCGACCCCTTGCACCCCAAGCAAGTGCGCTAACCAGACTGCGCCACGCCCCGATCAAACACGCTCAACATAGCCTGCTTTTTCGAAAAAATCAAGACATAATTTTCAGAAGCTCCGTAATTTCCTTTTTGATTTCCACCAGAAGATTCTGAAGCCGCATCTTCTCCGCCACTACCAGACCCAAATCATCACGTCTGATGTTTTTCAGTTTAGATTTGGCTCCTTCAATGGTATACCCTTCTTCATACAAAAGATGCTTGATCTGATTAATTAAATCGATGTCCTTCGGTTGATAAGAACGATTTCCTGCTTTGGTTTTTTTGGGTCTGAGAAGACCAAACTCCTTTTCCCAGAATCTCAACACATACTGTTTGATTCCGGTTATCTGTGATACCTCGCTTATGGAATAGTAGAGTTTATCTTTTGTTTTAACTTTCAACTTCTCCCCTCACTTCTCAGGTAGATTCTACTCTTCTGCTTCTTTTAAAAAATATGAATTTTGCCTTCTAAGTCAACCCCAAATTTCCGATTTTGGATCTCGGGTCATGAGTTTAGTCATAGCTTCTTTTGGTCTTTCATTTTCAAAAAGGACATGGTAAATCTGTTGGGTGATAGGCATTTCCACCCGATGCCTTAAAGAAAGCTGATAAGCTGATCTGGTAGTCTTTATTCCCTCCGCCACCATGGTCATCTCCTCTTCAACCTGCTTCATAGCTCTTTCTCTTCCGATCTGTTCCCCCACGAATCTATTACGGGAGAATTTGCTGATGCAGGTGGTCACCAGATCGCCCAAACCTGAAAGTCCGGCAAAGGTTTCTCGTTTTGCCCCCAACTTTTCACCCAATCGGATGATCTCTGCCAAGCCACGGGAGATCAAAGCGCCCTTACTGTTATCCCCCAGGCCCATTCCGTCGCATATCCCAGCCGCAATGGCAATGATATTTTTGAGGGAACCACCCAACTCCACCCCGATAATGTCGCTATTGGTATAAACCCTGAAATGGGGAGTCATGAAAGCACGTTGAACTTCTCTGGCAATATCCTCTTTGAATCCAGCCACCACCACTGTGGTGGGAATTCTTCTTGCCACCTCCTCCGCATGGCTGGGACCGGATAGAGTGGTGATTTTTTCATGAAGGCTGGATGGCAGTTCTTGTTTTAAGACTTCGGACATTCTTAGAAGTGAATTATTTTCAATCCCCTTGGCCAGGTTGACCACAATGGGATCTTTCAACTCCATTGAGCTGATCTTTTTCGCCACCTCTCTCACTGTGTGAGAGGGGAGTGCTAAAGTTAATACATCTGCCTCAATTACTGCAGACTCAAGTTGATTTATGATTTCGATCTGTTCAGGTATAACAACTCCGGGAAGTTTCTGCTTGTGTTCTCTTTGGGTGGAAAGCCTTTCCATCTCCTGGGGATCAAATTCCCACAGCGTTACCTTATGTCCATTATAGTTTAAAAGCGTGGAGATGGCAATTCCCCAGCTTCCAGCACCCAAAACTGCGATCTCTGCCATGATCTATAATCCTTTCGAGACAAAAAATTCGTAGATCGGATATGTCCCGCCTCTGGCAGGACTATCCGACATCTCTTTTTGTCCGAAACCCCCGCCAGGGGCGGGGGATTTCGGACCTGCTTTACCCACTCCTCTTTCGACCAAATTTATTCTCTGTGCCAGCCAACAGTCGTTTGATATTGCTTCTGTGATTAAAAAAGATGAACGCTGTTAGAAAAAAGATCATAATGATAAGCTTGGTCGGCACCTGATATTCAAGATAATACCTTTCGAATATCAAAGCAAGAAATATAAAGGATGTGGCAGTAAGTGAACCCAAGGAGACATATCTGGTGATCGCCACTATCAACACAAACAAAATCAATGCCAAAGTCACCTCAACTGGAATAATGGACAAAAGTGCACCCAATCCGGCGGCGATTCCCTTCCCTCCTCTGAATCTGGCAAAGACTGGAAATACATGACCTAAGATCACAAAAAATCCCGCCACAAGCTTCAGATCAATTAAGCTCAAGGAAACAGAGTTAAAGGCAATTTGGGTTATTAAAAGCACTGCGGTTATTCCTTTAGCTATATCCAGCATCAACACAATCCCTGCCGGCAAAGGACCCAAAACTCGATAAACATTGGTAAACCCAGCGTTCTTTGAGCCGTAATTTCTTATGTCAATTCCACGCCAAATTTTGCTAATGATTATACTGAAAGGAACAGAACCCAAGAAATAACTTAAGATGGCTATTGTTGTAGTGGTCAGCATTATCATTCGCTATCTTTTAGTTCCTTTGTTTTGGGAGCTTGATGATCGATTTCCTCGGAGCGAGGTTCTTTCAAACTTAAACAATATAAGTATTTGCTTTCATTCTCTGATATCTTCACAGTTAAAACCACGCCTTTATATCCATTTCTCTCTGAGACCCATAAGCGTCGGGTTAGTTCGTAATCGTCATAAATTCTGGGATGTCCCAGTATATAAGTGGGTTTCCGGGATAAAAGAAATTCGGTAGTCACTGTCTTAAAGTGACCCGGTCTTAACACTTTTAAAATCTCCAGATCTGATTGACACGCTAAAGTCAAACCAAGCTCATCGATTGCATACATCTCCGAGTAGTAGGGTATTGCTCCGGCAGCGGTGGTGGCTAAACTTTCACCCGGCTTGGCAATATCTTTGAACATCAACCCCACTTTTGACCAGATGTGGGCAGATTCTCTTAGAATTCCTATGCTGTCTATACCTTCTCGACTCCAGGCTTTGTTGCTTTCTTTTGATGGATACGCAAGGAGGAATAGGCTCAATCCAATAAGAAGAAGCTCCGAAAAGACTAAAGTGATTCTTTGTCTCTTTTTTGAAAAAGGCTGGGAATAATGATACATCCCCCTGAATCCCTCCTGAATCAGAAAGAAGAAAAAAGGCAAGATGGGCACAAAAAATCTAAACATGTCCATGAAATCGCCTCCCACATATACCACATAAAAAGAGAAGACCAATATCATGGAAGTAAAATAGAGAATAATCCTTTTTAAATTCACATTTGATCTTATAATTTTCCCTAAAAACAATAGCGGGATCACCATAATACAAATCCAAAATCTTTGGATAAAATCAAAAAGGTAAACAAGACCCTGGCGATAAAAAATTCCGCCACCCGCCTTCACATAGAAGGTGTTGGGTAAAAACTCTCCATAATAAGACCACCGCCAGAAGAAATAAGCCAGGAAAGGGACCAAAAAACAAAGAGTCCAACCCCAAATATTTTTAAGCTCAATCTTTCTGCTGACGACTGAGAGATAAAACAGAAAAAGGAATGTGATCCCGGCGAAGATCAATCCATCCAATCGAGTCATGCAGACAAACGCAAAAGTGATTCCAGAAAATATGAAATGTTTTGGTTTGGTGATTCCTGAGATGAAGAAGAATGAACCTAAAAAGACTAAAAAGGTGAAAAAAGAGGTCTCCAACCCTCCGGTGGACCAGGCCGCATAAGCTCCACAACAGGCAAGAAAAAGTGGAGCTAAATAGTTAAAGAGATTTTCTGAAGGATAAAGCTTCTTGTTTAGTCGCAATAATAGAAAAATGGTGGCAAGACTGAATAAGGCTCCTGAAATCTGAGAAACCACAACCACATTCAAACCCATTTTCATAAACAAGCTTAGAAGCAAGGTCCAGAGAAAATTTGTATACCCTTCCACCTTTTCACCAATATTGTAAACCAAACCGTGTCCTTCGACAAAATTCTTAGCATATCTGAAGGAGATGAAAGCATCGTCACAGACGAATCTGAGATAATTAACGTGTAGCAGTAGAATAAGAAATATGATAAGAGTCAGAACTATGGTGATAATGGTTTTTTTCATTTAACAATCTTCATCAAACAAGTTTTAAGTCTTTGATAATAGGCGCAAATTAAAAGAACCGGTGTTTCCTTCAATTCAGCTTTTTGTCGGAAAAATCACTCTAATTTGGTATACAGTATCCATGCCTCCTTTTTCGATCCCCGATCGAAATATATTTCGAAGACTTCATCCTCTTTAGTCAACACTCTGTAGTAATTTCTATGTCTTCTATGCCACCATCTTTTTCTTTTGGCACCGGACTCAGAATAGCTGAAATCAGGCCAGAAGGCAATCAGCTCTTTTATTTTATATACTCTACCTCTCCAGATAAATGAAATTGGATTTTTAGTCTTCTCGTCTCTTATCACATCTATTTCATCCGAAAAGAATTCAGGCATGATTGTCGACACTTAGATAAAACGAAAATTCCTCTTTTATCTTTACTCTGTACTCTTAACTCTTAACTCTCTACTCCCTTTTCTTTATCTTAATTCTTATCGGCGTTCCCAAAAACCCAAAATGTTCTCTGATCCTATTCTCCAGATATCTCAGATATGGCTTTTTCAAAAGCTCCGGATAATTACAGAAAAACACAAATGTAGGGGGTTGGATATCTGTTTGAGTGGCATAATAAATTTTGATATATTTTCCTTTGACCGCAGCAGGTGGCTTGGCTTTTATATCTTTCTCCAATTTCTGGTTCAACTCAGCAGTTTCTATTCTTTTCTTTCTTTCATTATAAACCCGCAAGACCAAATCCATGGTTGTCTTAATCCTTTGTTTGGTTTTAGCTGAGACGTAAATTAGTGGCACGAACTTGAGCATTGGTGCTTTCTGTCTCAATGCTTTGGTATAAATATCTGCAGTTTTCTCGTCCTTCTCTATAATATCCCATTTATTTATTCCTATCACCATTCCTTTTCGCAGACCACTAACCTCATTTGCGATCTTTAAATCTTGTTTTAAAAGTCCCATCTGAGCTTCAATCAGAATCAATGCCACATCGCATCTTTCAATCGACCTTAAGGTTCTTAAGGTGGTATAATATTCTAAGCTTTCTTTGACCCTGGATTTACGCCTCAGACCTGCAGTATCGATTAAGGTAAAGGATTGACCGTCTATTTCCAATTCAGTATCGATTGCGTCTCTGGTGGTCCCCGGCGCTTCCGCAACTATCAGCTTCTCTTCTCCCAAAAGAGCGTTGACAAAAGATGATTTCCCCACATTCGGTCTTCCGATCACCGCCACCTCGATACTCTCCTTTTTCTCCTCAAAGGCGGCCTCTTCCGGCAAACCTGAGACGATCTGATCCAAAAGGTCTCCGATGTTTCTGCCATTTAAGGCAGAAACTGCCGCAGGCTCTCCCAGGCCCAGTCTGTTCAAGAAATACAAGTCACCTTCGCCCTTGGGTCCATCCACTTTATTGGCAACCAGCACCACTCCCTTTTTTGTTTTCCTCAACCTCCTGGCTATCTCTAAGTCGAGAGATTGCGCTCCCACCTTCACGTCCACCAGAAAAACGATCAAATCAGCTTCCGAGATAGCTATCTCTGCCTGGGCTTTCACCAATCTTTCCATTTCGCTTCCACTTGAGGGAACATATCCACCGGTATCAACCAGAAAGAAACCCTTTTTGTTCCAGGTGGTGAAGGCATAATTCCGATCCCGGGTAATTCCCGGCTCATCATCCACCACAGCAATACGCTTTTTCAGAAGGCGGTTAAACAGGGTGGATTTTCCTACATTTGGTCTGCCTATTATGGCAACGATGGGAACAGACATGGTCAACGGATTAAGCGGATTGGCTTGATCTCTCTTCTTTTTTTACTCTCGGTCCAAGATTGTCTGATTTCCATTCCTCAAATATCTTAATTAAGCTTTCCACCAGATCATATGAGCCGATTGCTATCTTGCGTCCTAATTCCTTTTCTATATCTTGAGGTGTGACATCATCCAAAAACAAACCATCTTGGTTTATGCAATTTGGTGGAAGAAGAATTAGCTTGCCCAAGTTTTTCTGTTTTCTTAATGCATCCAACATATCTGCACCGGTCAAAAGACCGGTTACCGTCACAGCCTGTCCAAAGAAGTCATTCTTCACTACCACCGGTAGAATTTTAAGACCGGAGATGGAATTTAGTTCCTGCTCTGTTATCTGTTTGATCAGCCTGAAGGCTGATACTCCAGTTACCAGAGTGATCTTGAGGTTCTTCTTTAACCTGCCGGGCAAATGTCTGTGTTTTGACTTAAAATTATCCAAGAATTGACGCACCATCCCCACACCATTTTCTACTTGATAAAATCTATCATAATATCTTCTGCTCGGAATGTCAAGCTCCACTTGAGTGAAAAACTCGTCTGCCGCATAAACGAAACCATTTCCCCACTTCTTTCTAAAGAATTTCTGCCATCCGCTCACCAACTTAATGACGTTTCTGGAATAAGTTTTATCCACAGGTTGTATCCTGGGCAATTTACTTCTAAATTTTGTTAGACCAACCGGCACCAGTGCCAGCGATTTTACATAAGGATAGAAAGCAGACAAATCCTTAATAGATTTTTCCAGATGTTTTCCATCGTTGATCCCCGGACACAAAACGATCTGGGTGTGCATCTCTATCTTCCCTTTGGCTAATCTTCCAATCAGGGGCATAATATCGGGGATTTTAGAATTTGTCAAAATTTTTTTCCGCAACTTCTCGTCAGTAGCATGCACCGAGACATATAACGGGCTAAGCCGTTGATATATAATGCGTTTTATGTCGTTATCTGAAGTGTTGGTTAATGTGATGAAATTGCCTTGCAGAAAGGAGAGACGAAAATCTTCGTCTTTAAAATAAAGAGCTTTTCTTAAACCCTTGGGAAGCTGGTGGACGAAACAAAATATACAGTTGTTGTTACAACTTTTATATTTTATAGGATAGAACTCCAATCCCAAATCTTCATCCGGTTGTTTTTTTACAAGCACCCGTTTTATTCTACCCTCTTTTGATTTAACCTTTAGCTTTAAAACATGCTCGGCGGAGAGGAATTTATAATCGATGATGTCATTTATGGGATGTCCATTTATCTTTTGAAGTTCATCCCCTACAGAAATATCATGAAGGGAGGCGATACTTCTATTTTTTATTGACTTGATCTTCATCTTAACCGAGGAGTATCTCAGAAAAGAATTTTATCCATCCGTGGCCCCAACTCGATATTGAGCCAAAAACAGTCTGAGATACCGGATGGTGCAGTTTAAGACTGAGATGGTGGCAAGAACTAAAAACCACTGTTGTAGCTGGTGAATCCGGGCTATATAGATGACCACCGTGATTACCCAGATCCAGGAGTTCAATTTACCCCAGTTGTTGGACATAAGGACAAATCCTTTTCTTCTTACCATAAGAAGAGCGGCAATCAAAGTTAAAATATCCTTCAAGAACAACAAAACAGCCGCCCAGATGGGAAACCCTCGATGGATGATGATAAAAATCACAAAAATCCCCAAGCCCAGCTTATCTGCCAAGGGGTCTAAGATTCTTCCCAGATCCGTGATCTGATTTAACCTTCTTGCCACATAGCCATCCAGCACGTCAGAAGCCACGGCAAGCGCAATCAAAATAATTGCAGTGACTAAACCTGAGTATGTGTTTTGAGCTAAGAAGAAAAAGATGAAAGGAAGTAGCAAAATTCGAAAGAATGCCAGAAGATTAGGAATTAAAAAGAAATCTCTTATTTTTATGATCATCTTGGCATCACCATTATCCCCCTCTACATAGATTGGAGGAATAGAATGGTTTTGTAGGGTTTGATTTATCAAACCCCGCCAAAGGCGGGGTCGGTTTGAATCCCACTCTTACAACTTTTATGTCCAATCGCCAGAGGAGACATCATTGGACTTAATCATCTCCTTTGCCTGTCTCAAAGCCAACTGGCTTACCCTTTCTCCGGATATCATTCGCGCGACCTCTTTGACCCTCTCCTCTTTATCTAATCTTTTTATTTTGGTTACAGTCCGACCTTTCACATTTTCCTTGAACACCTTAAAATGGTGATCTGCCTGCGAAGCGATCTGTTGCAGATGGGTTATCACAATTACCTGCCGTGAAGACGCTAAATCTTTCAAGCTCTTGCCCACCGTGGATGCCACCTCCCCACCAATACCCACGTCTATCTCGTCGAAAATCATGGTCTCCACCCGATCCGCCTTAGCCAAAATAGATTTTAGCGCTAACATTACGCGGGAGATCTCTCCTCCGGATGCAATCTTGGCTAAGGGTTTTAGCTCCTCGCCCGGATTGGGAGAAACAAAAAACTCCACCTGATCCATACCCTTCTCATCTGCAAAAAATCTTTTCCCATCCAGCTTGACCAATCCATTTTCATCTTCCCTCTGGGTTATTCTTATTTGGAATTCAGTCTTTTTCATTCCCAAAACAGACAAAGCTTTTTGGATTCTTCTGGACAACTCAGAGGCTTTGGTTTTCCTTTTTTGGGAAAGCAGACTACACTCGTTTTGCAGAATTTCAGAAAGTTTCTCAATCTCTTTTTCTAAACCATCAATGACTTCATCTTTGTTTTCTATACGATTCAGCTCCCTTTTTACCTGTTCTTTGTATGTCAAAATATCCTCTATACCTTTGCCATATTTCCTCTTCAAAGTATTAAGCAAATTCAGCCTCTCCCTTAAAATCTCCAGCTTTTCAGGATCGAATTCCAACCCACCTTTGTAATCTTCCAAAAATCTTGCTACATCCTGAAGTCCAATCACGCCAGATTCTAAAGTCTGGGCAAGTTCTTTTAATCTTGAATCTATGGGAATGTTTCTTTTCAGTTCAACAGATAGGGAAGTGAGTCTTTCCAGTATTGATGCTTCTCTCTCATAGAGTTGATGATAGAGATTGGAGGAAAGCTCAAAAAGAGTCTCCACGTTTTCCAACACTTTTCTTTCCTGAGCAAGCTTTTCTTCTTCATCCGAACTCAGGTTAGCCTTTTCAATTTCCTGGATCTGAAACTGGTAGAGTTTTCTTCTTTCCTCATCCACTTTCTTACTGGTTTTTAGATTCTCCAGTTCCTTTTGCTTTTTTTTGAGCAAAAAGTAAATTTCGCTCACCCGAATTGAAAGTTTCTCTGAATCGCCATAATGATCTAAGTATTCCATATGTCTTTCCACGTTCAAAAGCGACTGATGTTGGTGTTGCCCGTGCAAATCTGCCAGCATGTCGCCTACTGATTTCAAGCTTCCCAGAGTAACCAGCCGATCATTGAGAAAACATCTACTCTGCCCTTTGCTGGAGATATCTCTTCGAATTATCAATAAATCGTCTTTAAGGATCATACCCAGTTTCCCTAACACATCTTTTAAGGCTCGATCATCTGGCAGTTTAAATACTGCCTCTATGCTGGCGGTATCGAATCCACTTCTGACCACTTCAATGCTTGCCCGCTCTCCCAAGACCAGATTTGCTGCCCCCACAATGATGGATTTTCCTGCACCGGTAGCACCGGTGATGACATTCAGTCCGGGCTGAAACTTAATCTCCAGTTGGTCGACTAAAGCATAGTTTTTTATTCTAAGATCGCTTAGCATTTCAAGAGAGTTTAATTTTGGGCTTTAAAGGTTAAAAAAAATTATAATAGCAGGAAAGGACGAACACATACGACTTCTTGAACCTTTAAACTTTTGAACCTTTGAACTTTTGAACCCTTGAACCTTTGAACTTGCTCTACTCCCCGATCTTGGGTCGGGCTCCCCAGTGAAGTTTCCTTCTCAAGATTTCGTAAAATGATCTATCCCTGAATTTGATCAGGTTAACTGAATGTTTGGCTTTTCGCACCAGAACTGCACTGTTAGATTTCAGACCGAATGCCACCTGTCCATCAATGGTCAATACCGCCTCCCGGGAGGAAAGCTCCACTATCACCTTTAAGGTCTCATTCTCAGAGAAAACTATGGGCCGTGAGGCTAAGGTGTGCGGGCATATGGGAGAGACAATTATGGCATTCATTCGGGGATTGATTATCGGTCCCCCCGCGGCTAAGCTGTATGCGGTTGATCCGGTGGGGGTGGAGATGATCAAACCATCAGCCGAATAGGAACAGATGAATTCATCTTTTGCGTAGAGATGTAAAAGGAAAAGCCTTGCCACCTCCCCCTTGTCAATAACCACATCGTTTAAAGCATATTGATCAAATCTCTTGACTCCCTCTATCTCGGTCTCCAGAACCATCCTCTTCTCGATGAAGTAGTCTCCGTTCTTTAGCTTATTCAAAGTATTCTGCAGGTCGTTGGAATTGATCTCGGTTAGGAATCCTACCCCACCCAAGTTTATTCCCAATATAGGAGGTTGCCGTTTTCCCACCGCCCGCGCCGAAGCCAGCATGGTCCCATCTCCTCCCAAGGAGATCAGCACCTCGCTTGTTTCCCACAGCTTCTCCCGGGGTAAGGACTTTTCCTTCTGGCCAATTAAAGGGGTAAGCTCTTCACAAATAAAAACGTCAACTTCGTTTTCGCCTGCCCATCCAATGATCTCCTCCACCACCCCTTTGGTCAACTCTTTTTTGACGTTGGCGATAATTCCGATGCTTTTCATTTTACTAATTTAGGAAGATTATTTCGGGGTCTACACATTTGCTATTTACGAACTTGCCTTCCGGGTTTTAACTTTTTCACTGATTAGGTCTGATTCAAAAATCTTCTTGACCATTTGGTTGATTCCATCCTTATCTAAGCCCAAATCGCAAAGAAGCTGGTCTCTTGAACCATGTTCTATGAACTCATCGGGAATACCCATCCTCTTGATTACCACATCCTTGACATCATGAGCTTCTGCAAATTCCAATACCGCAGAGCCGAATCCGCCTGAAAGTGCGTTCTCCTCAACCGTGATTATCTTATCGAATGTTTTTAAGATGGATTCAAGCATCAACTCATCCAGCGGTTTCACAAAGCGTGCGTTCACCACCTCCACATTTATCCCTTCCTTCTGAAGTTGAGAAGAAGCCTCCAAAGCTGGAGACACCATGGATCCCACCGCCAGAATTGCCAAATCCTTTCCTTTTGTCAACCTCTCCCAAGTTCCCATTTGAATTTGGTCAAATTCTTCGGTGAGCACATCAGGAATTGCACTTCGAGGATAGCGGATGGCAACCGGACCCCTTCCCCAGTTCAGGGCGGAATAAAGCATATTCTTCAACTCATTGCCGTCTTTGGGTGCGGCGATCACCCAGTTGGGAATGTGCCTAAGATAACTCAGATCGAATGCTCCATGGTGGGTAGGACCATCTGCACCCACCAGTCCTGCCCGGTCTATAGCTAAAATAACCGGAAGATTCTGCAAAGCTATGTCGTGAATCACCTGATCAAAGGCTCGTTGGAGAAATGTAGAGTATACTGCAAACACCGGCTTAAGATTTTGGACGGCAAGTCCTGAGGCGAATGCGGTAGCATGTTGTTCAGCAATTCCCACATCATAAAATCTTTTAGGAAAAGTTTTGGCAAACTTAAGAAGCCCTGTTCCCAGAGTCATGGCGGCGGTGATGGCTACAATTTTTTCGTCCCCTTGTGCCAGCTTAAGTAAGGTATCTCCGAATACATCGGTATAAGTCGGTTCTCCTAACTTGCCATTTGAATTTCCAGTCACCTTATCAAAAGCACCGATGCCATGAAATCGGGGGGCATCTTCTTCAGCATATTTGTATCCTTTTCCCTTTTTGGTTACCACATGAAGCAAGATAGGACCGTTTAAGCTCTTCAGATGTTCTAAGGTCTTGATCATACCTGCAATATCATGACCGTCCACCGGACCGAAATAGCGGAACCCTAACTTTTCGAAGATGATGCCGGGGATTAAAAATCCTTTGATGCTCTCCTCTACCTTAGCCACCATGGCTCTTATCTTATCTCTTCTTTTGAACTTTCCCAACAAATCCCAAACTTCCGCTTTGAGCTTATTATACTTTTCATCTGTGAGAAAATCGGTTAGATGTCGGGACAGGGCGCCCACATTTTTGGAGATGGACATGGTGTTGTCGTTCAAGATAACGATCAGATTTTTTCCCGACGCTCCGGCATTATTGAGTCCCTCAAATGCTATCCCTCCGGTTAAAGCACCATCTCCAACCACCGCAATTACTGAAAAATCTTCACCCTTTTGATCTCGCGCATAAGTAATTCCTAAAGCGGAGGAGATGGCGGTGGAGGCATGTCCTACAATGAAAATATCGTGTTCGCTTTCAGACCAAGTGGGAAAACCGCTCAAACCCTTATACTTTCTTAATGTATCAAATCTATCCTTGCGTCCGGTCAGAAGCTTATGCGTATAACACTGATGACCCACATCCCAGATGATTTTATCCCTGGGTGAGTTGAAAACCCGGTGCAAAGCTAAAGTGAGCTCTACAGCTCCCAGGTTGGAAGCAAGATGTCCGCCATTTTTGGAGATCACAGTTATGATCCTATCTCTGATCTCCTGTGCCAATTCACCTAATTTGTCCAGAGGGATGTTCTTCAAATCCTTAGGCGAATTTATTTGATCCAGCCAGTCAGTCATTTTAACTCCTCAAAAATCGCGAGAGATCATAAAATCTGCCCAGGCTAAAAGGAGCTCTTTATAGTGTGAATCTGGTAGAACATCAAGTTCCGGACGTGCTTCTCCTATGATCTGCTGTGCCATGCGTTTTGTCTCTGAGATTCCGCCCAACTCTACTAAAAGTTTAGTAACCTCATTAATTTCGTTTTTGGTTGCCTCCTGATCTCCTAAAACACTTTCCAGCTTTGCTTTTTGATGTGGAGAGGCATTCCTGAAAGCATAATAGATGATGGTGGTGCGTTTCCCCTCCCTTATGTCGGATCCGACCGGTTTACCTAACTGTTTTTCGTCACCAGTAATGCCCAGAATGTCGTCCTGGAGTTGGAAGGCGGTACCACACCTGCTGGTAAAATTCGACAGGGCTACAATCCTTTTGTCGTCAGTCTCTGTGGTATTGAGCCCGATCATGGCGCCCGCTTTTGCGGAATATTCATATAAAGCGCCGGTTTTTCGCCATAGCATATCTATTATCTGTTCTGGCTTGAAAGATTCAATTGGCTGTTTGGCGAACATGATATCCAAAGTCTCGCCAGAAACCAACGTATTCAGCACATAAGATTCCAGCATTCGAATTAATGTGATTGTAACCTCGGGCTTGACATTTCGTTTTAGGGAACAGTCACACAAAAGGCTCACCGCCCACCCCTGTTGAACGTCGCCAGCAAGTATGGCTACGTCCCGACCATAATCTTTAGCCTGATTTTCTGTATAATTCATCTGTTGTTTTGCGATCATGGATGATTGTGCGTGAACGGTCCAGCCACCTCTTCTCTTCTCGTCATTATCAATTAAGTCGTCGTGTACCAAAGTCCAGGTATGAAACATCTCTACTGCTGCCGCCGCCGGGATTGCTTCCTCTTCTTTGCCTCCCACTGCTCCACAGGATAAAAGCAACACCGCAGGACGCAGACGCTTGCCGGACCGGTTGACATAACTATATATGGCCTCTTTTATATGCGGAGGATGAAACCAGTTTTCAAATTCCTCCGACTTCAAATACGATGCCACCTTTTTCTCTCTTTTTTCCAACTCAGCAAAAAAATCTATTGCCTGGGTCGTCATCTTTTCCACAATTAAAGGTTAATAGAAAATCAATTATTTCTATGCTATACGAAATTTGGATCGCTTATTCTCAACGCCCCGATGGGCGGCTACCCTTTTTTACTCTTTCTGAATCAGTGTATGCGTGGTAGCCGCCCCGCCTCTGGCGGGGCGCTTTTGCTTTTCTCACATTCTTAAGTTATTCAACCTCCCAAAAGATTATTCCTCTTCTTCCATATCAAGAGGTTGGGTCTTAAACTCACCTTCTGTAGTTTTGACCAGTTTCTTGACCTTTTCTTCTGCCCGGGCCAATTTTTGAGTGCAGAATCGGGATAGCTCAATTCCTTCCTCGAACTTTTTCAAAGCTTCTTCTAAAGACAGCTCTCCCTCCTCTAAGTCCAGCACTATCTTCTCTAATTTTCTTAGTGCTTCCTCAAAGCTTTTCTCTTTTCTCTTTGAAACCGATTTCTTAATGGTCAACCTCGTCTCTCTATATCTAGTTCAGATCAATCAACTCTACTTTGGACTCAATTCTTCCCTTGAATACTTTCACCTCTATAGTGTCTTCTTTTTTTAGAATACCGGCGTCTTTAATTACTCTCAATTCTGGCAATTTTCGGGCAACCGAATACCCTCTTCTCAAAACTGATAAAGGCGACAGAGTCTTTAGTTTTTCTTGTAGTAAAGATAGGGCATTTGTTTTAATTTCAAAGTAATTTTTTATTCTGTTCACAAGTTGTTGGTCAAATTCATCTACCTTCTGAGTTCTTTGAGTGATGATGTCAAAAGGTCTTCTGAAACCATAGCTTTCTTTGGTCGTCTCAAGTATCTGTTTTGAATGTTCAACCACCGAAAGCAAAGATAAACTTAGCTTTCTTATGCTGGCTTTTATCTGATCTAAAAGCTCATTTCTTTTTAACACCACCAACTGTGCGGCGGCGGAGGGTGTGGGCGCTCTTAAGTCTGCCACAAAATCTGAGATGACAAAATCAATTTCGTGTCCCACCGCCGAGATTACCGGGATCTCAGAATCATAGATGGCTCTGGCAACCAACTCCTCATTAAAAGCCCACAGATCTTCCAGCGACCCCCCTCCTCTGCCGACTATCATCACATCGATCTTTTTGTATTCATTGAATTCTCTTATCGCCTGCGCAATTTCCTCAGCCACTCCCTCGCCCTGAACCCGAACCGGGCTTACTATTATTTTTACGCTGGGAAAACGAGATCGGATAATTCTTATTATGTCCCTCACCGCCGCCCCGGTAGGAGAGGTCACCACCCCGATTACCTCTGGAAACTGAGGGATAGGCTTTTTATGCTCTTCATCAAACAGCCCCTCTTTAAAAAGCTTCTCCTTCAACTTTCGGAAAGCGATCTCCAACTTGCCCACACCAGCCGGTATAAGCTCAATTACATCTAATTGATACTGTCCATTTCTCTCATAAACTGTAATGCTTCCCCATGCCATCACCCTCATTCCATCTGCCGGTCCAAATTGAAGTTCGTCTCCCCGAAATTTCCACAGGGTGCATCTTATCTGGGCATTCTCATCTTTTAAGGAAAAGTACCGATGTCCGGAGGAATGCAGAAGATAATTGGAGATCTCGCCTTCCACCCACATGGCGGGGAAATTCTCCTCCAGTATGTTCTTTATCTCCCTGGTGATCTCTGTTACCGTGTAAATTTTTTCTTGCATATCTGACCGGATCACACTCGCTAATTAAACTGGTTGAACAATCAGTTTACATTTGCCTTATTCAATACGCCTCTTGTGAGGTTCGTTTCAAAATATACATTTGTCGCAATCACGTGTCAAACAATATCTAAATAAAGTTGTGGTAACAATCCAGATCGAGGATTAAAGAGGCAGCCAGAACCTAACTTAAGTCAGGTTCTGGTTTGAAATCCTTTGTTAAAAGGTAACCGTCGTGCGTTACCAGTGAAAATCTGTTCAGGATAAGTTGTCCTCTATATCTTTATCACGAACGCATCGTCTGTGACTAACAGGGGTAAGTTCTAAATTAAATATGGCCCGTGGCAGTTACAATAAGCTGATCCAAAAGTTTACAATCGCGACAATCCGGGTTGCCCGAAGGCGGAGACTGGTGGTCATAAATCTTCCGCGCTTTTTCAAGAAGTGGGGGGATTTTCTGTTCAGCCTCAAGCTTCAATTGAAGAACATGACCCGCAAAGCCCATCAGAAATCCATCCTCCCTTAAGACAAAATCAAGTTTATCCTGTGTCAGATCTGTCTGTGGCTCCATGTAGACCAAAGCAATGCCGGAGACCGGATCAAATCCCTGTCGCTTTCCGATATAAGCATAAGCATTAAGTTGAACCTCATACATAGGTAGCAAACTATCCTGGGTTTTTGTAAATCTTGAGGTTTTGTAATCGACTATAAAATATGAGCTACTATCACTTTGGAGTATTTCATCTGGCATTCCGGATAAAAGAATATCAGTCTTTTCATCAACAACACAGAACTTGGAGTGATGGGGAACTTTCACTGGCGTGCCCAGATTTCCTAATTTTCCCAACCAAGAGGGCAATTGATTATAGCGGGCAAAGTGAGTGTTGGTCACTTTTTTGGTGTAAGAGTCGATGGAGGAGAATATCCCCGGAAAAATCTGAAAGGGAAGCTTATTTGCACAGTGCATCTTAATCCAGAAACAGCGAGGACAGAAATTGGGCAAAGCCAAAACCCCCAAATCCTTGGCTGAAATTCTTATTTGTGCCATGTTAATTTTCTCCTATCTTTAACACATCCTGATGGTCAAGCTTGACCAAAGTATCTTTCCATTCTATCAAAGGCTTTGTTGATAGCCTCCTCTGAGTCACAGAAGGTAATCCTGAGATGACCTTCTCCTGTGGGTCCGAAAGCCACGCCCGGTGTGGTTGAAACCCCACCCTCCAGCAAAAGCTTTTTGCAGAATGAAAGTGAGTCAAAACCATCTTTGTGCAAAATCTTCGGAAACATACAGTAAGACCCTTTGGGCTTTTGATACTCAAACACCGAGCTTAGCCTGTCCAGACGCTCGCAGGTTAAATTTCTTAGATCGAGGTATTTCTTTTTAAACTCCTCCACGCAATCCTGCGGTCCCTTAAGGGCACCCAGCGCCGCATACTGTGAAACCACCGGGGCACAGATAGTAAAGGGAATGTGTGCCTTAAGCATCTGGGTTACCAACTCCGCTTCTGCCAGCACGTATCCAATTCTCCATCCAGTCATGGCATAGGTCTTGGTGAAGGTGAAACAGCTGACTGTCCTTTCCTTCAGCTCAGGGATGGAGGCTAAACCGAAGTGCTTTGTCCCATCAAAGGTAAAATACTCATAGCTCTCATCTACAATTATAGCTAAATCATTTTCTAACGCTATCTTGCCTAGTGCCCGAAGTTCTTCCTCTTCAAATACCGCTCCGGTAGGATTGCTGGGTGTGCAGAACATGATGGCTTTTGTCCTTTTTGTAACTGCTTTCCTGAAAGCATCGATATCTAAGCGAAAGCCTTCATCCTCGATGGTTGGAACATAAACTGGAATTGCAGAGGCGAGCGCCACCTGCTGAGCATGAGTAGAATAGTTGGGTGACGGCAGAAGCACCTCATCTCCCGGATCAAGCAAAGCCATAACTGCCGCACTCAAGCCCTCAATAGCCCCCACAGTAACCATCACCTCAGAAGGATCAGCCTCAATATTGTTGTCCCTTTTTAGCTTCTCAACGATAGCTTCCCTCAGTTCCGGTAGGCCGATGCTCGCAGAATAGCCACTTACCAGACCAGCTTTGATTGCCTGGTATGCCGCCTCATTTATGTGTTCCGGCGAGCCTGCGGCCGGTCTTGCCCAGGATAGAGAAACCGGATCTTTAACCTGCATGGACAGTCGTGTCATCTCATGAATAGCAGAACGTGGTATCTTGCTTACCCTATCAGATACCAAACTTCTTTTAATTTTATCTTTATCCGCCATTTTTCTCTCCTTGTTTTATAATATCATTCAACTACCTTTCCGCCTTTGGCGGTGGCATATTGATTGACTATCATTTTTATTTGTCAGGCCCTCGGACAGAGGCAAGCCCTATCCCTACGCATCTCTTTTTTGTCCGAAAGGTTTCGCCATTTCGAACCTACGACTTTTTCTACCTCTCCCCCTTCTGTTTCCCCCTCTCCATGAAATGGAGAGGGAGAAAAAGGGGGTGAGGTCCAAATATGTTAACTCAAAAAAATCTTTGCTGGAATAAGGACTGTACCTCCTTCCGAACTGCGCAACCCTGGTTAGTCGTAGGGACAGCCCTTCCTTCGACTTCCCTCAGGACGGTGAGCTTGCCGAACTGTCGAACCGTGTGGCTGTCCACATTAGCTTCCCGATGAAAGAACAAACCTAACTAAGGGTTTCACCGGGCAAGGCTATCCAGTTTCGCCCGTAAAGGATTCAAAGGCAGAAGCCCCACGATCCGATCAACGGGTTTCCCCTTATTAAAAAAGAAAATTGTGGGAATGCTCTGCACCCGATACTGCATTGCAGTCTCAGGATTCTGATCCACATTTAATTTGAAAATTTTCACTCGCCCAACGTAATCTGGACCGATTTCGTCCAAAAGTCCTCCCATAACCTGACAGGGTGGACACCGGGACGACCAGAAATCCACCACCACCGGAATCTCAGATTCAAGCACTTCCTCTCGAAAAGATTCGTCAGTTACAGGGAGCGGCTTACCAGGTTTTGGCGGTCGGTAAAATAGGTTCTTTAGAAATCCCATCTCTTTTAATCTCCTGCATTCATAGTGCAACAATTATATCAGTTTCAGTTCATCGTTTAGCATCTAACAATCCTCTATCCTTCTGAGAGTAGAATAATAAAAAATTATCTTATGTCAAGTTATCTTCCTCAATAATCTCTATGTGGTTAATGTCGACTGTTTTCTTTTGTCAACAAATTAAGTAACTTAACGTATACTTAAATAAATCTTAGCATCTTTATCCGAATTTCTACTATATGCCAATAAGGAATCAAAAAAAGCACTACAAGAAGAACAGGAAAGACCTTAGCCTTTGTTCTGCTCTGATTCGACTCACTTCCCTTGCCCTATCACAAACTGACCCGGATCGGATCATCTCTCAGATTTTAAAAGATATCAGAAAAATCTTTAATGCAAAATTATGCTGGATATTTTTAGTTGAAGATAATAAGATTAAACTCCAAAGTCCGGGTGACACCAGAAGCAGGCAAAACCTGCTCAAATATCAACTGTCTCCTAAACTTTCCCCGGAAATTTTGAAGCGTAACTATCCAATAATATCCAACCGTATTGGTGAGCTTTATAAAAAGAACAGGGTTATGCATAGATTCCTTTATGAGAGGAACATTAATAAATTTATGGGCGTTCTACTCAAGGCGAATGGTAAGTTAATCGGGGCACTAAACGTAGCAAGAGATTCGTTCTCGCCGAGCTTCACTAAGGAAGATCAGAAACATTTAGCTTTACTAAGCAACATGATAGTTATCACCGAGCGCAAGCGAGCGGAGGAGGCGCTACGGGAGAGCGAGAGTAAGTACAGAGATTTAACTGAGAAGATGGTGGATGTCATATATACTTTAGATACAAAGGGAAACGTAACCTCTGTAAATGAAGTTTTTAAAACCGTGTATGGATTTGATCCTGAGAAAGTAATTGGCAAAAATTTTTCCAAATGGATTCCGAAAGAAAAGCTACCTAAAGCAATGGCAGCCTTTAAGCAAATTCTCAGAGGAGAAAAAATTACTACTGAAACCGTTCTGATTGATAAACAAGGAAAACCGCATGATGTTGAATTTAGTTCAACACCCATAATAAAAGCCCGCAAAGTTGTCGGAACCCGTGGCATAATTAGAGACATCACCGAGCGCAAGCGGGCGGAGGAGACGCTGAAGTTATTTTCGCATTCGGTTGACAGTTCAGTGGACGGCATAGCTATGGGCGATCCTCAGGGCAGGATTACCTATGTGAATGAAGCATTTGTAAGAATGTTCGGCTATTCAAGAGAGGAGTTAATAGGGAAGGAGATCGCTTTCATCTATGCCGAGGATCAGATACCGAAATTGAAAAAGGTACTCAAGGCAGCAATGGAAGGCGGTTGGAGAGGGGAGTTGGTGGGCAAAAGAAAAGATGGTGAACTCTTTCCAGTGTCGATCTCTGCATCAAGAGTAGTGGATGAGGAAGGGAAAGTTATTGCACATATGGCGAGTCATACTGACATCACCGAGCGCAAGCGGGCGGAGGAGGCGTTGTGGAAGAGCGAGAATAAGTATAGAACACTACTTGAAAATCTCCCGCAAAAAATATTTTTCAAGGACAAGAATTCGGTTTATATATCCTGCAATGAAAACTACGCTCGGGATCTAAATATCAAACTTGGTGAAATTGCTGGAAAGACAGACTATGATTTTTTCCCTAAGAAATTGGCTGAAAAATATAAAACAGATGACAAGAGGATTATGGAGTCAGGGGAAATAGAAGATATTGAAGAAGTGTATATCCAGGATGGACAAAAAGTATTTGTGCATACGGTCAAAACACCTATCAAAGATAAAAATGGCAATATTGTTGGCGTATTAGGCATTTTCTGGGACATCACTGAGCGCAAACGGGCGAACGAGGCACTGATTCGAAATGAGCAGATCGCCCGGGAGCGCGCCCGGCTCTTGACTGATCTCCGTAATCTGGATCGGATTGACGACATTCTTGCAAGGGTCTGCCAAGCCGTCCGTGATTCCGGACTGTTCGAGCGCTCTGTAATGACATTGCACGACCAAGTAAGACAAATCGTTCACCTCGGTCAGGTGGGACTACCTCCTGATGTGGTTAAACGCGCACGACAAGTACCCCCAATAGATCAAAAAACGAGAGCCCGATTAACCAGCAAAAAGTTCCGCATCTCCGATTCCTTCTTCATCCCGGCTGAGGCTGGTGTGGATTTCAGCAAGACCGGTCGTTACGTACCTCAGAAGAAAAGAAACTCAGTTGGTGGTGATTGGCAACCAGGTGACGAATTGTTCGTCCCTCTGCGTGATTTTTCCAGAAAGATCATGGGATTCCTTTCGGTGGACACTCCCACCGACAACTGTCGCCCTGATATTAGAACAATTGAAACCCTGGAGATGCTGGTCGAATCCGCCGCTGCCCGTGTCAGGGAGGTGGAGGCGCACAAGACTTTGAGGCGCAGTGAAGAATATTTTCGGTCCATAATCGAGAATGCCTCAGATATAGTAGCGATTCTGGATCGCAATGGAGTCTTGCGTTACCAAAGCCCATCATTTAAAAGGGTATTCGGATATAAGCCGGAAGAAGTAATTGATAAAAACGTCTTCGAGTTCATTCACCCGGATGATGTACCGGGTGTTACCAGAATCCTCGCTCGCGTAATCCAAAATCCAAGTGTTATTCAAACCGCAGAATACCGTGCTCGACACAAAGATGGTTCGTGGCATAATCTTGAAGCTACAGGAAGGAGCCTTCTCGACAACCCGGCGGTGAGGGGAATCGTTATCAACTACCGCGATATCACCGACCGCAAACAAGCGGAAGAGGCACTGCGGGAGAGTGAGGAAAAATACCGTAAACTCATCAACACCTCCGTTGATGGCGTGATATCCGTAGACCCGCAGATGAAGATTATTTTGTGGAATCCAGGGGCGGAAAAAATGTTCGGGTATACGGAAGAAGAGATGCTGGGACAGAGCTTAATCAAGATTGTTCCGGAAAGATACAGAAAAGCAAAGGAAAAGGGATTCGTTGAATTCAAAAAAATCGGCTCAGGCTCAGTTATAGGCAAGACCTTGGAGTTTGAGGGCTTAAAGAAAGGTGGGACAGAAATTCCAATTGAACTCTCCGTTTCGACAAGAAGGGTAGGTAAAACATATATTGCCACATCAATAGTAAGAGACATCACCAAGCGCAAACAGGCGGAGGAGGCTCTGGGAAGATCGGAAAAAAAATACCGCACCTTAGTGGAGACTGCTCAGGAAGGGATCGGCATAACGGACCCAGAAGAGAATCTCATCTTTGTTAACCAGGCTTTTGCCGATCTTCTGGGATACGAAAAAGAGAAACTGTTGGGTAAAAACTTAAATGAGATCAGCGATCAAACGCAATATGCTATGTTTAAAAAGGAAACGAAAGAAAGAAAAAAAGGAGCGTTTTCAAAATATGAGGCTAAACTTCTGTCTAAAAATGGAAAACCAAAATATGTTTATATCTCCTCCGCTCCTTTATGGAATGAGGATGGAAGTTTCATGGGTGCGCTGGGTGTTTTTGCTGATTTAACTGATATCAAGAAAGCCCGTGAATACAATATTCTATTTGATACAAGCAGGGCGCTTTCCCAAACTTTAAGGTTTGATCAGGTGCTTAAAACCGGCGCACAGAAGATGATTGAGGTGCTGAACGCTGATCGCTGTGCAGTGTTGCTCACAGAAGATGATGCTTTTGACTCTAAGATTAGGATACAGGTTTACCCGTTAAAAAAGGAGAACGTTTCGACGCCTGTTTTAAACCTGCGAACCACAAAAGATCATTTCTCCTCATACAAACGATCTCTCCAAAAGCAGAAATACATTCGGGTCTTTGGTGCTGGGTTCGACTCCTTGCCGGAATTAGGTAGAAAGATTCTCCGCAAAGCCGGAATTTCTTCTTCTTTGATCATTCCCATATTTTTAGGAAAAAAGATGCTGGGCGTCTTTCATGTGGGGATGACCAAAAAAAACAGAACCTTTACTGAGGAGGAAACCCGATTAATCCTGACCATGGCAAATCAGTTGGCAATAGCTTTACAGAATTGCAAGCTGATGGAGGATCTAAAAAAGGAGCATACGCTGATAACTGAACAAGCTGAGATGCTAAAAAGACAAACCCTGGAGAAGGATATTCTTTTGAAAATCAGTCGGGCTCTTTCCAAAACCATGGATATGGACGAAGTGGGCAAAATCGCCAGCCAGGTGGTGGGATCCGCTCTGGGAGTGAATCGGTGTGTGGTAACGCTTGCCACCCAGGACGACAATCAGTTAGAAATCAAAGGCCTCTACACCAAAGAGCAGACAGACTCTGGTAAGTTAATCGGGACCAAATTCTCTTGGGATGATATCCCCGCGATGAGTGATATGGTAAAAAAAGGAAAGTTTTTTGCCATAAATGACATTTCTGATCTCCCCCCCAGAAGTAAAACAAAAGAATATTTCCTTAAGGCAGGAATTAACTCTGTGTTTGGTGCGGGTATGTTTTTTGGGAAGAAATTAATTGGCATTTTGAGCATTTCCAGCTCTAAAGCGCAAGAAGGTTTGAGTCAAGAGGAGGTCAAGTTAATTCAGACCATCGCCAATCAGATTGCGGTTGCCATTGAGAATGCTCGACTTCTGCAGGTGGTTAAAAAACACACTGGGGATCTAAAAGAATTGTCGTCTCAGTTGATGAAAGTTCAGGAGAATGAACGAAAACGAATTGCCCAAGAGCTTCATGATGAGGTGGGTCAGATGCTTCAGTCCATGAAGATGAATCTGGATAGAATTAAAAGAAATCTGAGCTCGAAGCCTCAGAAGCTGGAAGGAATTGAAGATTGGTTGCTTGATACAGAAAAACTTCTGGGTCAAACCATTGATGACATAAGAACCCTAACTTTTGAGTTAAGACCAAGCATGCTGGATGATTTTGGATTAATTCCTACCTTGAGATGGTTTATTGAAAACTATGCCAAAAGATCAAACATTCAAATTTCCCTAAAAGCAAAAAATCAAAGATACCGATTCTCTCCGGATATTGAGGTTACTCTTTATCGCATAATCCAGGAGGCTTTGACCAATGTGGCAAAACATGCTCATGCTACCGAAGTAACCGTCCTTGTATCCAAAAAAGATTCCTCCGCCATTCTGTCTGTGAAAGACAATGGCGTGGGATTCGATGCCAACAGAATTTCGTTGCCCTGGAAGGGGATGGGGCTTCTCAACATACGGGAAAGGGTCAATCTGCTGGGGGGGAATTTCGAGATCATCTCTCGTCCAATGAAAGGAACCAGAATAAACATAAACATTCCATTCAGGAGGTGAAGTATGAAGAAGGTCAAATTAGTGGTCGCTGACGATCATAAGATCTTTCGTCAGGGAATCAAAAAACTGTTGGAGGAGGAGTCAGACCTGCAGGTGGTGGGCGAAGCTGCAAACGGACGTGAGGCGGTAAAAAAGGCAACTGAGCTAAAGCCAGATGTGATCCTTATGGATATTGCCATGGCTAATCTCAACGGGCTGGAAGCAACCAGACAAATAAAGAAAGTATTGCCCGACGTCAAGGTGATAATGTTGACCATGCACAAAAATGAAGAATACGTTCTTCAATCCTTTCAGGCAGGTGCCTCTGGATTCATCCTGAAGGAAGGAGCGGTGGAAGAGTTGGTCTCTGCCATTCGATCCATCCATCAGGATAAATCTTTCTTAAGCCCTTCCATCTCTAAGACCCTGATAGATGCCTATCTCCGCAAGATGGAGACGGGCAAGACCGAGACTCCCTTCGACATGTTAACTGACAGAGAAAGAGAGGTCTTGCAACTGATTGCCGAAGGATACACTAACCGGGAGGTAGCTAAGTCGCTCTTCATTAGTGTGAAGACGGTGGAAGCACATAGAGCACACATCATGCAGAAACTGAATATTCACGAAGTTGCCAAACTGGTGAAGTATGCTATCCAGAAAGGTTTGGTTGACTTAAACACATAGGAATTATTCTCTTTTCATTTAATACAAATGCTTTAAATAAAATGTCATTGCGAGCGTAGCGAAGTCCCGACATTGGTGTGAACCATGTAATTAACACAGTTGGCGGAATCACGCCCCTCGGACTCGTCTTAAACTGCAGTGGTTCAGGGCTTGCCTTGAACCGTACTGGTTCAGGGCTTGCAATGACAATGTAAAAATATTTAGTGCATTTGTATTAGTTCGGTAGATCAGGGCTTCTTCTGATCGCAAAGAAACCTTTTGTGGAAGAGCAATATCGCAGTATAGTTACCAGATATAAGCATTTTTATGATAAAATAGAGTGAATTACTAATTGCCAAGCCAGAGGGGATTAGTATATTAGAAATGCAAATTTGATTTCATCTCGAGGGTGTGCGCTGTAGCTTTGGGTAGTTCCTTGCCCCCCTCTACCCTTACCAAAGCACACCCTCTTCCTCTATTTAGGCCATCCCGCAAAGTATTTTTTGGATTCACACATGAGTTCAGTTGAACTACAGGCTTTGGCTCTAAAAGGGAGGTGAAAACTTTTCCCAAATAATAATTGACAATCATAGTGTTGTTTTTATATATTATGCCAGGCAGAAAAACAGAAAGAAAAAACATCCTGGGAGGAGGTGAATTCTATGGCAATGAAGATCACGGATGAGTGCACTGCTTGTGGACTTTGCCTTCCAGAGTGCCCTCAGTCAGCAATCACCGAAGGTGATATATACGTGATTGATCCCGACAGTTGTAATGAATGCGAAGATATAGAGGGAGGATCTAAGTGTGTGGCAATTTGCCCGGTAGAATGCATTGAGAAAGCTACTTAACACAAAGAACTATACTGTAAAGAAGTGCGCCGATACGAGCAAAGGATGATCTGCTTCGCCTTCGGCGCACTTCATTATGACTGTAACAAATTTTAAAGTGGCATAGATGCCTGTTAGATAATAACTCTGGTTTTAACGTTTTCCCTTATCATTTTTGTAATTCAGAACAACTCTGCATTTAAGATAAAGCTTCTGTTATGATCCTGGACAATGTTTCAATCGGCTTTCATAACTTTGGTGTTTGCTTTTGGCGTAATTTTTGGATGTATTTCTCTGGTATGATCTAAAAGAAAGAAGCAAAAACGTGTGGGGGAGTGAAGAAGTATAAAGATGAACAAAAAAGATGATGATTTTCAGATATGAGCAAATATCGGTTTTTAGATGATGTGGCTATCGCCGATGCGGCTTTTCAAGCTGAAGCGGAAAACCTTGAGGAGTTATTTGTAGTCTGCGCACAGGCTACTTTCGAGGTGATGGCAGACACCAAAACCATTGGGCATAAGTATAAAGAGAATGTGGAGCTAACAGGTGAAAATCTGGATGAGCTGTTATTTGATTGGCTGGCAGAGTTGATCTACCTGAAAGACTTAAAATCCATGCTCTTCAGCAAATTTGATATAAAGATCCAGAAGAAGGACGGTTATAGACTCATCGCTTCTGTCTGGGGTGAGCTGGCAGATCAAAAAAAACATAAGGTAAGAGTGGATGTGAAGGCGGTTACGTATCATCTGCTGGAGGTTAAGAGGACCGATAACAAATGGACTGCCAGGGTTATCCTGGATACATAATGAGAAAATCGAAGCTGGTTTGTCCGCAGGATCCTGTGGAACGGTGACGATGCCCAGACGGGCACGTCCGTGCTCGTATCGATGTTTGAAGTACGAAGCTTGAAACTGGGGGTGAGGGTCAGGGGTCAAGATTCAAACATCGAGCCTCCATACGAGTTTCGCCAACCACAACCGAGCCTCGAGCTTCTTATAGAAATGAGGTGATACCATGCAAATGAAAAAAATTCAAGACGGTATATGGGAAGTTCCTACAAGTGAAAAAGAGGGTATGAGAGTTCCGGCAAGAATTTTAGCTTCGGAAAAGTTGATGGAAATTATGGATAAGGGAGTATTCGATCAGATAACTAACGTGGCTACTCTTCCTGGAATTCAGAAGTATGCTATGTGCATGCCAGATGGGCATTGGGGCTACGGATTTCCCATAGGCGGGGTGGCCGCCTTCTCCACCAAGGATGGCGTTATCTCCCCCGGCGGAATTGGTTTCGACATCAACTGCGGGGTCAGACTGATCCGCACCGATCTAACCTTAGATGAGGTTAAGCCCAAGATGAACGCTTTAATGGATACCCTTTTCAAGCTGGTTCCAGCGGGAGTGGGATGCAAGGGAATCGTCAGGTTAAATTCCGATACCTTCAAGCAAGTTATGATCAAAGGGGTGGATTGGTGCATCGAAAATGGATATGGCTGGCAAGAGGATCGGGATAGAATCGAGGAGGGGGGGCATATGCCGGGTGCCAATCCTTCCAAGGTAAGCCAGAAGGCTATCTCGCGCGGAATCAGTCAGTTGGGTACTTTGGGATCGGGGAATCACTATCTGGAGATACAGGTTGGACTCACCGATCAAATTTATGATCCGGATATAGCCAAAGTTTATGGGATAAACAAGCCAAATCAGATCTTCGTCATGGTGCATTGTGGCTCTCGCGGATTCGGTCACCAGATTGCCACAGATTATCTTCAGATATTTTTAAACGCCATGAAAAAATACGGGATAAAGATACTGGACAGGGAGCTGGCTTGTGCGCCATTCAACTCGCCAGAGGGACAGGATTATTTCGGAGCAATGGTCTGTGCCGCCAACTCTGCCTTTGCCAATCGGCAGGTGATCACTCACCGAATCAGGGAGGCATTCAGCCAGGTGTTCGGAAAGGATGCCAAAGAGTTAGGGATGCACATCATCTATGATGTGGCTCACAATATAGCTAAAATTGAAAAGCATAATATCGACGGAGAAGAAAAAGAGGTTATCGTTCACCGCAAAGGTGCCACCCGTTCCTTCCCGCCCCACCATCCGGCTGTAACTGAAATATACCGGGAGGTGGGACAGCCGGTGATAGTGGGCGGATCCATGGAAACCGACTCATACCTTCTGGCAGGCACCCAAAAGGCATTTGAGATGACGTTCGG
>CAYOFL010000036.1:0-32170 GCA_964403165.1 uncultured Ignavibacteria bacterium
TCCCGTTGGTGTTCTTCACCAACGGGAGATGAACGGCGGGTGAAGAACACACGCCTTAAGCAGTATCCTTCTCTTCTCATACAGGAACGTCATATTAGGAAATATTGTCAACCACCCTTCAGGACAGGCCCTTCGGGATGGTTGACCTATAAACCTGCTATCCCCCAGGTGCGAAAATAAAAGGGCGAACCCTGTGGGTTCGCCCTGATGCTTCTTGTGGATTAGAAAGCTTCGCTTATACTGCCACCATCTCCGGCTCTTTGACGTTGATGGTAACGACCATTTTCCCTCTTTCTTTCCTTCCCAGGATTTTTACTTCTGTCTGGAAGTGCTTGACAGCCCCCTCTAACATTCCCAGAAAGAAATCATTGGTATCTCTACCAGTTGACAATCTTATTTCGAAATGGTCGGGCGATGCTTTTTTAAATTCCAATCGTGGAGGAGTTCCCAAACCATCCCGCTTTATATCATGGTGAATCCTGTTTACCGTTGTGATCAATTCGCTGAAGTTTTTGACTCCGTTCATATAATCACCAAAGATATCGGCAAAATAGGAGAAGTTCTCCCTTCCGAACTCCCTCCACAGGGTGTTGGGGTCGGTCTCCGTATGGTGGCTTAAAGCTTTCATGATCTTTGAAAAATCTTTATCTGGATACCAGGTCAATTCAGCGAACACGTTGGTCCTTACGGATGCCTTTTGACATAGATCGGTGAAGGAGATATGAGGATAATTTTTATCAATAAAACGAGCCAGACTGTTAAACATGGCGCCGTTCATAGAAGCCCTCCTTTTGAGATTTATGTTGCTATGAAAATTCGTCCCCTGGTAATAATTTCTTTATCGTCTACCAGTAACCGCTCTTAAGCTCAAAAAGAAAAGTTGCTTTACTTTTATACAGTTTCTTTTTATATTCGACTGCATAGGGGAAGTTAGCGTTTTTGGAAGGCAACTCTCTTTGACCGATGAACCAATCAAACACAGGGTGTGAGCTTATGAAGTTCATCAAACTCCTTTTGTTTTTGGTGGTCATTCATTTTGCCTTACTCGGTATTTCGTCAGCCCAAGACCACGAACAGGTAATGGAACTTTATGATCAGATCAAAAATGTTTCATTAGATGAGCAGAAAGTGGCTGAGGTCGAGAGTTTAGTGTTGAAAAGGGACGTGGCTATCTTTCGGCTGAATAAGGGGAAGATGTGTCTTTTCCAGCCGATTGAGGGAAAGGTCACCGGAGCAGTTTTTGTGGGAGAGGGGATCTTTGAATTCTCGCCGCCCACTGAAATCGAGAGATATCAGCTTAAAAGGTTCACCCAGCAGGAAAACTTAAGTGTGGAGTTTGAAGAGTTGTATCTGTGGTTTTCAGATACCACCGGCACCGAATTGGAGCACAGACTAATTTCCCCGCAAGTGGAGGTGTCGGGAAGACTCGAATCAGTGAAAAGGGATTGCCACAAGCGTCTTATGGAAAAAGCAGGCAGATACCTCTGCCGTTGCGCTTTAGCAGACATTCCGGCTGATTCTTCCCTTATGATGAGGCAAACAGATCGTGGTGATGGGTATTTCTATGTAGATATCAAGGCAACTCAACTCGGTCATCTTTTCTTTAGCTTTGATCCAAGAAGGGTGGAGGAGGTAGTTCTAAGGACGCCTGATAACAGACCCGGTCGATCCAGACGGGATTTAGTCTGCTGTTTTCACAGGGCGGACGACTATTTGAAGAATCCATCCGTGATGAATACGCCAATTCCTCACGAACAGCGGGATGTTATCAAGGTTACTCATTACAAGATGGAGGTGGAAATAGATGAGAAGGAGCAATTATCGGCTGTAGTGGAGATGGATTATGAGGGCTTGGTGGATGGAGTAAGGACGATTCACTTTTCGCTCACGGATTTAGTGGATGTGGAAAAGATAACAGATGGGGATGGTCGCTCGGTTGGAATTAGTTGGGAGAAAGATGAGATTTCCTCCACCGTTCTTTTGCCTGAGCCCACCCAGATTGGTAAGAAAGGAAAGCTCATCTTCAAGTATTCCGGCGAGGTCATAGCTCAGAATTGGTATGGGGATTTTTATATCAAGTCCAGCACATACTGGTATCCCAGATACGGTTATCTCAAAAGAGCCACCTACGATTTGACTTTTAAATGTCCCAAGGCGTACAAATTCGTCTCTATAGGGAAAAAGGTAAAGGAATGGATCGATGGGGAATACTTATGTACCCATTGGGTGGAGGACTTTCCAGTCGCCATAGCCTCATTTAACTACGGGAATTTCGATATCTACGAGTTGGAATACGAGGGCATCCCTCCGGTTTCTGTTTACTATCTGGAGGATAGTCGTAAGGAATTTACGCGTGATTATAATCGATTTCTCGCCCGTTATTCTAATGTCGACATTATGCTCTTGGGTTCAAACACCAAAAAGAACATTGGAGCGGATGTAGTAAATAGTTTGAATTTCTTTCAAAACATTTATGGGAAATGTCCTTTTTCCAAAATGGCGGCGACTGAGATCCCTGCTTCTCATGGCCAGGGATTTCCAGGACTTTTGCACCTTTCCTGGGGGACCTTTATGGGAGAAGGTGAGTTTAGCGAGACAAAGTTGAGGCACGAGTCATTTCGCGCGCACGAGGTTTCACATCAGTGGTGGGGACATATAGTAGGATGGGAGACTTATCATGATCAGTGGCTGAGCGAAGGATTTGCCGAATATTCCGGATTATGGTTCGCCCAGATGTCAATGCAGGACAATGAAGCTTTTTTTGAAGAGCTTGAAGAATGGCGAAAGGACATTATGGGGAAGGGATACAAATGGTCGGAAGGCTCAAAAGCCGGTCCTATCTGGTTAGGATATCCTCGCCTTAATTCATCAAAATCTTCTGACTACGTCACCTTAGTTTATGAAAAAGGAGCCTACGTTCTACATATGTTAAGAAACATGATGATGGATTACAACACCAAAAGCGATAGTGGTTTTATCAGGATGATGCGCGATTTTGTGAAGACTTATTATGGGAAAGAGGCTTGCACCGAAGATTTTAAAGAAATTGTGGAGAAGCATGTAGGGGAGGATATGGATTGGTTCTTTGATCAATGGGTCTATGGAGTGGAAATACCTACTTACAGATTCTCCTATAACACCGAGAAAACCCCCGAAGGAAAATATGTAATTACCTGTGAGGTTGATCAGGAGAATGTATTGGAGGATTTCTGTATGTGGGTTCCCATACTTTTGGATTTTGGTATGGATCAATATGCTGTCTTGCGACTTTGGGTTGATAAACCCCACAATAAATACGAATTACCCAAAGCGCCTTTACCGCCCAGAAAGGTGACCTTAAATCCGTTCCATGCGGTGTTATGCGAGGTTAAGAATAAATAATACGAACGTATTAAATGCTTTTACATTGTCATGGTGAGGAGTCCTGCCGTAGGCGAGACATGTGGGCTGTAGGGGTGAATCTTTAGATTCGCCCGTGAAACTTAAAAGGAGAGTTTATGGATGTTTTTAAAGCCATCTATGACAGAAGAACCATAAGAACCTTCACCGGTAAGAAAATTCCGAAGAGTGATTTGGAGAAGTTGGTGGATGCCGGAAGACTCGCCCCCTCCGCCACAAACAGACAGATGTGGGATTTTGTAGTGATAACTGAAAAGAAGGTTTTAGATGAGATTTTGCATCATTTTCATGCAGGACGAAAATATGGAACCCTTGAAGACGGTAAATTTGACGGAACATCTGCCATAATTGCAGTTATTGTGAATGATTCTAATGAATACTGGAGAGAGGACGGAGCAGCGGCAACTCAGAATATCTTATTGACAGCCAGAGGGTTAGGGTGGGGAAGTTGTTGGATTGAGGGGCAGATGCGCTCGCATGAGGAGGAGTTTAAAAAACTATTGAACATTCCAGAAAAGAAACGCATTCTTTTGATGATTGCCCTGGGTGAGCCAGTCAAATGGTCTCCTCCTCCCCCCAAGAAGTCGCTCTCTGAAGTTTTGCACTGGGAACGATTCAAGAAGTTGTAGGGGCTGGATTCATCCAGCCCGACAAAAGCGGGGTCGCATGACCTATGGATCCTGCGGGAATGCGACCCCTACCATGCAGGTTTCACGTGAAACGGTATGCTAGGGTAACAAAAAAGATAATCCCGTTGGTCAAGGGTGCCCTCACCCTTGACCGTGTTAAAATCGGATCGGGGTAAGGGTTCACCCTGAAGGGATTCACCCTGAAGGGTACCCCGATCGAACCCGGAAACCGAGATTTCACGCGCAAAGGAGTTTGCAAATGGAGATCAAACCAAGCCCCAAGCTGAAGAGTCTATACAGTCTCATCAATTTTCTTCTTTTTCTCATCTATTGCGCTCTGCCGGTGATCATCCTGCAGATTGTGAGGCAGCATCCCCGCCACCTTTATGACCTCTGGTCTCTGGTGATTGGTTTTTTAGGATTAGTCGTCTTCATTCTGCTTCAGTGGTATCTGCCTGCATATATCAAGACCTTGAAATATGAGCTTTCTGCAGAAGATCTAAGATTGGAAGGTGGTGTCTTCTGGAAAAGGAAAAAAGTGATTCCCTTTCATAAGGTGACCAATCTGAATACCCTTCAGGGACCATTTGAGCGTCGTTTTGGACTGGGACATCTGAATGTTCAGACTGCGGGTCACGGTGCCAACACCTCTCCGGAAGGAAAGCTGGTAGGATTGGAGGATTTCGACAGAATCAAAGAAGAGGTGATGCAGAAGGTGCGCATGGTGAAATCCGAAGCAACAGCGATAGAAGATAAACCCAGAGAACACACACAACAGGAACTTTTGAAAGAAATGTTGGAGGTATTGTCGAGGATTGAGGAAAATATACAAAAACCATGAGTAAGGGAAAATGTATAGGTTTGAATGGCGCATAGCCGAGGTTTCAGGCATTAGTTGGTAAGCCATAATGGTTTGAATGTTTTTTAAGACTAGGTTGTGCAATTATCACCAGAAGAAAAGGGTGGGTGGCGCAACCCCCGCCCCAATATGAGATCTGAGTATTTCTCTAAGGACAAGCTATGCAATTATCCTTTTCTATCAACGGCGTTCCAATTAGATTAACTCCAGAGAGATGGAAGCACATTAGCCAAAGGCACCCGGAATTGAAAGGCAAAAAACAAGATGTTTTGAATGCTGTCGCGTCCCCAGATCTGATTCAAAAAGGGGATTTGGGCACATTAATGGCTGTGAAAAAACCAAATGACAAATATCTGGTGGTCGTCTATAAAGAGATTTCTGATACCGATGGTTTTGTGATTACCGCATATTATACCAAGATTTTAAGAAAGAGGATGGTGATATGGAAACATTGAAGATGAAAAAACCCAAACAAATCACCTGGGACTACGACAAAGAAGCCGACACGCTGTATATCTCCTTTGGCGAGCCCAAACCAGCTTTGACTTTGGATTTAGGAAGCGGAATTTTCGCCAGATACTCGGAGAAGACCAAAGAATTTGTTGGCTTTACCATTGTGGGCATAAGTGAGATTATTAAAAAGAAGTGAAAGACTGAGGCATACCCAAGTAAGGGTGAGATGAATTATCCGTTGGTCAAGGGTGCCCTTCAGGGTGTCCTTCGATCCCGAAGATCTTCCTTCGACACTGAGTCTCAGGACGAAGTGCAGGATCGAGGGAAATCCTTCAGGATGAACCCCCACCCTTGACCATATTAAGCAGGATTGGGTTTCACGTGAAACGATGGGAAGCATCATACGAATATGCTGACTTACCAAGAAGAGTTTGACATAATCGTCGTCGGTGCCGGGCATGCCGGTTGTGAGGCGGCGCTGGCATCGGCGAGGATGGGGCAGAAAACCCTCCTTTTCACCATGAACAAGGAGACCATTGCCCAGATGTCCTGCAATCCGGCAGTGGGCGGACAGGCTAAGGGGCAACTGGTCAAGGAGATCGATGCTCTGGGTGGGGAGATAGGTTTTGTGGCGGACAAGACCGCCATCCAGATTAAAACACTGAATCTGAAGAAAGGACCGGCAGTCTGGTCTACCCGTACCCAAAACGACAGAGCATTATATCGCCTGGCAATGCGTGAATCTCTGGAAAATCAAGATAATCTCTTCCTAAAACAGGATGCTGTGGTGGAAGTGCTGGCAAAAGAAGGAAAAGTTCATGGTGTGGTCACCGCTGCCAAAATGACTTATCTCTGCCAGGCAGTCATTCTCACATGTGGCACGTTTCTCAACGGTTTAATTCATATAGGCTTAGAGCATTTTCCAGCCGGCAGAGCCGGGGAATTTTCAGCTTCAGGTCTCACTGAGAACCTGGTCAATTTAGGTTTTCGGGCAGGACGTCTAAAGACCGGGACACCCCCTCGTCTGGATGGACGAACCATCGATTTTTCCAAGACCATTCCTCAGTATGGAGATGAACAACCCAAACCATTCTCCCTTCGCACAAAAACTCCTCCCCAGAACAGATTGCTCTGTTATCTGACCTATACCAATCAAGAGACTCATAAGCTTATTCTGAATAATCTGGACAGATCACCTCTTTTCAGTGGGAAGATCCAAGGGGTAGGTCCCAGATATTGTCCCTCCGTCGAGGATAAGGTGGTCAAATTCAGAGAGAAGCCCAGACACCAGCTATTCTTAGAGCCAGAGGGGATGGGAACCAATGAATTCTACGTCAACGGATTTGCCACCAGCCTGCCGGAGGATGTTCAGCTCAAAGCTTTAAGAACCGTATCAGGACTGGAAAACGCCAGGATGATGCGAACCGGCTACGCTATTGAATACGACTACTTTCCTCCCATTCAACTGAAGCATACCCTGGAGACGAAACTGGTGGAGAACCTATTTTTTGCTGGACAAATAAACGGAACCTCGGGTTATGAGGAGGCGGCGGCACAAGGTATCATGGCAGGGATAAATGCAGTTTTGAAGATAAGAAGAGATCCTCCCTTTGTGCTGGAAAGGGACCAGGCATACATCGGGGTTTTGATCGACGATCTGGTCACCAAGGGTACAGAGGAACCTTACCGCATGTTCACCTCCCGGGCTGAATACCGGCTGATCCTGCGTGAAGACAATGCAGACCAAAGGCTCTTGGAATATGGACACAGATACGGGCTGGTCTCAGAGGAGATATATGCCCGTTATCGAGAGAAGATGGAAAGGGTGCAAAAGGAGAAAGCTCGACTGCGGAGGGTGTTTGTCTCCCTATCCTCTTTTGCTCATTTTTTAGGGAATATAGAGAACAACCGAAAAATGTCCTTAGCAAGGATACTAAAGATGCCAGAGATCACATATAATGATTTGAAAAAGGTAGATTGGGAGGCGCAACGGATTTCCCGAGAAGTCTATGAGCAGGTTGAACTTGAGTTGAAATACGAGGGATACATCAGAAGGCAGACAAAGGAGATTGAGAAATCCAAAAGGCTTGAGTCGATGCGCATCCCGGAGGATTTCAGCTATGATGGTCTTATAGGATTCAAAAGGGAGGCTCTGGAAAAGCTGAAAAGGATTAAGCCGATCTCGGTGGGACAGGCATGTCGCATTTCCGGAGTCTCGCCCGGAGATATTACGGTTTTGATGGTTCATCTAAGACAATTTATGGCAAAACGGTCAACAGACTCGTCCTGCACTTCGTCCTGAGACTCAGTGTCGAAGGAAGGGCTTGGCCCGAAGGATTAAACGGAAGTAACGGATCATATCCGTCCAGACGGACGCCCGTCTGGGCGTTTAATCCGCTACATCCGTTGACCCTTTTGCATGTTTCACGTGAAACATTTCGTATGAATGCATACGCATCTGATTCTTCTTCATTCTAATCATCTCCAATGTTATCTACTCAGGAAATTGCGCATTTCAAAGGAATCTGTTCCTCTTTTGGGGTAGATCTATCAAGTGAGATGACTGCAAAGTTTAAAGATTATATGTCTTTACTTCTGGAGTGGAACAGAAGAATTCATCTTGTCTCTAAAAAAGATGCTAAAAGCGATCGAATCCTGAGGCACTTTGTCGACTCGCTCTCAATCTTCAAAGCGGTTGATCTTCCCAAGGATACGAATTGTCTGGATCTGGGCTCAGGAGCGGGGTTTCCCTCTATTCCTATAAAGATCGTCAGGGAGGACATCCGGTTGACTTTGGTGGAATCAATTCACAAAAAGACGCTTTTTCTTCAAAAATTGAGCGAAGCTTTGAAATTGGAAAAAATGGCCATCGTAAACCAACGGGCAGAGAAACTTACAGATCAGGCTAACTTTGAAAACAGGTTTGATTTGGTTACTGCAAAAGCCTTAGGAAGACTCAAAGACGTTGTTCAATTAAGCATGCCTTTCTTGAAAACCGGCGGATTATTGGTGGCATACAAGGGGAAAGGGGTAAAAAAAGAAATTGATGAGATCAACTCCTTGGATGATTGTCGAATTAGAGAAGTAGTCAAAATAGAAATACCGGAGATGGAGCTTTTGCGGTGGCTGGTGGTGATGGAGAAGGTGGGGTAGATTCTGAAGGGAGGTTAAAGAAACTCATCTTCTGACTCGCGCCCATCTGGTTTACAAATACCTTTCTGGATCGGGCAGGGGCTCGTCCTGAAGGCTCGCCCTGAAGGGTTAAATCCCTGCCCGAACAGGCAGAAATGATTTCGTTTGGCAGTTCACATTTTTTCTTCCAAAATCTCTTGCTTTTTTCGTCAAAGACTGTTATTTATGGAAAAACACTGGAGGTAATTTAAATCTGTAAGTTTAAGGAGGGGAAAAGAGCTTGGGAAAAATAATCGCTGTTGCCAATCAAAAAGGAGGGGTGGGTAAAACCACCACCGCAGTTAATTTGTCCGCCTGCCTGGCGGTGGCTGAAAAGAGGACTTTGCTGGTAGATATCGATCCTCAAGCTACCTCCACCTCTGGCCTGGGGATTGAAAAAAAGAAGTTGGAAAAAAGCATATACGAGGCGCTTGTCGAAGGCTTTCCCCTGGAGAGGATCATTCAAAAAACAGAGCTCTCTTTTTTGGACATGGTCCCCTCCCACGTCAGACTGGTGGGAGCAGAGGTGGAGCTGGTGAACCTGTTAGCCCGGGAGAAAAAACTCAGCTTGGCTTTGAAGCCGGTAAGAGAGAAATACGATTTCATCTTGATTGACTCCCCCCCATCCTTAGGTCTTTTGACCATCAACACCCTCACTGCGGCAGATTCAATTTTGATACCCATACAGTGCGAATACTATGCCTTAGAAGGGTTGGGTCAACTCTTAAATACCATAACCTTGGTGCAGAAAAGCCTAAATCCCCGGCTTAAAATTGAAGGGGTTCTTCTCACCATGTATGATGGAAGATTGAATCTATCCAAGCAGGTGGCAGAGGAGGCGAGAAAGTATTTCTCAGACAAAGTATACAAGACGGTCATTAATAGAAACGTAAGACTTTCTGAGGCGCCCGGCTTTGGTAAGCCGGCAATACTTTACGATATAACGTCCACCGGAGCAGAAAACTATTTGAGTCTGGCAGAGGAGTTACTGGATCATACCAAAGAGGTTCTTGAAACGATTTATGCTGAAGAGGGTGAAAATGCGTAGAAATGCTTTGGGAAAAGGATTGGAGGCGCTGATTCCCGGACCTACACGGGAACCGGTAAAATCGGAGGAACAGGCAGAAGAGGGGTTAGTTAATTTAAGGGTGGATAAGATCAGGTCTAATCCTTATCAACCCCGCACAAGAGTGGATGAAGAGAAGCTTTCCGAACTTTCTGCCTCCATAAAGGAAAAGGGGATCATTCAGCCGGTGGTGGTAAGGCAGGTGGGAGAGGAGTTTGAATTGGTTGCCGGAGAAAGAAGGTTTTTAGCGGTTAAGAAGCTGGGATGGGAAAAGATTCCCGCCATGATCGCAGGAAAACTCTCCAAAGAGGAGATGCTGGAGATCTCCTTAATCGAGAATATTCAAAGAGAGGACTTAAATCCGATTGATACTGCCAAAGGCTACAAAATGCTTCTGGAGGAGTGTCATCTTTCACAGAAACAACTGGCACAAAGAATAGGAAAAGACCGCTCCTCGGTTGCTAACACATTGAGACTGCTAAACTTACCAGAAAGAGTGCAGAAGCTTATCTCAAGTGGAGTTCTCTCTGAAGGACATGCGCGGGCAATATTATCTCTATCCACAGAAAAAGAAAAACTCAATTTGTCCAAACGGGTGGTAAAAGAGGGGCTTTCTGTGCGTAAGACAGAAGATTTAGTTTTTGGAAAGAAAAAAACTTCTGGTAAGAAACATAGAACTAAGGTCTCTCCAGCGTTTTTTGAAATTGAGGAGAGGTTGAAACAGTTTTTCGGAACCTCGGTGAAGGTGCTTGGGAAAAGGAGGGGAGGAAAGATTGAGATAGAGTTTTATTCGGAGGAAGATCTGTCCCGGATACTTGAGTTATTGCAAATTACTTTATAATCATTCCTCGTTGGTGGGGTTGATCCGTTTTTCTTAGGAAAGAAGTAGCCGTCCCGCCTTTGGCGGGACGGGGTGGAAATAAAAAAGAATATGCCGAAAAAATATGTCAACTTTCTCATAGTTCCTGATGGAAATCCCAAAAGCATAAAGTTGAAATTGTCTTTCTTGATGACCCGCGTGATAGTGGGTGTATTGGGATTTCTTTTGGTTTTTGTCGTTATTTTGAGCATTTTCCATGGAGAGCTCCTCTACCAGGTGATTGTGGGAAAATCGCTGAAACAAGAAAACGAAAGACTGAAGAGTTATAATACCAAGGTGAAGGAGTTGGAAAAGGAACTCAAAGATTACAAAAAATTTGTTCAGAGAGTGGCGCAGTTAGCCGGGGTTGAGTATCCGGAACAGAGCGAAGGTTCATTAGCTTATTATCCCGAAAGTAAAGACATAGAGGACAAAGAGGCGATCCTGTCTTTGACGGAAAAAGAAGAAAAGAAAATCCGCCTGCCGGATTCGATTTCAACACAACCGGACTCCTTAGCAAATATCCCTATGGGTAGGCCCATAGGTGGGTGGATCACCCGAGGATTCTCCATGAATACTTATGGCTTTGGAGGGGAACACCCTGGGGTGGACTTTGCGGCGAAGATAGGAACAGAGGTGAAAGCAACCGCAAATGGAAAGATTGTCTTTGCGGGTTGGGACGATATTTATGGAAATCTGGTGGGCATCGATCACCAGAATGGCTACTTGACTTATTATGGACATAATTCAAAAATTTTGGTAAACCCTGGCGAGAACATCAGACGGGGTGACGTGATCGCCCTTTCTGGAAATACTGGCAGAAGCTCGGCTCCACATCTGCACTATGAGATCAGAAAAGATGACGTTCCAGTTGATCCTAAGAGTTTTATAAGTCATCGTTGAAGGCACACTATGAAAAACAAAATAAACAAAGGAGAGGGTGGATTGAATACCATTATTGGAAAGGATTCCATAATAGAAGGGACCGTTGAGATCCAGGGTGGGCTTCGAGTCGATGGCATTGTGAGAGGAAGAATCTCTGCCACGGAATCGCTGGCTGTGGGAGATAGTGGCAGGATTGAAGCAGATCTGGTTGTTAAAGTTGCAGTAATCGGAGGAAAAGTGATGGGAAACATCTTTGCCCAGGATAAAATTGAGCTTCAATCCGAGTCTGTGGTGGAAGGGGATATAACCACCAGGAATCTGATAGTGGAGGAGGGGGCAATATTTCATGGCAGATGTAACATGAAAGACACTTCCTCCGAAACGCTCCCGCCTGAAGAGTAAACCAATATAGAGAACATTACCTATTTCATCTGCAGAAAATCCCTAATGTTGATAATTGTCAGTAAAATGTGGAATTTTTGTTAATTTATTTCATAACAATAGGTTAACTCGTAAAATTAAGACTGAAAAGCACAAGGTTATCCACATTTTTTATATAACCATCAATAACTGTGAAAGTTAGACAGCCCTATCGGATTTGTTTATTAAAAGGGAAGGGCAAAGTCTTTGTTTGTGTTTGTATTAGCTTTTTTCATAAAGAAATTGTGCTAAAAAACATGGGGACAAGTTGAATAATCCTCACTTTCGAAAACTCTTTAAAGCGAATTGAGCAAATGGTCTCGATATTTGTCATTTTGATAATAGGCATAACTGTTTCATTTTGGTTTCTCCGCTTCTATCTTTTCTCTTTCCTTACCTATTTTTCTGTTAGGTTTGAGCGAAGAGGAAAAAATTTCCAGCTTCTTAGCTCGCTTCGGGAGAACCTCGTCCACGAGAGAAAGAAGAAAATGGCAGGATTGGAGATGATACTCTCCAGTTGGGAAAAGCGGGAAAAGATCCAGCCTCGATATGAATATTTTGAAGAACTCCTGGATCAATTGAAAAATCTCGTTCGAGATGAAAGAAGAAATTTGATGGCAGTCACCAAAGACATCTTTTTGTGGGGAAAATTATGGAGCATGCTGAGACGAATTGAGAAAGCCTCAAAGCAAAAGCGAGAAAGATTGGACGTCCCAAAAACAAGAAAAGATTTAGCGCGAATGCAAAATCTGATAGAGGAGGTCGTAGAAGGTGCCACCGAGAGGTTCTCTTTTACACTCAACCAGGTGGTAAGAGAGTCTGTGAAAATAGTGAGAGTTGAAAAATCCCAACTTGAAAACATAAAGATCGAAGAGCAATTGGATGAAGTAGGTAACACCATTCGATTCTCCTATGATAAATTCAAGGATTGGCAGAGGGTTTTAACCAATCTACTACGCAATGCCATCGAAGCAGTGGAAGCGAAGCAATCAGGGGCTGGGGACTTGGGGCTTGTAACCACCCCGCCCTTGACAGGGCAAGAGGAGGCAGGGGTAGCCGTCCCGCCAGAGGCGGGACGTGGTGGAGGGGAAAACTGCTGGGTCAAAGTCTCCACCAAACCATCATACTCAGTCCCAGTCTCCGTCTCAGTCATAATAGAGGATTCCGGCATCGGCATGGACGAAGCCACTAAATCCTCGTTTTACAAAAAAGGATTTACCTCTGGAAAAGAAGGGGGCTTGGGACTTGGGGTTAGTGAGGAATCTGTGCAGTTGATTGAGCAGTATGGTAACTGGGAAATCGAGAGCCAAAAAGGTGTCGGCACAAAAATAACCATAAACATAGACAGAGAAAAAGCCCGGGAAGCCGAACAGGGCCTCGGCAAACAGGAACCTTTCTTCAGAACTAAGTTGGCCTTTGGTTTGTCTCTTTTCTTGCTTGCTCTGATTGGCTTAGCTCTCCTCTTTGTCTTTGACAAATATTCAAGATTCTGGGTCGATTGGAATCCGGCGCTTGTGAAGTTCCTCGACGAAAACACAGTTGTTGTTCAGAACAAAGAAGGAAGCACACTTTGGGATCGCCAATTCCCTCAAGAAGTAGAACAGGCCTCTCTCGCGCTGAGTGATCTAAACAAAGATGGGAGGAACGAGGTGCTGCTTGGCACACGGTGTGGATTCAGAGAGACAGGTTACGTTTATTGTTTTTCTTTCAAGGGAAGGGAGTTGTGGAAATGCGCGATGGGTGCAGCGAGTGTCTTTGGCGTTAGCTCGGACTTGTACAGTGTTGCAGGAATCTTAGTGAGAGATCTCAATTTAGATGGAGAGATGGAAATAGTCGTACAGGCAGGAAACTACCCGTGGTTTCCGAATCAAACTGCCCTTCTGAATAAAGAAGGTGAGGTACAGAGCAACTATTGGCATTCCGGCGTCGTCAATTTGTTGTTCTGCGATGATATCGACAACGATGACACGCTCGAAGTAGTCTTGAGAGGAGTGAATAATAGTCTCAAATACTCAGCAGTCTTGATCATGCTGGACTACAAAACGATCAGGGGTCAATCTCCCCCCTATGGGGACGAGGTTCTGCCGAAGGCACAGGAGAAGGTTTACATCAAATTCCCTTTCATTAAAGGCTGGGGCGGAGAAAATGGATTGTTTTCGGTATTAGGGGGGTTTGGCTTCATGGGGAGGGAGGACGGTTTTGATGTCTACAAAGCAGCCGTTCATGATCATCGGGGAATCATCAGACATTACTGGTTGGACGAAGAGCTAATGAATGTAAAAAGGATTACACTAACACCGGACACACGATTTGCCTTGCGAAAACTAAAACAAGAAGGAATACTGGATTACGACATCACCCCAGAAGTTATCGAAAGCTGGAAGCAAATCGAAGTCTGGAAGAATGGAGTGAAAATAAGATAGATTCTAAATTTTAGAAATCCCTTCCAAGATTTAGAAAAGAGCCCATCGGACACAATCCTTCAGAACAAACGCCACTAATCCGCAAAGTCCCTCCAATCCATTGTAAAGACACAACTTGCTTCAATTAGTGTATCTTTCATAAACTGTTTTTCTAACTTGGCACTTTAGTTGCTAAGGGAAGGCTCGGAAGCTTCCTAGTTGGAATTCGTGATATGGAACAAAACGAATTCACAGATTCTGTCTGTGAATGATACACAAGGAGGACAAAAATGCGAAAAAAGTATAAAGTCATTGCCAGCCTGATCATCCTTTTAGGGATGCTCACTTATGTTTCACAAATCACGTTAGCTGCTGATACCTTGTATTTTGAGGACTTCTGCACAGATGTCTTCGAGAGTGGGGATTGGGAACGAAGCCATGCTTCTGTTTCGGTCGACACAGTAAACTGTTTACTTCATATAGGACAGGGCCATGGCAGCGGCGACTATGCAGAAAGAACAGACAGTTTTCCCCTACCCATTAGAGTAGAGGCCCGAATGAGATTGGTAAGTGGAGGTCTGAACTATCGATTGCCGATTCTCTCCATCCATTACGGCACTGAGACTGGTGAACAGATTGATATAACATACCTCTGTTGTTCCCAAATCCACGGTTGGAAATTTAAGGAGTGGACTCAAATCCATACAGTGGCACCAGGCTCGGAGAATGTTTGGTGGACAGTCAGTGCGATAATACGTTCAGACGGAGGTGAACTGCTGGCAAAGAGCGATTCAGATACAACTTTCACATCCGTAGTCGTGAAGAACTGGTCTATCACAGATCACGTCGTAAAGCTCGAATTCCGCCAACCTTGGGATGCTGTATGTGACATAGATTATATTCTTGTGGAAAGCTGGGAACCTCGTTCATGTTCCCTGTTTGTTGGGTCTTCTTCAACCTGTCTAGACCCCAAATCAATGATGATTCCGCTGCTTGTAGCCAATGATGATACGATCTCCGCCATGACTATTCCCTTGCATTGGGAAACCGACTGCCCGGGTTTCACAGTCGATTCAGTCAGCTTTTGGGGCACCCGGATAGAGAATTGGGAAGGTAAAAACGTTTCCATCAACGGCGATACCGTCGTTTTGGGTTTGATAGCAGACATGGGGGGAGGAACCCCGCCACTTCCTCCGGGAGAAGGACCCATCGCTTACGTCTACTTCTCTATAGAATGTGATCCAGAGAACGTGTACGACTCCTGTTTCATTGCTTGGGACACCACCACAGTCCAGCCGGAGAGCCAACACCTGTTGTTCGTGGATAATCACGGCAATGAATTCATTCCCAGCTTCGCACCAGGGATAACCTTTGTGGCGCTCTACCGCCCCGGAGATGTAAATTGCAATTGCGAGATAAACATCGGGGATGTGGTTTACTTGATCAATTACCTGTTTAAGGGTGGTCCTGAACCTCGTCCCCTGGACGCCGGAGACGTGAATGGGGATTGCATTGTGGATATAGGAGATGTGGTCTGTATGATCAATTATCTATTTAAGTGGGGACCACCTCCAGTCTGCGGGTGTGCTTCGCATCCAGAGTTGGCTGGAAGCTGTGGAGGATGTAGTGATTTCAATTTAAAGAAAACAGCCGGAACAGCCGAAGTGGGGCTTATTACTTCGAGGATTTCAAAACAAGGCAAGAACGTGATCGAAGTCAATGGTTATTTTGGAGTTGATGCAGCCGGAGTCCAGCTCGAGTTTAGCTACAATCCTGATGAGATACAGTCCATCATCCCAGAACTCACAAACCGAACCAAAGACTTAAGCCTCTTCTTCAGCGCCGAAGATGGAATCCTCAAAATCGGAATTGTCGATCTAAATGGCGAACATCTGATCCCGGCTGGAGAAGGAGCTCTGGTGACGCTCAACATAACAGGGTCTGATCTCAGTTCACTTGAGCTACAAAGGGCGATTCTTGTAAATAGGAACGCCACACCCTTCGGCGTAACCATTCTCCCGAAAGAGGATTCGCCAGCCACAAAACCAAGGGATTTTGCCTTGCTACAGAACCATCCCAATCCCTTCAACCCGGCGACCAGTATTCAGTTTGCAGTCGTCAGTGACCAGCTTTCAGTTCCCACCACTCTAAGGATATACAACATTAGGGGACAGTTAGTGCGAACTTTGGTGGATGAGCCCAAGATGACCGGAACTTATGAAGTCGTATGGGATGGGAAGGATGACAGGGGCAATGAAACAGCCAGCGGTGTCTACTTCTATAAGCTCAAGGCCGGAGAACAGACCGAGACCAAGAAGATGATTTTGATGAAGTAGAGGGGTAGAGGGAATTATACGGTTGGGGTGGACCTCTGTGTCCACCCCGCCGTCCAGAGAATAAGCGTAGGTCCGAAATCCCCCATTTGGGGGTTTCGGACGAAAGTAGGATGTCGGATAGTCCTTCGGACATATCCGACCTACGTCAAGCAAGGAGAGTTCAGAGGGCGATGACAGAGGGCGTGTTGAAAAAGCTACACTTCGGGGCGGGATGACGGAGACCCCCAGACGGGAGGGCAGACGCCCCCGTCTGGGCGTCCGCTCGTCTGGGAATTCCCGCCCCTATGGGAGATAACTACTTGCCATCCATAGGGCCCGCCTTTGGCGGGCCAAAGGAGATCATCTTGCGTGTTTTAAGGCTTGACTCGACTATAAATTCTGATATCTTAGAGTCGAAGAGGTATCCTTTGATCAAAGTCCTTATCATAGACGACGGGATCGACATCACCAACTACTGCCATCAGTTTATCTCAAATGGGTTCGAATACGACCATATCAAAAGCGGAGTTAAACTATCCAGAGAGCTAAAGAAAAAAGTTTACAATCTGATCCTTCTGGATAAAAGCTTTACCAAAATTGATAAATCTGAGCTTTTGGGTCCGGCAGAAGATGCGGATAATGAAGGATTGAGAATTCTGACAGCCATCAAGAAGCTGGATCAGAACATTCCGGTGATCATGGTCACTGCCCAGGCGGATTATGATTCAATGTCCTCGGCTTTACATCTGGGAGCTTTTGATTACGTGGAATGGGATGCTCTGCAGAAGGACTATCTGTTTCTGAAGCTGAAAATGCAAAGGGCAATCCAGTGGGAAAAGAGCGCTCGAAACGAATTGATCGAGAAATATAATCAGCGGGGTTTGATCGGAAAAAACCCGGTTATGGTCAAGCTCTTTCAGCAGATGGAAACTGCTCTGAATTCCGACGCCACCCTGTTGCTTCAAGGTGAAACCGGAACAGGCAAGGATTTAGTTGCCAAGATCATCCACATTCATAGCGAAAGATCTGCAAATCCATTCGTTTCGGTGAACTGTGCGGCTATCCCATTAACACTTCTGGAGGTAGAGCTTTTCGGGCATGAAAAGGGAGTGTATACAGACGCTAAAGAGAGAAGAGCAGGTAAGTTTGAGATAGCAAATGGTGGCACTATTTTTTTAAATGAGATCGGCGAGCTTTCCAAAAATCTTCAGGCTAAACTTCTGAAGGTGATCGAGGAGAAAAAGGTGGACACACTTGGAGCATCCAAGCCGATTAACGTGGACGTGCGCATAATCTCAGCTACTAACAGGGACATGGGAGAGATGATCCAGAAAGGAGATTTTCGCTCAGATTTATATTACCGATTGAAAGTATTAGAGATCAAACTTCCGCCATTAAAAGAAAGGCTGGAAGATTTGCCACTTCTGGTCCACCACTTCATCCAACAGAAATCCGAACTAGCAGATAAGGAAATAGCTGGTATAACCCGCGAAGCTTTAGGCTATTTAAATAAAAGGGAATGGGAAGGGAACGTCAGAGAGATGGAGAATCTGATTGAATCCGCGGTGAAAAGGGCAGATAGATTGATCACTTTAAAGGACCTTCTGGAATCTAAAACTGCAACTGAGAAACCTTCTTTCTCTCCTCAAGGGACCTGTTCAAAAGAGAGCCCGGCTGAAGATTGCCCGGTGTTTAAAGATGCGGACATGAATCAGATCGAGAAGGTGGCAATTATAAATGCACTAAAATCCAATCATGGTCAGGTTGAGCCTGCCAGCAAAGCTCTGGGGATTTCCAAAGCTACCATGTATAACAAGATAAATCAGTTTGGTCTTAACTATTTGGTCAAAGGATATATCCAACGAGAAAAATAAAGAGAGTGATTATAAAGGGCGTGTTGAAAAAGGTAAACTGTGGCGGGATAAATTCCCGCCCCTATTGGCAACAATGAGTCATCACCTATAGGGCAGGGCATTTAGCCCTGCCAAAAGGGTCTTTAAACAGTCCCTAAAGATTCAGTTACAGTAGAAACCTATCAAATCTTCATATCTCCCAGTTTTGAGCAGATAGAGTTTCCCCCAAACCCACCTCCTGCAGAAATTTTCTTACCGGAAGAGAGAGATACTTACGTTTTTTTAAGACCACGCCATAACCTAATTTCCCGAAATGCTCGGTGACCGGAATGTATGAGAGCGAAGGCTCCTCGGTAGCTTCGGTTACGAGCCCTGAAACTATGGAGATTCCCTCTCTGATCTTTACGTATTCCTGAATCACCGTGGCGCCGCCAGTCTCGATTTCGAGATTGTAAGCAAGATTGTGCTCATTAAAAACCTTTTCGATCCTTTTGCGAATGGAGTTTTCTTGTTCATACAATATCAAAGGTTCCCGCACGATCTCCTTTAAACCCACGGTGCGCCGTCCAGCCAGCCGGTGGTTGTCAGGCACACAGAGGAACATGTCGTAAGACCATACCTCATGAAAAGAAAGATCCATAAAATCGTTCCAGGAGGAGGTGATGCCGAAATCTACATCTCCGGCCGATACCATGTTTAATATATCTGTGTCCAGGGGTCGATTCAAGATCACCAGCCGGATATCCGGATTTTTTCTTTTAAAGCCCTGCACGATCTGTGGCAGTTTGTATTGCATTATCCCCCGATAGGCAGACATGGTGACTGTTCCTTCAGGAGAGCCAGCCAGCTCTGCGAAATGGGTTTCTATGTTGTCCAGAGTTTGCAGGATAATGTCCACGTAAGCCATCAGGATTTTGCCGGCAGAAGTCAGGGTAACGCCACGCCCCACCCTTTCGTATAATTTGACCTGCAACTCCTCCTCCAGAGCCTTTGCCTGATGGCTCACCGCCGACTGCCCGATATTCAACACCTTTCCGGCTTTGGAAAAGCTACTATGCACTCCTGCCCAGTAAAAACCACGTAAGGTTTGTAATTCCATGTTCCCTCCATAAATTCCAACGATTCAAAGTCTTTTTAGCATCAGCTTCGCACCTTTTGGATGTAACTCGATATATGAAAACTCCAGGCTATATATGAATGGTTATACGCTTTTGTATTAAAATAATACTTTGATTCATGTGTGTCAACCGATATTTTATATGTGAGAGTAGATTTTGAGTTTACACAAAGGCGAGATTTGAGCAATAAGGGATTTTGAACCAACCCAGAGCCTAACTTAAGTTAGGTTCTGGGTTAACGGAAAGCAAAAGAAGGGAGCTGAAGATGTATCAGCCGATTATGTTCACGTTGAGGGCGTCGGTGGTACCGTTTCAACTGCTTCGCCCTTTGCCCTCCATCTTTGCCAGCGTTCAAGGTATCTTAAGGGAAGGCGCCCCATCGGAAATGCCTGCCCCGGTTAAGAAAGAGTTTGACTCTCATTTAAGCTGCGTATCGGAGATGGTGAATATCCTTTCTGAGATGAAGGCTTTACCCCCCGTGGATCAGGAAAAGCTTTCGGAAATGATAACCGAACTAAAGGAAGCTAAGCCTGAAGATTTGGTTGAGAAGACGAGTCTATTCAACCGTGGGTTAGAGGAAGTCTGCCAGAAGCAGAAGACTGCGATACGAGAGGAGTGTCGGGCTCATCCCTTTGCATTCCGGGACATTTACCGGAATTCGGTGCGGGTAAAAGAACTTTGTCTGATCTATCAGGATGAAATCAGCGAGAGGATCATCAACCTGCAAGACATTCTATCTCAGCGTTGCTATTACGATGTGGAGACCAGATCTGAGGAGTCTATCAAGTCGGAGCCGGTGAAGTCAGATTTCGTCATCTATACTCCCTCCCAGCCTGCCGGGGAGGTCTATTTCGACGGCATGCCCAAGGCGGGCATTCCGCTTTTGTTGATGATCGATCTGGGCAAGAAAATTGAGGATTGTTCCATCGCTGATCTCAGGCGGGTGTTCCGGCATCAACAGAATAACATCGACGTGCTATATTCCCCCTTCCCTCCTATCCGCCTGTTTCAGAAGATCGATATGGCATACATACAGAATTTATACAAAATGGTCGGAAGGTAAGAGGTTATAATTTGTCCCCCTGACAAGGGGGCAATTCAAGGGGGGGTAAAGATTGTGATTGTTAGGACCGCAGGGCACCTGACTTCGACCGGGCTTGCTGGTGTTACTGGCCTTTCTGGCGTTTCTGATAATTGCTTTTTAATTTTTTTCAACCATCCTGCAAAATGAGCTATGCCGTTCATACAAAGGGGCATAGCGGAATTGCGATACCGGGGATACTGGACTTTCTGGTCTTTCTGGACTTTCTGATGGTTGTTTTTAATTTTTTTCATCGTTAGTGTTTTGAGAACTGTGTATGCAAAATATACTCCTCTCCTATAAATACCGACTCTATCCTTTTCACCATAAAGATTATTGTGAATTTGATTCTGGTGGTAAGAGAGATCGTAAGGACAACTCCCCGCCTATGGCGGGATGTTCCACATGAGTTGTCCCTACAAAATCTTTCACCCCTGGCAAGGGGGGAAACACAAAGGGGGGAGTCAGAACCCCCTATAGTCCCCCTTAAGAAAGGGGGACAAACCAATTTTTTCCCCTAACAAGTGGGGAAACAAAAAGGGTGGTTACTTCCCCTCCACAATCTTTATCTCCTCTTCCGTCAAGCCATAAAGCTTATAGACCAACTGGTCAATCTGGCGTTCGTATTCTTTGACTTGGGCTTGACCTACGAGCTACCCCGACGCAAATAAAGGTAGGGGGTATGGGTACTCCGACCAAGTGTAGTGATTTTTGATCACCTTTATCAACACAAGAATCTTTCAACGGGAAGTTACAAAAGTAAATCCTTCCAATTTCTCAAATCATTGCCCTTGAAGAAGGTGCTTGGCTGGTCAAAATAAATCCATCTTCCTCGATATCTAACTTGGTCGGTGTTGGAAACGATTCCACCGAAAAGATTCTTACCTTTTTTATTTTCTTCCTGCAGATATTGATACAATCCGTCCGCTTTGGGTTTTAAATCACTCAAATGAAGCCCATGAGGGTCAAACAAACCAATCTTTCCATCCTTCAGTTTAACAATAAAATCAACATAGAATGGTTTCTTCTCTCCATTATCATAAGGAACTGCAAAAAATGTTAAGTCCCTGTCTCCATTTTTAAACCACCATTCGACCGCTTCGGACTTTTCTAAAAACTCAATAAAAGCCGCCTCTGGTTTCCATCTTCCATCACTATAAAATGGCTGCATTATAGATTTTTCTTTTTCTTCCTTTATATAGCTTTCGTCAAATAGCAAAAATTCCGGCACGTTCCAATCTTCTTTAGATTCTAACTCTGGTTCTCGTTTTTCTGTTTCCTTCTTATATTTCTCTTTTGCCTTATCCAGCACATTAACAAAATGCTGGGAGTTTTTATCACTTAAAACCATCTGCACAATTCCTTCCCAAAAGTCCCTATAATGCATTTTTAATTCTTCTGCGAAAAACTTGTAGATTGATTCTTCCACTTTCTTAACCGATCTATCTTCGGGATAAAACGGTGTTAGATTATTTCTTACAAAGTAATCAAATAATTTCTGTAAATCAAAACCGCTTGCTTTTATCTCTTTGTGTCCAACAATTCTTTCCCCTGCCAAAGCATCAACATCTTCGGCTTTATAATCAGAGATGATTTTTTGGTCAATTTTTTTCGCCGTAATATCTATTTTCTTTTTCAAATCATATTCCTTGGATATTTCTAAAAATATCTCTATAAAAAGGGGGGATAATCTTGTCTTTTCTCTGTGTCTTTTCGGATAGCAAGAAAGCAAATTTATCGGTTTGTAATCTTCCCTTATTTTGCTTTTGTTAGTAGTGATGTAATCCTTAGCGATGTCTTCCTGAATTTCAATGTTCTCCAAGTTTGTATAAACATAACCATAATTTAAAATATCAGTATTATAGTGTCCTCTGTCCGGTTCGGGCATTCTCATAATTCTGCCAACTGTTTGAATAGAAAATATTGGACTGTGCCATTCTCTAAACAAAACTAAAATCTGCGCTCTGGGACAATCCCAACCTAAAGCAATTGCCTGCTTGAAAAGCAAAACTTCAACCTCACTGTCCTGCCTTTCAACATTTTCTTTGTTGACGTGTTCGCCAGAAAGCCAGATCGCCAGCTTATTATTTTCTTTCTCAGTTGAAATTCTGTATTTATTTTTCAAAATACTTTCAACCCTTTCTCTTATTCGATCTTCAAGGCTGGTTCTTCTATCTGGCAATTGGATTAAAACTAAAGGATTAATCTTAACACCTTCTTTTTTATACGCTTCCACCAACTCCTGTCTTTTCTTGATTGCCGCATCGATAACCAACTCCTCACTTCCGCCACTCAACTTTTGCGTCTGTATTTTGCCTTGCTTTATGAAATTGACAAAATCATCATTCAAAATAACCGCTTTTTTAATCATTCCTTCCTTTTTGACATCTTCCAAAGCTACCGAAACCATATCATCAAAATCTTTCATTTTGGGGGTCGCCGAAGCGCCAATGGTTAATTTTGGCCCAATCATTTCTCTCAATCCCTGAGAAATATCGCTTTCTGCGTGATGATGAATTTCATCAATAATCAAGATAATTTCTCGTCCTTCTTCCTTTGTCCTCTCCAACACTTTGGACAAATTAAATTCCTGTTCGTTATCCCGAATATAGATATTATCCGCTTTGTTAATACTCTCCCAATTGAAAAATAAAATTTCATTTTCTCCAATTTTTCTGTCGTCTAAATCCTCAAAATACGAACATTTTAACGCTCGGCTTTCCTCAAAATAATTTTCCAACTTTTCTTTACTTTGCGAAGTTAAAACTGGTCTTGGCGCCGTCCAGATAAAACCGAGCGATTGCCTAACTTCTCTATCGTCAACCAATTGCTTCAGAAATTCCGCCATCATTATTGTTTTTCCCGAACCGGTTGGCGACTTAAAAACCAGTTTTTTACTGCCAGCATAACCCAAAAGTTTTTTGGTCTTGGTTAATAAATCGTCTATTGCGTTTTCTTGGTAAATTTTTAGTTGCATAGTTATAATTTCTCAAACCTGCTTATTATTAGGAATGTATGTAAAGTTTTTTCTCGAGAATATTTATAAAACCTCTTTAGTCTTAAATAGAATAAAATAGAAACTATTATAGAAATAAGCAAGAGAATTAGACTTTTAAAATTGAAAACGCAAATAAGGTAATACAATAGAAAAATTGATTGGGCCACAAATACTATTAACCACCCCCTGTATAGACTATAGTAAGCATTAAAAGCCTCAACCTGTCCTGAAAAATCCTTCGCTAAACTTATTATATTTACAAAACGATAAACCTCATTATCCGTTTTTTCTTTCAGGTTGAAATTTTCCCTTGCGATATTTAATATCTTTTTATCTTGTTCGGAAAAATCATCCACTTTCTCTTTTATGACAAGATTGGCTAATGATTGAATAAGATGGCCTAAAAAATAAGCAACAATTATTAAAATAATAAAATCTATTCCATCTATTTTAGGAATCCAATGCCATAATAGCCAGATATCAAGTGAGATAATCAGTAAAACTATGCTACCAACAAGAATATAGCCAAGTTGATCGTAAAAACTGAATTTTGAAAATAATTTATTCTCCATAGTATTCTTTTCTTTGTTTTAAAACATACCAATTGTCGCTATAATTTTGGAGCTGGGTTCTAAAAACTACTTCTTTATCGTCTTTTATTCGCACTGTGATATTGCCATAATGTTTAGTTGATAATACGCGTCCATATTTTTTATACGTCTCGTAGTCATAATCTACTCCTTCTGCAACCGACACTATTGTTAATCGCGGCTTTACTGCATCTAAAAAATCTTTAGAAACGTTATTTTTACTCCCATGTCCGGGAGCTAAAAGAATAGATGATTCTAATCCTTTATTATATTCTTTTAAAATATCTTTTAGTGCTACTGTTGTAGCGTCTCCACTTAGTATCGTCCTTAATCCCTTGTAAGTAATTTGAAGCACATAGCTTAAATGGTCATATTCTCTGCTTTCTTCTGCTTTGTCGATCAGTTCTTTGCTGGGAGACAATATTTTAATACCATCTTGAACCCAACAACAATCAGCAGCCGCATTTTTTAATGGATTTACTACGTTTACATTGTTTATTCTTTTATTTTTTAGAGATTGATAAAAATCCCAATCATCTTTATCCCATAGCACCTTGTCCCAATTTCCCGGATCTGGTTTATTATTCGGAACATCCCAAAAATTTCTGACATATTTTTTATTAAACAAAGTTTTTATCCCGGACATATGATCCATATCTGGATGAGTCAAAATAAATCTGAAAATTTCTTCTCTATCCTCAAAATTAGAAACTATACAATCAATCGGATTTGTTAAAGCTGCTTTCTTTTCAAGCGACATTTGTCGCCGTTGTGTTTCTGAGATTGTTCTGGAATCATCAATATCAATTACGCTAAGACGTCCACTTGGAAAATCAATTATTGTACAATTACCCTTACCTACATTTATAAAATGTAAATCTAAAGCCATGTTTTTATCTAAATATTCGCCTGTATACCCTCAAAATTGCTTCGGGAATAGGAGATAATTTGACTTTTTGTTTAAGGTCGGCAAATTCCTCGTCAAAAGTTTCATCGCCTAACGAGAAAACATAGACGCTGAATTTACCTTTAATATTTTTAATTGCTTTTTTGAAAGCCAGAATTGCCAATTGGTCAAAAATTATGCCGGTGTAGTGATTAGTATTTTTAAAAATCTTAAATCTTTTATTGTCCATCACCGGCTCAAAAGTTGCTTCTTTTACGCAAAGCATTTCTGTTGCCTGCTCGGTAAGTTTTATTTTGTTTCTGTCTGTCGGCTCTGCGTCAACAAAATCGGTTTTGAAATATTTCAAGTTAGCCGGAATACCTGTTATATCAGGATAATCTTTGTGCCCTCCAATAACTTTTTTAATGCGCGGGTAACAGACCTCTTTGGCTATGCCATTCTCGTTATTAGTACAAAGTATAAATGTTCTAGCACCGCTGTCTGCTTTGTTGACCATCATCACCGCATGTCCAGTTGTCCCAGAACCAGCAAAAAAGTCCAATATAATTGCGTTCTTTCTTTGATATAAAATCGGAGCAATACAATCAAAAGTATTGTAAACAGATTTCGGAAAGTCAAAATGAGAGGATGGAACAAGTGCATGTACTAATTTAGTACCATATTCAGCAGCATCGTATTTACTATTTTGCCAAACAGTCCTAACGGTACCATAAGGTTTTCCGATTTCAATTTCAATTCTGCGATTGGAATTTTTAACCCGTAACAAATTTAGAATAGAATCTACATTCTGTCTTGCATATCTCCACTTTCTTTCAATACCTTTTCCATCGATAGGCCAAACGTGATGCAGCCCTTTTTTTTCTTCTGTTTGTTTTTTAGGATGGAAATTATCTTTAGGAACTTCTCCAAACCCAATTATTTTGTTACTTTTTACAATAATTGGATAAAAGCAATTACGAGCATCTGTTCGTAATGACTCCCCTCCCCAATTCCTTAAATTGCTCCAATAGATTTCATCTTCTTTTAACTTTCGATGGCCGATTACCTTTAAACACTTCCGGAATACAAAATAGGCATATTCATGAGTATAAGAAAAATTATTACCCTGAATTCCTCTTGGGTTGTGAACTATCGTTACACAGTGTATCTCACGACCCACAAAAAGTTTTTCTAGCAAAGCCCCTAATCTGTAAAATTCATTATCATCAATCGCACAAATTAGTACCCCGTGGTCTTTTAGTAGATTCTTTGCAATTTTCAATCTATAAAACATCATGCTTAACCATTTGCTGTGGCGGTAAGCATCGTTAATATCCACATAATCGTTGTTAAACTTCCAATCTCTTGCGCCGGTGTTAAACGGCGGATCAATGTAAATCACATCAACTTTTTTGGCATGGGTATAATTCAAAACCGAAAGCGCATGATAGTTGTCGCCTTCAATCAGCAAATTTACCGGCTTGTCTTTGTCTGTGATTATTTCTTTGCTTTTCACTTCTTTCAGCACCGGCAGTTTTTCTTTGCACATCTCAACCACTTCTTCGGGCTTTTCTTCCCAAACCAAGCCGTATTTTTTTCGTTTCTTTAATTCCTTTTTAAGCCGCTCGATTTCTTTTTGAAGCTTTATAATTTCTTCTTTCATATTTCCCTTTAATTGCAAATAATCATGGCGGAGGGTGCAGGATTTGAACCCGCAAGGCCTTGCGGCCGGTGGATTTCAAGTCCACTGCCTTACCAGTTAGGACTAACCCTCCGGGGAAAGCAGTCATTAGTCAGTAGTCAATAGTCATTAGTTCATTCAAAACATATCCTTCATCAATAATATCGAATTTTTAGGCTCAAATGCAAGAAAAAAGTTGGGATAGAAAGAAATCCAGTCTAAGCAAACGGAACAACTACTCAAGGTTGTGTCAGGTCTTGTCCTGCGGGTGTGACCTGACACCTGATTGCTTGGCTGTCGGGTCACACAACAGGTTGACCGAGAATTGTCATTCTGACCCATATGGGGAAGAATCTCGCGTCTCAACCCGCATAAAACCGAGATTCTTCACTCCGCGGAGTTTACCCTGAGGCAACCCAGACCCTTCGCTTCGCTCAGGGTGACAAGTGCCGAAGGGCTCCGTTCAGAATGACACTAGGGGAGTTCTCGGTCAGCCTGACAAGACCCGCCAGAACGCAGAAATGTTACTGGTGGGAAATTTCGTTTTTAAGCTTCCTCGATTCTCTGAAATCTTCTTTGTACTTATTGATCAACCGGTGCAGCTCCACCCGATGCATTCGGGCTTCTTCGGCTGCCTTAGAGATGATGTTGTCGTTTTTCATTAAGATATGATTTAGGAAGGACTTCTCGATCTCTTCTATAGTTTTCTTTTTCAGAGCTTTCAGCTCGCCATAGTTTTGCGGGATATTGATCTTGTAGTCGAAATCGTTTCCCTCAAACAGAGTCTTGGGAAGATCCTCTTTGGCGATCCACTCGTTCTGGGCTAAGATGGCGGCTCGCTCAACTATATTCTCCAATTCCCTTATGTTGCCGGGAAAACTGTAACGGCTCAAAACGTTGAAAGCCTCTGGATCGATTCCCTTGATATTTTTAGCATTCTTCTTGCCGAACTTTTTGGCGAAGGATTCGGCTAAAGGTGCGATATCCAGCCTTCTTTCCCGCAAAGGGGGCAGCTTTATGTTGATGACGTTTATTCGGTAAAATAGATCTTCTCTAAATTTGTTTTCCTTGACCCGAGAGAGAAGGTCTTTGTTGGTGGCGGCGATAATCCGCACGTCTGATTTTTTCAGTTTGTTGGAGCCTAAAGGCTCAAACTGACGAGACTGAAGAAATCTCAATATCTTCACCTGCAAAAGCGGGCTCATCTCGCCGATCTCATCTAAGAAAAGGGTTCCACCATTTGCTACCTCAAACTTCCCCTGCTTTCTCTGCTCCGCGCCGGTGAAGGCACCTTTTTCATATCCAAAAAGTTCGCTTTCCAGAAGGGTTTCGGGGATGGCGGCACAGTTGATGGGAACGAATGGCTTTTTAGAGCGACTACTGTTGAAATGAATCGCCCGGGCTAAAAGTTCCTTCCCGGTGCCCGATTCGCCTTCGATCAAAACGGTAGCATCGGTATCAGCCACGTCCGCCACCGTCTTGAGCACCTCCACCATCTGGGGACTGTTTCCCAAAATCTCATCGAATTTGAACCTTCCCCGGAGATCCTGCAAAAGCTTCTCCTGGGATTCTTTAAGCTCGGTGAAAAGCAGATTGTTCTCTAAAGCCACCCCCACCCTTTCACCCAAAGAACTCAACAGTGATGCGTCGTCCGTGGTAAAATAGGAATCTGTCTTGGTGTCATCCAGATACATGATGCCCAGAACCTTGTCCTTTGACTTAAGGGGGACACAGAGAATGGAGGTGGTTTCAAAGGAGCCACTCTCCTTTTCCTCTTCCGGGTCCGAGACTAAAAGCTGGGTGATGCAGATGGCATTGCCGGTTTCCGCCGCTACCTCTACCACCTTCTTGTTTATATTTTCCTTTTCCTCCTCGATCTGCTTTTTGTCGCTATCCCTGGCGATGGCAAGTCTTACGTTTTTGCCTTCCTCAAATATCTTCAGGAAACAGCGCTCACAGGAGGTGATCTCCACGACCGAGTCGACCACCTCTTCAATCAGCGCGCCCACATCCCTTTCCGAGTAAATGATGTCGGAGAGCTCGTACAAAGTTCTGAAGGTTCTTCTTTCATCTTCTAATTCTTTGGATTCGGATTTACAGCGTTGATATTCGGAATTTAGCTTCAGGACGTTCTCGCCCAGCGAGGTCTCCAAAGTGGTGGCTTTCCTCTCAATGTTATCTAAAGATGACGAAGACTTTTCAATTGTTTCACCGCATTTGTCGGAAGGGCTGATGGAACCGAGACTAAGAAGGCTCTCTTTTAAGCTGGCCAGATCCCGGAAGATTGATTTGAGATTCCGCGAACCACTAAGCCTTAATGTTTGAATACTCTCCTCAACTTTATCTAAGGTGGATTTTGTTTTTCGCTTTTTCATAATTTTTAATATTAATCTATTTAAAGAATTTGTCAACCAGAAAATTGTTAATGTTGTATTTAAAAAATATAAATCATAAAAATTTTTACAAAATTTTTTTTGCAAACGTTTCAATTCAAAAATTTCTTGACTTAAATATTTTTAGGACGTAATATATATATGTGGTTTTTTCTGGGCCCATAGCTCAGTTGGTTAGAGCAACTGACTCATAATCAGTGGGTCGCAGGTTCGAGTCCTGCTGGGCCCATTTAGATTATCCATAGTTAGCAGACAACTAATCTGTCGGCTATTTTTTTATCAAAAAAGAGTGCTAAAGCTGAGGGAAGAAAAAGCTTTTGAAAAAAATTACATTTCAAAAGAAAAGTGTCGGATAGGTCTTGCGACCCAGGGTTGGCAGGCATATCCGACCTACAAACTTATTTCTGAATTAAGAAATACAAACCACCCATGGGAGATTATGAGATAGCCTTCATAAAGGCTTTCACATAATTAGGTTAGCTCTCCTTTTCCTGAGGCCTTAGGGAATATCTATAAGGTAAAAAAGCATATATAAAAAATTTATACATGGATGTATAAAAAATTTACAAAACACAAAAAAATACTTGACAAAAAGGGTTTTATTTCTTTTATTATAGTGGTTACATGGTTAGTAGTCATAGGGGGAGAGATAAAGGGGAAAACTTTTATTCTCTTCCTTTATCTTTCTGCCGGAATTTGAGTCTTTCTTTTTCCTTAGCAGAACTCCACCCAATTATAGCGTTCAGATTTTGCTCATTCCAAAAGAGCGCATAATTTGTTAAGGTAAATTGAATTTTCTAAACTTCAGATTCCCCCGCCTATGGCGGGGGGCTTTGAGACCGGAAGGGGGTAAAGAGGATGACTTTGAGGCAAAATCTTTACAGGTTTTGTCTTGAAGCCATACAATAATAGTGGGAGGTAAAAAAATGAAAAAGAAAGAAGGTTGGTATTTTGAAAGGTTGGTAATACTTACGATAGCAATAGCGCTGGTAGCTTCTGTGGGTATGACAGCGTATACAGCGGAGATTACAACACACGTTAGAGATGCAAATGTTCATGGTTGGGCAAACCCTATTTCTAAAGCCATTGTCTATGACAACGGGATGGACTACATTGGCTTGGCAGCATCGCAGGACGATCCCATCAGCGGCTTGGACCCCATCGAGGCGGATGACTTCATGTTCGACCAAGACCAACTGGTAAATGACGTCCACTGGATTGGCGGCTACTGGAATGGCCCCCCGGATGATGGCAACTTTGACTGGCGAGTCATCTTCTATAACGACTTCGGTGATGGCACCAAACCCGGCGCGGTAATCGCTACCTACACCTTCGCCAACGCGGACGTCAACGAGACTTTCATTGAGCAGATTGGTACTAGTTTCTTCTTCAGTTACTCGGTTGATTTGCCGGCTACGTTGAGCTTCGGCGCTGGCACGAAGTACTGGATCTCCATTCAGGGCATTGGCGCCTACCAGCCTCAGTCCGGCTGGGGTATGCACGATGATCCGATCCTGCTGCACCAGGCCGTCTTCAAGTCCGTGTATTTCGTTTACCCGGACTGGACGAACACGTCGACCGTCTTTGGCTATGCCGTGGACATGTGCTTCCAGCTGACCGCTCCCGATTGGCCCGACCACAAGATGCATTTCCCGCAACTGCCGGATTTGATCGGTTGGGACGTGAATGCCACCTTCCCCATAGTCCTGGCTGACGACTGGCAGTGTTCGCAAACCGGTCCGGTCGAGGACATCCATTTCTGGGGTTCCTGGAAAAACTTAGACGGCATGCCTGGAACCGACGACTATCCCCCCGGCGGTGAGATGCCATGGTTTATCCTCAGCATCCACGCGAATATCCCTGCAACTGTTGATACCCCCTGGAGCAGGCCGGGCGAGCTTTTGTGGATGTGGGAAGGGGAAATCGGTGGCATACCGTCCGAGCCGCCCACGCTGGAAGCCTGGTATTATCCAAGCCTTGACTCGTCCATCTGTAACGACCATATCCCCTACTGGCGGTATGACTTCATGGATATTCCAGCGCCATTCATTCAGCAAAAGGATTCCATCTACTGGCTGGACATCTCCGCGCTCAACATACCTCCGCCATACCAGTGGGGCTGGAAGACTTCGCGGGATCATTTTATGGATGATGCTGTGTGGAGGATCGAAGGACCCTGGAGAGAAATGTACGAGCCGCCAAGATGTAACTGGTTTGACGTCTATTTCGACGCTACTGGAACGCCCGAAGACATGCAGTCAACCAATTACTACGGCGATGGATGGTATGGATACGAGTACTGGTGGAATATGTGGTTCTACGATAACCCGTTCACTTACGATAAGCCAAAAGAGATCTTCATTGATAATCTCTGGGTCGCGGTGTACGGTCCTAATCCCTATGCCGAGTTTGCCATCAACTGGTCGACCGACATATGGTCGCTGGAGGGGGTGCCTGGCAGGCCGCCTCTCCCAGGGGAAGACGAGGAGCTCTATATTGGGCGGGAGATCATTGGTCCGTTGCCACTGGAAACTCTTTTAGAGTTTTATTTCACTATTCCCTACAACCCGGAGTGGGTTTCCATCGATTTTGTAGCAACGGACGTCATCATCAACGGGTTTGTCTACCACGAATGCGTGCCGACGTCGATGGATATGGCGTTTGTGATCACCGGGCCAGAATGCACACCCAGCATCGATGTGGAGAAGCAAGTGTGGGATGAGACGCAAGGAGGCTGGGTTGACTCTACGGATATAGACGTATGCACAGATGCCCAATTTCTCATCACCATCCATAACGATGGAACCTGCTGTGACTTGACCAACATAATCGTTGAGGACTTCATGGACTCGAGCTTGGAATTCCTGGATGCGGTCCCGCCTCCAGCTTTGGTAGAGCCGGTTCCGGGAGGCACGTATTTAGAGTGGTCCTTCCCTGGCCCGTTGCCACCTTGTAACACGATTGACATCACGGTCACCGCGCATGTGGTTGGACCAGCGTGCCACCTCGATTCAAACTATGTATGGGCACAGGGCGACTGTGAAGAACAGGCCGTGAGTGTATACGATGAAGACGTCGCATACGTGCATGCCACCGAGCCTCCGTGGCCCAA
>CAYOFL010000037.1:0-29819 GCA_964403165.1 uncultured Ignavibacteria bacterium
TCCACCGTCCACCGCTTTTGGGGTGATGTGGTAGGGACTATGAACTGTGAACCATGAACTATAAACTGCCTTAAAAATGCGGGGCCGATCCCGCCTTTGGCGGGAGACGAAGTGTAAAACCTTGGCTACGCGTTATCGAAAACGACTTTTTCAATCATGGATTTAATCTTCTTTTTTCCCATTGCCCCCACCCAGAGGAAAATCTTTAAAACCAGGCCGGTATACAAAGAATCGCTTTTCTTCAACCAGTAAGGTCTGAAGCCACCATCTTCTCTTTGTATTTTGATTATCGCCTCAAGGATATTTTTCACTCTTTTGTCTTTGAAATTATACCCTGCATCTATTCCCCTTTTTCCAGAGAAAATGGATTGCCCTAAAAGATGGGTCAAATGATAAACCTCGTTTTCCTCCTTTTTCCCTTTCCGATCCCAGAAGCCCGCTTTGGCCTCCTCTGCCCTCTGATCGAGGTGTCTTTCAAACAAAGCGATACCCCGCTTATATAGAGTATCTTCCGCGCCAAGTAAGTCTTTCATGAGAAAAGTAACCTGTGCGCTTGAGTCCGGATCGATCTGTTCATCCTCCTCAAACAGTCCCCATCCCCCCTCAGGGATCTCCATTCTTCGCAACCAGTTGATTGCCTTCTGGCAGGCTTTGGTATTCTCCTGTCCCATTTGTCTGAAAAGATCCACCATGTCCGCGGTCAGCCAGGTTACGCTTTTCTGATTGGAGAGTTCAATTACCTTTGCGGTAATGCTGATTTTTGGGTTTTCCCGAAAACCCCCATCTTCAGTTTGATTCTTGACAAGAAACTTCATACAGCTTGAAAGCGTTAGTCTATCTTTTGGCATTCCACATTTCAGCAAAAGATGAGCGGTTCTTTCTGTCTCCTTCACTCCACTGAAATCAGAATCGATCTTGCTGGGAAAGCCTCCGTCTTTTTTCTGGGTCTTCAACAAATCCAAAAGCAGACCTTTTCCAGTTGGCGTGTTCCATAGACCAACCATTTCCAGAACACATAGCCTGGTAAAAGAATCGCCCTTTTTGAAAATAAATGGTATGGGATCATATTTAAGTTCCATTTTAGTCTCCTCTTCTGTTCTTATAAAGAAAAATTTGGACAAAATCTTTTCATAAAATTCATGCAGATTGAATTTTCACCAACTTTGCCACGCTCTCAATGTGAAAGGTATGAGGAAACATATCCACTGGCTGAACATTTTCAAGGTTGTAATCTTTTTCACAAAATATTTTCAAATCTCTTGCCAGAGTGGTGGGATTACACGAGACATATACAATCTTAAGTGGTTTCATGTTGAGTAGAGACTTGATTACACGCGGGTGCAAACCAGCTCTTGGCGGATCGATCACCACCAGATGGGGGATTTTCTTGTCCTGTTCAAAACCTTTGAGCACCTTTTTTGTCTCTCCATGGATAAATTCACAATTTTTTACGCCATTAAGCTCTGCATTCCTTCGGGCATTTTGCACAGCCTCCTCCACTGCCTCCACACCGATCACTTTTTTTGCCGCAGATGACAAAAATAAGGAGATGGTTCCGTTTCCGCAATATAAGTCCAGAACCTCTTCATCACCCTGTAGGTCTGCCAACTTCAGCACCATCTGATAAAGTTTTTCTGCCTGTGTGGGATTAGTTTGAAAAAACGAATTACTTGAGATCTCAAATACAAACTTTCCTAATTTTTCTGTAATGATTCTCTCACCGCCCAAGTGTTCCTCCACCTCTCCCACGGCGATTTGGGATAGCTTGGAATTTATATTCCTCACAATGCTTTTGACAGAGGGGAAGTTTGAAAAGATGGCGTCGCAGAAATCTTTCACAGGCGGAAAATCTCCTTTATAGGTAACCAGATTTACCATGGTCTCATCGGTGTTCTTACCCTCTTTTATCACCAGAAATCTTAAGAGGCCCGATTGACTTCTGTGATCATAGGCGCGTAGATTTTTCTCTTTGGCGAATGTGCGAACAAAGTCCACGATCTTGTTGGCTGTCTCCGACTGCAGAAAGCACTCTTTCAGATCGAAGACCAGGTCGAATCTCTTGCGGGGATGCAGACCCAGAACAAGCTTTTTGTCCGGATGGGGTGAAAAGGCATATTCCATCTTGTTTCGATAGTAAAAGACGTGGTCAGAACCTAAAGCGTTCTGCACGGGAGGATCGGTAAAGTCGCCGATCCTTTCCAGGCTGTCTTTGACCTGTTTGGTTTTAAATCTTAGTTGCTCCTCATACTTTAGATTCTGCCAAGTACACCCACCGCAAAAACCGAAATATGAACAGGCCGGTTTTGTTCTTAAGTTAGATTCTTTTGTGATCTGGAGGATTTTGGCTTCGGCGAAATTTGTTTTCTTCTTGGTGATCTGGGCTTTGACCACGTCTCCCGGAATTCCGCCATAGACCAGCACCACATATCCATTCACCTTAGCCACGCTTACTCCACCGTAAGCTAAATCTGATATCTCCAATTCGACTATGTCTTTTTTCTTGATCTTTACAGACAATTCAATCCCTCTCGAAAAATATTCTGACAAATCATTATTTGTCAGGATATAATAAGTCATAAGATTTGTCAATATTATACTTACTGGACGTTCCCTAAGATTTTGGAGAAGGGAGGTCTAAAAAAGAGAAGGACAGGTAGCCGTCCCGCCTCTGGCGGGACGAGGGGACTCCCGTCCGGGAAGTGAAGAATCTAACAAATTCAATATGTTGAAAATCTCAGATTCTTCGGCTGTGCCTCAGAATGACATTTTTCCCGCTTCAAGGTTGTGTCAGGTCTTGCCCTGTGGGTGTGACCTGACACCTGATTCCTCGGCTGTCGGGTCACATCCGCCAGGGCAGGCAAGACCCGACAGAACACGAGGAGTATTCTATGTGAATTAGAATCATCAAAGACTAGGCAAACGGCTTACCATTTAGTACAAGCACGTCCAACTGGTTTCGCAATTGTGGGTCTTTTAGAAAAATGACTAATGACTTCCTTGTATGTTCTCTAACTTTGACAGCGTTCAATTAAGTGGGTCTGATATTGACCTTAAGTAATTGATAGCGTTATATTAAACCTTGTTTTAAGTTTTGACAAAACTTTAACGAGGTTATCATGGTTAAAAAGACGTTGTCCAAGGTGCTTAGGTTTCAACACAAAAAAGAAAGGATTTGTTAAAAAACGGTCTAAGACATTACGTGCTTTAGTTATCAGCAAGACACAAAGATTTGTCTGTAAAGAATGCCATAAAAGCTTTACCGCTCGTTTTAAAGACAAGCGGCGTCACCATAGCCTTAGTTTTAGAGAGGAGGTAGTAAAACGAAACATAGAGGAGAACGTCTCCTTTCGGGCTATAGCCAGAGGGTTCGGCATTGCAGCCTCCACAGCTTTAAATTGGGTAAATGAATTTGGTCATAACTGTAAAAGCATCCTGGATGTGCATAAGGAGTTAAAACCATCTTGGTCAGGCATCCTGGGAATAGATGGTAAACCGATAAAGGTATTTGGTTCTGAAAAAATGGTTCTTTTAGCATCCGACAAACTCACACATGATCTGGTTCATTTGGATTCGGTCGAGGCTGAAAGCGAAGATGATTGCAAAAGTTTTCTTTTGACCATCAGAGATGACATCTGCTACCCCATTACTGGAATCATAAGTGACTTCGGTAAAGGAAGGGTATGGCTCGATCTGATAGCTGACCTTTTTCCGGATATACCGCATCAAACCCGTGTAGTTCATTTTCAGCGCTATGTTAATCAAAGAATACCCAAATCAAAGAAAAGCCATTACTATGCCCAAAATAAATTCTTAAGACAACTGGTAGCCAATATTCTGTTCACAGATAGTTCCAACGATTCTGAAGAGTTATTTTTAAGACTTAAAAAAATCAAAACCCAGTTTAAAGTTAAATATCAAAAAATGATCATAACATCACTGGAAAACCATTATCATACTTTGACTATGCATTTTCATAATCCTGATTTACCGCGGGACAACAACTTTGTTGAAAATATTGTTAAACAACTCAACCGCAAACTTAAACAAATTAACGGTTTCAAAAACAAAGATAATGCTAAAAACTTCCTTAAACTTTGGTCCCTTTTCTATCGCTTTAAACAATTCACAGATAGTAACTATGAATATAAAAATGGCAAATCGCCTCTGCAGTTAGCAGGAGCAAATGTAACTAATTTAGATTGGCTCAAATATTCACAAAAACCCAAAAATAGACCCAGTTAAATGAACGCTACCGAAGATTACATATCGAGATGAAACAGGTATCCTCAGAAACTATGAAGTGGACTTTGTGGTGAGAACTGCCGAAAGAAACTATCTTGTTGAGACAAAGGCAGATAGAGACATAGATAGCCCCAATGTTGCTGTCAAAGCACAAGCGGCAGTCGCTTGGTGCGATCAAGGTTCGACTGTATCACCCTCAAAGGAATTGCACCAGTCTCAGGATTGGGAGTATTTGATACTTTCAGAGAGTTTGTTTAAAACTAACCGAGGACTTTCGTTTGAAGCTCTAATTCCCTTGTGTCGAGGGCTTAGAGACCGAATTATTGCCCAGGCGAAAAGTAAATTGTTCTTGATTTAATTTACAAATGGTAATTTCTAAAAGGAAAGCTGAAACAACCTATAAGACCTTTTGATTCGAGTCAATGCTTCGAATGAAGGCAAAAACTGAGACCTCCCATACACCAAAATTTAAAAGATAAAATCAGTCTAAGGTTTTTCTTGTTCTTTTTCCTTATCTGGTAAAAACAGGACGAACCTTTTATTCTTTCCTCGTTTCACCGTCAACATCATCTGTTTTCTATCCTTTACCTGATCCAAGCTTTTCTTGAAGTCATCCAGATTCTCAATCTTCGATTCCTCCACCTTTTTGATCACATCCCCTTCCTCCAGCAAAGCTGTGCTGGCAACTCCTCCCACCTCCACGAAGGAGACTAAAACCCCCTCCTTATCGTCCAGCATGTATTGGCGATATATGACGTCGGTAATCTCCTTTACGGTGAAGCCAAGCTCCGTCTCAAATTCATCCGCTTTCACCTTGGGCTGTTCAGAGATTTGCACAGTGATACTGGTATCGATGCCACCTCTCACCATTCTCAAGATTGCAGGTTTTCCTACTTCGCTTTGTGAAACCAAAACCTGAAACTTGTTTAGATCTTCCTCTTTCTCCGCCGAGATTATCACTTGGTTGTATTGAACTACTATGTCACCCGGCATAAGTCCGGCTCTCTCTGCCGGTGAATCGGGAATGATATCTGAGATCAGAACACCTTCCTGCTGGGGACTGGCAAAATATTTGGCGTAGTCCCTACTTAAGGGTTGGATAGCTATGCCGATCCAGCCTCGCTGGATTGTGCCACTTTTCAAAAGCTTATTTTTTACCTCATTGGCTATGTTTATGGGGATGGTAAAGCCCTGTCCTCTGCCGAATCCAATGGAGTTTATGCCGATCACCTCTCCATTCAGATTCACTAAAGGTCCACCAGATGAACCCGGGTCGATGGCGGCGTCGGTCTGAATAAAGTCGTTGATCAATTGATTTCCCACAGGCAGGTTGGGAAGTACCCTTCCCTTCCCGCTGACTATGCCGAACGAGACCGTACGATCAAATCCGTAAGGGTTGCCCACCGCAATCACCCATTCTCCCACCTCCACCTCATCCGAGTTGCCCAGTTTTGCCACCGAAAGCTCCTCTTCGGTTTTTATCTTAATTAAAGCCAGATCGGTCTGTTTGTCTGTCCCGATGATCTCCGCTGGATACTCGATCTTGCTGGGAAGGGTTACCGTTATGCTCTTGGCGTCATCCACCACATGCTCGTTGGTGAGAATGAAGCCCTTGCTGTCCACGATCAGACCGGAGGCTAAGGATTTATATTTTATCTGCCCGGTCTTTTTCACCACCTCGATATGCACCACCGAGGGTTTGATGGTGTTGGACACGGAGATAATTATCTTCTGTAAATCATGGAAAAGCTTTAAGGTCTTTCGATCATCCTTCGACTGTGCCGCATCAGGATGCATCATATTCATGCAAAAAAACAAAAATCCAGAGAGGAGAAAAACAAAAAATGTCGACTTCTTCATATCGCCTCCAAAAAACTAAAAAGGTTTGTTGCCGAAGATTTTGAATGTGCTCATTCTAATACCTTAATACGAAGTTATTATATGTATCGGCAGTTGGTCAGGTCAAGTGAAAAAAACGAATTTGATAATAAAAGCAGGTTTTGCAGAACCACAAGATGACATTCTACTGATATAATAACAGGCTGCTTACACCCAAAATTTGCCAAAGACATTGCCAGAACCTAAGTTAAGTTAGGTTCTGGCATCCTTCCGTTGTGCCGGGGTAAAAATATTCCGGCACAAACTTTAGAAAAATCCAAAAATAAAGACCCCTCCACATGAATTGTGACTCTATTTTTGGCAGAATCAAAACAATTTTTTTAATCAGGAATGCAACAGATTTGAAGTTTGAGCGTATAATATGTTGCGTTTTGTCTGCAAGTTTTTGCCGGGACAAAAAACCTAAAGAAAGATTGGTTGGGATTTAAAGGGAATTTAAGTTTGCTGAAAAGTAGTGCAACTCTTCTTGACAGCCGGGGCACAAGGTCTTATCAAAAAAATTTCACTGTATCTTTGGAGAGAAAAGCTTGAAAGATAGTGAATTGCTTTTCAAAGTAAAAAAGCTTTTTGTATTTTTTGTTTTTGCACTCATTTTTATAGGGGTGGGCATACTCCTTTCCTCTGGCTTAAAGTGGTTTTCTTCAGAAACCCTTCAGGCAACCACATCCCTGGAGGACTTAAGAAGGTCTCCAGATCAATTCTTCGGCTCAAAGGGTGAGCTCCTTCTGGGATCGGAGAGTCCCTTTGTCAGGGTGGCGGAAGAGGTGAGCCCGGCGGTGGTCAACATCAGGGCTGAAAAGAAGATAAGAAGTGGCTCACGTTACGATCTCTCCCCATTTGAAGATTTCTTTCGCAGGTTCTTTGGGGGGATTCCAGAAAGAAGGCTGCCCCAAAAGGCGCAGAGTTTGGGCTCCGGTTTTATTTTCAGAAAAGATGGCTATATTTTGACCAACAATCACGTGGTCTCCGGCGCAGATGATATATCCGTCAAACTCCCTGACGGCAGTCAATGTAAGGCTGAGGTGGTGGGGCTGGACAAGGACACGGATATTGCCGTGTTGAAGATCAACTTAGAAGCCGAACTTCCGGTGGCGGAGTTTGGGGATTCAGATTCTTTGAGGGTGGGAGAATGGGTTATGGCTATAGGGAATCCTTTCCCCGAGTTGGGTCTGGATAGAACCGTTACCCTGGGAGTGGTCAGCGCCAAGGGAAGGGGAAACTTAAATTTTGGACCGGAAGACACGCCTCAGTATCAGAACTACATTCAAACCGATGCTTCCATCAACCCGGGTAACAGCGGAGGACCTCTGGTGAACATCTATGGAGAGGTGGTGGGGATAAATTCAGCCATCACCAATCCTACCGGGATGAAGTTCAATATCGGAATAGGATTCGCCATCCCCATAAACTTAGCTAAATCGGTGATTCCTGATTTAGTTGAGAAAGGTAAAGTCTTAAGAGGGTTTCTGGGAATAGGCTTTCAGGAAATTAATAAAGTCACTGCAGATGCTTTAGATATTCCTTCGGCTCAAGGGGTGCTGGTGCGATCAGTTCAGCCAAAGACGCCCGCAGATGAGGCAGGGATCAAAACGGGCGACGTGATAACCGAATTCAACGAACACAAGATAATAGATGGACAGAAGTTCAGAATGATGGTGGCGGAGGCAGAACCGGGGCAGAAGGTCACTTTAGACATCCTAAGAGACGGGAAGAAGGTGACCAAGAAAGTAAAATTGGTGGACAGAGAAGACTTCCTCTCTGGAAAAGAAACAAAGCCATTTGAAGAGGAGAAGGGGGAGCAGTGGTTGGGTCTTAAGGTGAGCACCTCCACCAGAGAATTAGCTGTTCGGTATAATGTGAAATTCCAACCGGGCGTGATGATATTGAAAGTTGAACCGGGGAGCCCGGCTGAGCAGGTGGGGTTCCACACAGGTGACATCATAGTGAAGATGGGAGATCAAAAGATCGAAGATTTAGATGACTACCTGAGGGCGTCAGAGTCCTTGAAGGATAGAAAGAAGGCTGTTCTTTTCTTAATCTATAGAGATGGAGAACCGCTTTTTGTAGCGATCAAACCTTAGATAGTGTTCTGTCAATAGGAGCTTAAGATCGATTTTAACCTTCAACCTCAAAAAGTCGTCGAAAGGAGGAGTGGTTTAAAAATTGGCAAAGCAAGTAAGAAGATACAGGGATGAGGACCGATCCCTGGATCTTTACCTAAGGGAGATTGGAGAGACTCCCTTGATCACCGCACAGCAGGAGGTGGAATTAGCCAAGCGGATCAAGCAAGGAGACCAGCTGGCTCTGGAGAATTTGACCAAGGCTAATTTGAGATTCGTGGTCTCGGTAGCCAAACAATACCAGAACCAGGGTCTATCTTTGGCTGATTTGATCAATGAGGGAAACATAGGGCTGATCAAAGCCGCCAAAAGATTTGATGAAACTCGAGGATTTAAATTTATCTCCTATGCGGTGTGGTGGATCAGGCAGGCGATACTTCAGGCTTTGGCGGAGCAGTCACGTATTGTGAGACTGCCTCTAAACCGGGTGGGAACTTTGCACAAGATAGGCAAAATCTCCAGCTCACTGGAGCAGGAGTATGGAAGAGAGCCCTCCCCGGATGAGATCGCCAAAGAGCTGGATTTATCTTCTGTGGAGGTGTCGGATACTTTGAAAATCTCCAACAGCCATCTGTCTTTGGATGCTCCGTTTTCGGTCTCCGAGGATAACAGCCTGATGGACATCCTGGAGGATGAATTTCAACCTGCGCCGGACGAGGATCTGTTAACTGAGTCTTTGAAGGTGGAGATCGAAAGAGCTTTAGATACGCTTTCTCCTCGAGAGGCGAAAGTGATCAACCTCTATTTCGGTCTAAATACGGAGAAGGCGTTGACCCTGGAGGAGATTGGAACCAGATTCAACTTAACCCGGGAGAGGGTGAGACAGATAAAGGAGAAAGCCATCCGAAGATTAAGACACGCCTCCCGCAGTAAATCCCTGCGCGCTTATCTCAACTAAGAAACATCGAAAAGTTTTAAAGAGAAAAGCCCCCCGCAAAGTGCGGGGGGCTTTTTCATTTTTTACTCGTTGGCCGAGGGTGCCCTTCAGGGTGTCCTTCGATCCCGAAGATCTCAGGATCGAGGGAAATCCCTTCAGGATGAACCCTCACCCTCGACCCTCAACTATGTGGCAGGGTAAGGGCTTGTCCTGAGGGCGTAGGCCGAAGGATACCCTGCCACAACACTCATTTTAGTATCAATGAGATGTAAAGGCTCGATTTATCGAGCCCGACAGGGGTGGGGTTGCATGAATGTGACCCCTACGGTTTTTCCCTCGTTGGTAACAGATGCCCTCGTCCGTTACCATTTAGGCTTCCGTCACGGACGAGGCGTCCGTGACGAACAGGTAACGTGTAGGGGTGGAGCTTTAGCTCCACCCGCATTTGGGCGAACCTGAAGGTTCGCCCCTACGCGAATTCTCCCGCCTTTGGCGTGATCTTGAGACTATTCCTGAAGCAACGGAGAGGGTCACTCGTTGGTCGAGGGTGCCCTTCAGGGTGTCCTTCGATCCCGAAGATCTCAGGATCGAGGGAAATCCCTTCAGGATGAACCCTCACCCTCGACCCTCAACTATGTGGCAGGGTAAGGGCTTGTCCTGAGGGCGTAGGCCGAAGGATACCCTGCCACAACACTCATCGGCGGAGACTGTAGGGGCGATTCATGTGGAACATCCCGCCGGAGGCGGGGAATCGCCCCTACTCAAGGTTCGGGCAGCCCCGCCAGAGGCGGGACTGCCCGCAAAGGAAGGGATAGGGGTGCAACCCCTATCCCAGCATATGAAGAATTTTCCCCTGCTGAAGGCGGGTATTCCCCAGACGGGCACGTCCGTGCATGGCTGGCAGGCTTCACCCGCCGTTTCATTTCCCGTTGGTGAAGAACACCAACGGGAAGCAGAAGTGATCAAAAGCTCACTCTTTAGTCAGCGGTCGATGTATTTGATTTCAACGGAACCCAAGCCTACTTCTATGTCAAAGATCAATTCTTTTTCTGCTTCGCCAAAGTTATCACTTTCGTACAAGTCGTCTTCGATCTCATCAAAATCATGCTTATCTATGGAGAGGGAGGATAGAAATGAGGATTCGCTTTTGATTTGCACTCCCACATCATTTGGCACAAGAATGGTAAGGCTTCCCAGTCCTATGTCTATGTCCACATAGGCTCTATGTTCAAACTCACCGGAGAAGTCTAAGGTAAAATCTCCCACTCCTCCATCAAAGAAGAGCTTATCAAAGTTAGCGTTTCCCAGCCCGCTGATTGTCAACTCGCTTGCCCCCACATCTATGTTGATCTGGTGAATTCGCTCTAAATTGGGCTTTCGGAAATCGACCTCAATCGAGGAGGCTCCCAAGTCCATATCCAGATGGTCTATTTTCAGACCGGTAAAATCAAAATCGGCTTCACATGCGCCCACGTCTATTTCAAAGCTTATGGGTATTTTGTGGCCGAACTCAAGATACCAGTAATTATCGTCGTCATCCAGATCTATGCCCTTACCTTTTGATTCGCTTTCCAGATACAGTTCCCCTTCGTCTTTGGACCGTTGGTAGTCTATATCCACCTTAAATTTCTTGGGATAGTATTCCACTTCCGCATTTAGAATATCACCGGTGCGATTTCTACCCAGATCGATTATTCCTGCTCCAATATCCATTTTCACGGTGAGATGTTTTTCCCCCGTAAGCTGGATTTTTTTGGTTATGCTCTTGGTCTCATGTTCTCTGGCGGAAACATCTCCAGCATTCCAGGGATTGATTAAAATGATGCTGAGAAAAATCGTCCCGACGAGAATTTCTTTAATAGTTTTTGCCATGACCACAACTCCCTTTTTAACCTGAGGGTTTTTCGTCAGAGTCTGCTTTGGTTGCATTGACGGCAACTGTTGCCGGTTTTATCTCTTTAGGACGAGTTCCTAAACGGGTCAAAATGGAGGCGCCAAACCCGACCGTTATCACCACATATACGATTACCCAGCCGAGGAAGGTGACAATCCACGCAAAAGGAGAGAAGGGACCTCCGAAGACTCCCAGCACCCGAGCCATAAGCGGCACCACCTCCACCGCCAGAATTCCTATCACCAGGATCATGATTTTTGTATCCGGCTTCAAGCTGGTGTGCTCCTGAAGCTTTTCTCCCACGAAAAGGCATACTCCGGTGAAACCTAAGATCAGTGCGGCCAAGATCAAAAGAGGCTCAACCAAAAGGGCTACCGGGATGCCGATGATGGTGATGATCAAAAGGATGAAGATGGGAAGGGCTAAGATTTCAGCCAAGAACCCCACCAGGCCAGATTTCAGAAACTCTTGTTTGGTCTTCTCTTTAACCTTATTCACGTTTTTGGGGAAGACGGAGATAACCACAATTCCTAAAAACAAAATGAAAGCTATTCTGATTATTCGAAGGAACAAAGACCATGCCGGTGGCCGAAAGGGGGTGAACACGAATGGGAATCTAAAGTGAGTGAACATGGGGGGGGATCTAAAGAAAGGTCCGCGGAAGAATGCCACACTGACCTTTTCCCCCTGAATAACCGCCTCCCCTCGTTTTATGACATCTCCGCCTATGCTAACTGCATCGCCTTCCACAATCCCGGTGGAAAAGATGTCTACATCACCTCCTATAGCCACCACATCTCCGGTCACCGTCCCCTTGATCTCGATACTGCCACCCACGGCGACCACATCTCCGTCTATCTCTTCATCCTCCTCCACCACCACATCTCTCCCAAATTTAACTATATCCTCGCTGGTAGTATATACTCTTGGCGAGATTTTCACCTTTGGGGTCTTAATTCGGGATATTTCATCTATGGCTTCTAAGCCCAGTAAAGCTTCTAAAGCCTCCGAAGCTTCTAAGCCTTCCAAACCTTTTAGGTCTATCTCCACATCGCCTATCCTGATCCTCCCCTCATCCACTTTTATTTCCTGTGCCGATTCTTCTCCGCCCAGGATAATTTTTTTCCCGTCTTTAGTGCGAATATAGATTTTATCCTCACTGATGCTGATCTCTTCGACTTCAAAGGGGAATCTGCCCTCTTCCACTTCAGCGCTGTCTTTGGTATTCGTCTTCCTTTTGGCTTTCTCAGCCGGTGCTTGAGCTAAGACCGTTAGCCCGGCCAGCAAAGGCAGTAGCAGAAAAAACAAGGTAAATTTCACAAATAAGGTTCTCATATCAGATCTCCATTTTTCTGGCGCCGGAGACAAACACACATAATTAAGGACGCCAACAAAGGTCAAAAAAATCTTGAGAAAAGCAGTCTTGGCCGCATAAACTTTTTCTATCTTAGCGACTTTAATTTCTTCTTCAAAAGCTCCCTTGCTCTAAAGATTCGCGCTTTTACGGTTCCCACCGGAATGCCCAGAATTTCTGCAATCTCCTCATAGGATTTATCCTGTTTGTGTCGAAAAATTATCACCTCCCTGTATTTGGAGGGAAGTAAATCGATTGCCGCATCTATGGAGAGGGATTTCTGTCTGGAGGCTAAATCCTTCTCCGGATTGTAAGTCCAATCTGCCAACTCAATTTTCACCTCTCCGTCTTTTGTCTGTAAAGGCTGATCCAACGACAAAGAGTTCAGCCTTTTTTTCCTCAAAAAGTCGATACAGTTGTTTGCCGCAATCTTATATAGCCAGGTGGTGAACCTGTACTGGGATTTATAGCTGGAAAGAGATCCAAAAGCCTTCATGAAGGTCTCCTGAACCAAATCTTTGGCTTCCTCCTGGTTATGTACAATCTTCACGATCAGGCGAAAAATGGCATCCTTGTGTTTATTGAGCAAAAGCTTGTAGGCGGTCTCTTTTCCCGCCAGCGCTTTCTTTATCAGGATCTGGTCATCCTCTTTCGCCAAAAGGATCCCTTTCAGTTATTCATACGTTGGGTGCTCGGATAAGTTTCGCCAATCCCATCAAAAATAGTGAATTGAAAAAGGAAACACAACTGAAAAATTGCCTCCACCGATACGACATGACCGATCTTTTCTAAATCTTAATCTGTCTTGCTCTTCTCTTTCCTCCATTTAGTGGAAATGGGCCAAGTGGAGGTTTTAGCCTTTCTTTGACCATCTCAATTATGAAAAAAATCTTTTGTCCTTACTTTAGCAACTAAGAACCTTCACACCCCAAAATCAGCTCCTGAATTCATCACCTTTAGAAAATGAGTCCAAGCGCATTTCAACACATATCCTAAAAATTCTTCAGGCGACTTTTCACACATGTCAACTGAAAAAAACTGATTTGCCACAGCGAAATTCAAATAGGGTATTGATAGAGGAAAAATATAAGTAAATACTTATCCAACTATAACCTGTTGACTTGGTTAAACATCAGGGGGTTAAATCAACAAACATCGTCTTTTTTTCTTCAGAAAGAGGATTTGCGCCAGGATGTTGTCATAAAATGCTTGACAACTTTTTTGACATTCTGTAATTTTGAATGGAAGGTGGGAAAAAGGAAAGAAATGCAAAAGATAAAGTTAAAGAATCTTGGTTCTACGCTCTGAGATTTTTTGAATCCGCGAGGGGGCGGTTTCCTCTTAAAATTTCCGTCGTAGTTTCACCTTCTTAAAGTTTCCTTTTCCACCTAAACCAAAAAGAAAAGATTTAACAAAGCAGAAGAAGTTCTGTCTGTGGTCTTAAAGCATATCAACATGCCCAGATCACAGGCAGGTGGTCTGTGCTTTGAAAAACAAAAGCCTTAAAATTGGTGCGCGCATTGAGAGGAGAAGTATCGATACAAAACTATACTTTCTAGTGGGTTTCCTATAAGTTTTTTGAGTTCGCTTTTTACAGAAGAAGGAAAAGATTTTTTTGAGTTTGGTTAAGTTCAAGTAGAATCTGAGTTTGTCTTTTTAGCTAAAAAGTTTTGACCGGTTTCTCTTTTAGGCACAACAATTGCATAAAGATATGTTGAAAAAGTTGACTGTAGAAATGAAGCTAAATGCCGAAAAGGTTAGTGTAGGCATTTTTGATCTGCCCGCACCGACCTTTGAGGGAAAGTGGGGGAGATTAACAGAGATGCCGAAAAGACGAAAAGTAGATTACCAAAAACCGGAGAAGACCTATTGGCATATATACAGTCTGCAGAATCTGAATTCAGAAAAATTCATCAAAGTAGTAAACAAAATTCTCAAGAAAGAATATATCCTCATCAAGTGATACCAACTGTCCTCCAATTGGTCCTCCAATTAAAAAAATCCTTCAAGACAAAAAAATCCTTGACAAGATAAGACCAGAAGTTTATTTTTTATAAATTTATTTAAGGTCGGATTCAGAAGTGAATCTGATCAGTTCATTCTAATAGGAATAGAAGATGAGTTCTAACAAGAAGTTTTCCATCCTGCTTATTCCCCACCAGAAAGGTAAAGTCTTAGAGACAAAGGTTTCTCTTCATCTTTTGATTTTTCTTTTCATTGGTTTTGTCCTTCTCCTTTCCTTTAGTTTGTTTTTCTCTCTGGATGCTCCCAGCCGAGCTTTCGACAAGTTAAAGCTAAGCCAACTGGAAAAGGAAAATAGTTACTTGGAGTCCAAGCTGGCTGAGCTAAATTCTGCCACATCAAACCTGAAAGTTCAGATGGCGGAGTTGATTGATAAGGAAAAGAAGGTGAGGATGGTTTTTGGTCTGCCGGAGGTGGATGAGCAGATTAGGGAGCTGGGAGTAGGTGGACCCATACCCAGCAAGCTGGTTGATATGAGTCCGGAAGCCGAGCGAGTGAATATGACTGAATTTGAGTTAGAGAAGATCCTGCGGCAGGCAAAATTTGAGAAGGAAAACTTCAAACAGATATATTCCAATTTATCTGAGAGGAAAGAGATTTTGGACCACACTCCATCCATAAAGCCCACATCAGGCTATTTGAGCTGTGGCTTTGGAATAAGGAGAGATCCGTTCACCGGAAAAAGACAGCTTCATCGTGGAATTGATCTGGCGGCTGACATCGGCACGCCGGTGCATGTTACAGCGGATGGCGTGGTGAGCCATGTGGGAAGAGATGCTGGATTGGGGAAGTTGGTCCGAATTAATCATCTGTACGGTTACACCACCAGGTATGCACATCTGTCCCGCATCGCAGTAAAACCTGGACAGCATGTAAAAAGAGGAGAGATCATCGGGGAGGTGGGCAACACCGGTTATTCCACCGGACCTCATCTTCATTACGAAGTCCACCATCAGGGTCGGGCACAAAATCCGGTTAGATATTTTCTTGGTAGCGAGTACATGATGGACTGACACTTACTCTGGCATTGGTTGTCTGAAAGAACCTCGATAACAAATCGGGGTTTTTTGTTTTTTTGAGGAAAAGAATATCCAATGAGCGACAAAATTCAGTATCTGGTCTCTGCCTGTCTTTCTGGTATCCCCTGCCGTTTCGATGGAAAAAGTGCCAAAGACAAGCGGGTGGAAAAACTGGTGCGAATGCAAAAGGCAATTCCCATCTGTCCGGAGATTTTGGGAGGACTCTCGGTTCCACGCCAGGGAGTTGAAATAGAACAGGGTGAAGGGAAGGACGTTCTTTTCCGATTAAGTCCGGTTATCTCCAGAAAAGGGGAAGATGTGACCCCTTTCCTTCTGCGAGGTGCGTTCGCCTCCCTGAAAATTGCAAAAAAGTTTAAGATAAAAAAAGCCTGGATGAAAAAGAAAAGTCCTTCTTGTGGATGCGGGCAGATTAAGAGGAAGGGTAGGTTAAAAAAAGGTGATGGGATAACCGTGGCTTTATTTAAAAAAGAGGGAATAAAGGTTGTGCCGAGATAGTGATGGTAGTCAAATGAAGTGTTGGGGGAATTCTCCGAAATAGTTATCCCGGTTCGGACCGGGCTTGAACCCTTGTTTACAACGGGATAGGGGTGTAACCCCGAATGTCTCTTTAACCAGAACCTAACTTAAGTTAGGTTCTGGTTCTAAACTGCACCTTGACATTTTTCAGGACGCCAGAATTTTATCCCGGTGGCTTCTGTTCGGGGTGCAATCCCTATCCCAACAGAAGTTAAGGTTATTGCTGATGTGGGAATTTCGCACCTACATATTTTATGCTCCTTGTGGATGTTGTCCCAGACGAGCCCCCGTATGAGTGGGGGTCTCCGTCATCCACAAGGACAAGTTAGCGAGGATGATATGATCCTCGCTGAGCGAAAATTTACCTCTATCCGTAAGATTCAGAGGAAACGTTCTTTTTTGTCTCCTCATAATTGGAGCCGATCTCCGCACCGATCAGAACTATGAAAGCGGAATAATAAATCCAGAAAAACATCACCACCAGGGTGCCGAATGACCCGTAGATTTTCTGGAAATTGGCGTAGTTTTTGATATAAATATCGAACAGAAGCTTAGCCACCTCCCACAAGCCACTGGCAAAGACCGCGCCGATCAAAGCCGCTTTGGTGTCGATTTTCCGGTAAGGGATGATTTTATAAATCAAAAAGAACATGATAATGCCTAAGACTAAAGGCAAAAGAACAGCAAAAAGTTTGCTCATAAAAGCCGCCTCGCTCACCTTTAACCCGATTAAGGGTATTTTTAAGTTTTTTGCCACGGTATAAAAAGCGGTAAAAGCAAGGGATGATAACATAATCGAAACCGAAATTGGCACCAGAAGCAAAGAGAGGAATTTGCTATGCCAGTAGGCTCTTCCTTTGCGCACCTTCCAGACCACGTTCATGGAATTTTCCACTGCAGAGAATATTCTCGAAGCCGCCCAGATCAAACCTGCCAGACCGATCAATCCAAAGACCATCTTTCGCTGAATAAGATCGGACAGAATCTTAAAGACCGACACAGTTGAGGTGGGAAAGGCTTTCAATAATAAGTTGGTCACAGATTCAAAAGCCTGGGTAGATGAATGCAGGATAAATCCCGAAACCGAAATGAAAAGCAAAAAAATAGGTATCACCGAGAGAATAGCATAAAAGGAGATAGCCGCCGCCATCAGAGAACAGTTATCCCTATAAAAAGTGTGCAGAAAAGCCTCTTTCATCCAGGTTTTGAAGAAGCTGAGTTTTCTCCGCAAAATAGAATAGAAGGGCGAAGAGGTGAGTTTGGCTATTTGGGATAGAATGGACATATTCTCATATATTTTGCTTTTTCACCTGCTCTTTCGCAGGAGACATAGAATAGGCTTAAACATTACTCCAGAGTTTTCTGCTGTATTAATTCTGACATACTTATCTTTGAGTAATGCAAGGGTGGAGCTAAAGCTCCACCCCTACAATTTCCTGTTGTAGGTGTAGGTCGAATATGCCTGCCAGCCATGGGTCGAAGACCTATTCGACATACTTTCTGGGAACTATTTTTTCCCATAGCCGATTCGCCTTTTCTCTTAACTCCGACAAACCCTTATCATTTCTTATAACAAAATCAGCTAATCTCTTCTTAGCTATCTCAGGCAGTTGAGACCTGATTCTGTCCATAGTTTCTTCTTTGGAATAACCTTTGAACTTTTGCAATCTTTTGATTTTGTTTTCCCTCTTTGATTGGACAAAGATAAGCCAGTCTAATTCTTTTTCCAAGCTCCATTCGACAATCAAAGCCGCATCAATCACCACCACCGCTTCAGAAGTTTTCTTGCTCAAGCTCTCTATCCTTTTTCGCAACTTTTTTAGCAGATGTGGATGAATGATCTTGTTCAGCTTCTCTTTAGATTCTTCTGATGCGAAGGCGATCTTTCCTAATTTGCGTCGATTAAGGGTCCCATCTTTGTTTAAGATAGTCTGACCAAATGTCTGCACCAATTCCTTTAAAACCTTTTTGTTCTTTTCTACTGCTTCTTTTCCGATCTGGTCGCCTGAAAGGATGGTTGCACCATTTTTTTGAAAGACCTTACACACCTCGGTCTTTCCACAGGCGATGCCTCCAGTTACTCCAATTAACAGCATGATAAAATAAGATTGGTCAACGGATTAAGCGGATTTAACGGATGGTGACATGACGTAAAGCAGTGTATCCGTTTAATCCGTTCCATCCGTTGACCGTTTTGACCCGTTGACTACTTTGCCTCCAGCCAGTTTTCCCCTACATTTATATCCACTTTAATGGGCACTTCTAAATCGACGGTGTTTTCCATCTTGTCCTTTACCATCTTTTTAACCTCATCTAACTCATCCTTGTGAACCTCAAAGACCAACTCGTCATGCACCTGAAGGATCATCTTGGATTTGTATTTTTTTAAATCTCTGGCGATGTCGATCATCACCACCTTAATTAGATCAGCCGCAGAACCCTGAATAGGGGTGTTGATAGCGGTCCTTTCGGCGAATTCCCTTTTTTGTCGGTTGGGACTTCCTATCTCCGGAATATATCTTCTTCTCCCCAAGAGGGTGGTGACAAAACCTTGCTTTCGGGCAAGTTCGATCATCCCCTCGATATATTCCTTCACCTTAGGATATCTTTTGAAATACACGTCGATGAACATGGCCGCCTCTTGAACGGTCATATTGGTCTGTTGCGAAAGCCCGTAGGCGCTCACTCCATAGATGATAGAGAAATTGGTGGTCTTGGCGATGGCTCTCTCTTCTGGAGTCACCCGGTCTATACGCACGCCGAAGACCTCGCTGGCGGTGCGGTTATGTATGTCCTCGCCCTTTTTAAACGAGTTCATCAGGGTGTGATCGCCAGAAAAATGTGCTAAAATTCTTAGCTCCACCTGGGAATAGTCGGCAGAGAGTATCAGAAATTTTTTGTCCCTGGGTATGAAAGCCTTTCGGATCTGCTTTCCCAAATCGGTTCTTATGGGAATATTCTGCAAATTTGGGTCAGAGGAGGAGAGCCTTCCGGTGGCGGTCACCGTTTGATTAAAGGAGGTGTGAATTCTTTTGGTTCTCTTATTCACCAACTTGGGAAGGACATCAATATAGGTTGATTTCAATTTAGAAAGCTGACGATATTCCAGGAGAAGACCGGGCAAAGGGTGTTCTTTGGCTAAAGTTACCAGCACTCCAATGTCCGTGGACAAACCGGTCTTCTTGGCGGTTTTGCGCACAGAGGGAAGTTTCAGGTCCTCAAAAAGAATTTGGCTTAATTGCTGGGGGGAGTTGATGTTAAATTTTCTCCCGGCTTTATCATAGATCCGTAAACTTAACTTCTCTAATTGTTCTTCTGATTGTTTTGATAATTTCTTGAGATGCTTCACATCGATGGATACCCCCACCATCTCCATCTCCGCTAACACCTCAAGTAAGGGAAGCTCCACCTCGAAGAACAATTTTTCTAAAGAGAGGAGGCTGAGCTTTGGACTGAAAATCTCCTTCAACCTGAGGGTGAAATCAACGTCCTCACAGGAGTAGTTACAGGCGTCATCCACCGTCACTTCGGCAAAGTTTTTTTGTTTCTTGCCACTGCCGATCAGATCGGATATGGGGATCATCTTATGATCAAGATGCTCCAAAGCCAGATAATTTAAGTTATGTTGTCTGAATGAGGGATTCAAAAGATAGGATGCCACCATGGTGTCAAAATGTATACCCTGAAGCTCTACTCTGTATCGTCTGAGCACCTCCAGATCATATTTTAAATTATGTCCTACCTTTTTTATGTTCTCGTCTTCCAAGAGCTCCTTGAGATTCTCTTTCACAAAAGTTGAGTCTAAATTGCTTTTTCTGTCGGTGTGACCAACCGGAACATAAAAGGCTTCCTTTTCTTTGAAGGAAAAAGATATTCCCACCAACTCAGCATCGATGGGATTCAGACTGGAGGTCTCGGTGTCTAAGGCAAACTCGCCTGCATCTTTTAGCTCAGAGACAAGCTTTTTAAGTTCCCTTTCCGATTTGACAATCTGGTAGTTTACCTGCTCCTCCTTATCCAGCGGGCTGATCTCCTGCAAAAGCCTGGTGAATTCCAGTTCTTTGAAGAGTTCTTTTAGCCGGGGCAAATCAAAAGCTTTTCTTTTTAGCTGGGAGAGTTCCAATTCAAAGGGGACGTTGGTATCAATGGTGACCAGCCTCTTGGAGAGACGGGCCAGATCAGCATGTTCTTTCAAGCCCTTCTGGACGTTTTTCCTTTTTACTAACTCTGCGTTCTTCAAAACCTTCTCCAGGCTTCCGAACTTTTTGATAAGCTCCAGTGCGGTCTTTTCGCCTATGCCGGGGATGCCGGGAACGTTATCGGATGTATCCCCCATCAAGGCTAAAACTTCGATAACCTTTTCCGGCGGCACCCCAAATTTTTTCTCCACACCGGCTCTATCCAAGAGTTCAGGTTCCTCGCCCCCTCTTCTGGGATTTAAGACCTTAACATCCTCATCCACCAGTTGCAGGAAATCTTTGTCACCGGTAACTAAAACCACCTTCAGTCCTTTCTCTTTAGCTCTTCTGGCCAAAGTTCCCATCAGATCGTCCGCCTCAAAACCGTCTATCTCCAAGATAGGTAAATTCATGCTTTCGGTGACCTGCCTTACTCGGGGAAGCTGTTCCGACATTTCCTGTGGCATCTTGGCACGGGTGGATTTGTAGTCTTTGAATATCTCGTGCCGGAAGGTGGGAGCCTTGGTGTCGAAGACAACCGCCATATAGTCCGGATTCTCCTCCCTTAGGATCTTCAGCAAGGAATTGGTGAAGCCAAAAACGGCAGAAGTGTTTTCCCCCTTAGAGTTTACCAAAGGATTTCGAATGAAAGCAAAATAGGACCGATAAGCCAGGGCCGATCCATCTATCAGAAACAAGCACTTCTTCTTGGGCACGATTTATCCCTTGTGAATGTGGTTTTGGATTGCAACCGAAATGCTCACATCCGAAAATACTATCATTTTTCTCTCCAGTCAACAGATTTTGTGGGGGAATGATTCCGGAGGCAGGGTCTGGTAGCCGACCCGCCTCAGGCAGGACGGGGCAAGGTTGAAAAAATGGTGGGATCTAAGTGGTTTTTACCATTGCATTTGCCTGATTATGGTCACCAACTATTTAATTTGACAAATTCGCTTTGGAGAGTTGTGGCAGGGTACCCTTACCCTGCCACACAGTCAAAGGTCGAGGGTGAGGGGACCCTCGACCAACGAGTTTCAGTTTATCTTCGGTATAACTTTCTCTTTTTGATATATTCTTCGACCTTGAAGGGAACCAGATACTTGATGGACTGGCCCTTTTTCACTTTCTCCCTTATTTGACTGGAGGAGACGTCTATACTGGTTATTCTGACAATGATACTTTTCTTTGCAAAATGGTTTTCCGGATCGATACTATCGAAGCCGGGTCTTATGACGATAACCATCTTAACCAATTTGTAGATTTCTTCCGGATCCTTCCATGTGTATATCTCGTTTAGCACATCCGATCCAGTTAAAAAATAAATCTTAGAATCTGGATATAGATTTTTCAACTGTCTCAAAGTGTGGATGGTATAAGACAGCCCCTTTCTTTTCAACTCAATGCCTGAGACCGAGAAGCAAGGGTTACCCTCCAGGGCAAGCTGGGTCATTCGAAATCTATCTTTAGCAGGGGAAAGCTTTCGCCCCCTCTTGTGAGGTGGGCTGAAACAGGGGATGAATATTACCTGATTTAGCTTGAGCTTTTCTTTCACCTGCTCTGCCAGAACCAGATGTCCCATGTGAATGGGATCGAACGTTCCCCCTAAAATTCCTATCTTTTGTATGCGAGCCATTCTCAATTTTCCTCACCCGTATATTTAACTTAAAAAGATCCACATATGTAGGGGCGGACCTCCGCGTCCGCCCAATTAGGGCGATGGCAGAGCATCGCCCCTACATTCGACGCAAATATCCTCAAAATATAAAAGAACATCCTGCATTTATCTTTTCTCGGTATCTCTCTTTTTCTCAATTTTTTTCAATCTCTTTTTCGCCTTTTTGGCTAATTCATCCTCAGGGAAATATTGCAGAAATTTTTGGTATTCCTCCTTGGCCTGCTCGTATTTTTTCTGTTTGTAAAAAACCTCCGCAATCTGGAATTGAGCCTGACCAGCCCACTCGGTGTCGTGGTAATCATTTAGAACTTGCCTTAAATATATCAAAGCGGAAGGGTAAAATCCCCTTCTATAGTAAAGATATCCACTCTGGAAAGCCTTCTTAGCCAGTTTGGTTCTACATTTATTTAATACTTCAAAAGCTTCCTCTCTTCGGTCGCTTTCCGGATAATCATCCAGAAAATTTTTCAACTCATCCATTGCCCGTTGGGTATGCTTTGGATCCAACTCAGCTTTAGGCGACATCTTAAAGTCACTTAAAGCCACCATGAAAGCGGCATCGTCGGAAAGCTGGCTGGTGGGATAGGAGGAGAGGAGTTTATTGAACTCACCTATGGCTAAAGGGTATTCTTCTTGATTGAAATATGTCATGCCCAGAAGAAACTGGGCAGAGTCGATGAAAGCCGCTCCGGGATAATTGAAAATAAGTTTTTGAAGCTCCACCACCGCATTATCCCAGTGCTTCCTCTCAAATTCTCTTTTAGCTAAGGCATATTGATCCTCAGCGTCCAGAACAATTTTGGGCGCTTTGGGGCCACAGCCAAAACCAAACACAAAGGATAGAAAAGCTATGCTAAAACAAACAAGAATAAGTGATTTTGTATTCATGTTTTTCACTCAAGAAAAAAGTTTGTTTTTACCGGTTAGCAAAGAAAAGGTAAATAAGCCCTCCCACCACCGCCACCACCAGTGCCGGTTCAAAAAACCTGCTCTGTGGATCTCCCGGAAGAGAGGGATTCAAAAAAGGATAGGATTCGTTTTTTACAGACTTTATTTTGCTTTTTTTTATCAGATCTGATCTTTCCTCTTTTCCTCTTTTGGTCCAGAGAACCTTTCCGGTAAATTTATCCTCCAGCCGAAACGACAAATTGAGCCAGGCTTTCCTGGTGACTAAACTCGCACCAAAAAAACCTTTTCTTTTGACCTTAGGGTAATCTAAGCTCATCTCAATAATACGATAAAACAACGACTGGGATTCCACTAAATTGTTATTCGGTTGGGTGGAACGTAAGGCTACCCGGTAATTCAAAGATAGAAGGTATGAGACAAGCTCATCCTCTAAAAGCCAATTCCCCGGATGTTCTTCCTCTGCTTTCAAAAGGAGGAACTTCGACTTGACTTCTGGAAAATCGTCAAAAGTGCGCCCGATGAGCGATCTTATGGAGTTGCGCAAAAATTCCTCGTTGGAAGGTGGATTTTCCGAAAATTTCTTATTCTCTTCTGCAAAACTCTCCAGATGGCTAAACCAGATCACACAAGCTAAAAACCCGGCGCAAATGATCTTTAAAATCGGGCGTCTTTTCACTCTGATTGAAATTGGTTTTTTAGCCTTTGGCACTATCATATTTTTCTTTCAGCTCCTTATATTTCTTCAATACCCTGGCGAGAAAATAAGTGGGAGGTTTCTGCCCTTCCTTTAGGCGAAGCTTCAAGGCGTTCTCCCCCAGGTTATATGCGATTATTGCCTTTTTCACGTCCTTGAATTTCAGGATTAACTCGAAAAGATAAAGGCTTCCCAGTTGGATGTTAAAAGATGGTTCAAAGAGAGACAGCTCCCCTTTCCAGTTCAGTTCTCTTCTCTGGCACAGCGCATATCCCACCGAGGGCTTTACCTGCATCAATCCCAAGGCTCCCATCTTTGAAACCTGTCCCTTTCGGAAGGAGCTTTCGGTTAAGATCAAAGCTAAGATCAAAAGAGGATCATAACCATATTTTTTGCTCTCGTCGTAAATTACCTGGGTAAGCTGTGCCACCTCTCCATCTTTGAATCCCACCTGGAACTCCTCGATAATGTCCAATATCTTTAACTTCTCCTCCAACTCATTCATCTTCAATTGTTGCTCTCTTAAGATACCCTGGAGTTCATGCCTGTCCTGAACCAGGTAGATGATAAAAGCGGATTGGCCTATATAGAGTAGAATCAAAAGAACGCTTATGAATTTGGAGACCAGAATCCCGCTTTTTCTGATGAACTTTACCCCAAGTGCCATACCAACTCCTTTTTTTGTTCGTGCGGAAATTGGATTTTTCCCCGCCAGAGGCGGGGAATCCCGGTGACCCGCACGAGAATGGTTCGGGAATTCTCCCGCGAAGCGGGATCCTGGTGACAATTCCCGAACCAACGTAGCTTTTTACATTCTAATCGCACCAGACTCCATTGTTTATTTAGTTGACTTTTTCAAAGACCCGTAAAGGCTTGCCTACACAAAGCTCTTGTCATATCAAAACAAAACCTCTGAGTCGAAAGAAAACTCAGAGAGAGTCGAAGCTAAATTACCCTTCAACCATTCTGAGTATCTCTCTTGGTGATCTATCACTCCGTCATAGAAGCGCAAAGCATGAGGAAATCTCTTTTCCAAAAGTGCACTAATCTTCTTTCGTTTCCCCTTAAGATAATTCATTTTGTCCAGATATACTTTCTTTATTTTCATCTTTTGCAATTTTTCAAAAAGCGATTTCATAGAGTTTACATCGTCGGAAAAGAAGGGCAAAATTGGCCCGAAAAACACAAAGGTGGGAATACCGCTCTTTTTTAGCTTTTTCAATGCCTCAAGTCGTCTCTCTAAATTTGAAGCGCCCGGTTCAAACGTCTTCTCCACTTCTGGATCAGCGCAGGTGATGGTGAAACCGACTTCCCTGTCCTTTATCTTCTTCAGGACATCAATATCTCGTAAGACCAGATCAGATTTGGTCTGTATGGAGATCGGAAAGTCAAAATCTGCCAGGATTTCCAGACAATTACGGGTTAGTTGAAATTTTTCCTCCACAGGCTGATAGGCATCGGTCACCGTGCCAATCATCACCATGCCTGGCTTAACTTTTTTGATCTGATCCCAAAGGCGATCAGCAATATTTATCTTCACATCTACGAATTCCCCCCATTCCTCGTTGTGATTTGTATACTTTTTCATAAACTCAGCATAGCAGTATACGCAACCATGCTGACAACCAGTGTAAGGATTTAGAGCATAATCCATCCCGTAAATTTTTGATTTGACCAGAGCGTTCTTGCATTTTATTTCGGTTATCTTCAATTGACTCATACCCGTAATCTCGCAAATTTGTAGGTCAAGCATGTCCTGCCAGAGGCGGGACTGCTTGACATTTATATAAATTTTGAATTGTCAACCACCCCCGCCTATGGCGGGGGATGGTTGACCTACAAACTTTCAGATCTTTTCACCTAACATATCATAATCATAATAATCCACAATCTTTGCTTTAACAAATTCACCTGTTTTAAGATGGTCACTTTTTACCAAAATCACCCCATCCACCTCCGGTGCCTCGGCTGGGCTTCTGCCGAGAAAATAACCATTGCCCTCTTCAGAATTAGTATCAATTAGAACGGTGAAAGTTTTTCCGATCTTTGTTTCATTCTTCTCTAAAACGATCCTCTGCTGGGTAAACATCAACTGGTCTAATCTTTCCTGTTTAAGTTTGGAGGAGAGTTGCCCTCTGAAGCTGTATGCTTTGGTTCCATCTTCTCTTGAGTAAGGGAAAGCGCCCAATTTATCGAACCTGACATCCTCCACGAATTTCAGTAATTCTTTAAAATGTTTCTTCTTCTCTCCGGGAAACCCAACAATAAATGAGGTCCTCAACGTTAAGTCGGGAACTCTTTCCCTTAATTTGGAGATAAGTTGTTCTACCTCTTTTCTGGTCACCTGACGGTTCATCCGGGTCAAAATCTCATCCGAGATATGTTGCAAGGGCAGATCCACATATTTACACACCTTTGGATTTGAAGCTATCTGATCTATCAGTTCATCGGAGATGTGTGCCGGATGAGTGTAAAGCAGGCGAATCCATTTAAGTTTTGAGATTTGAGATAGAGACGAGAGAAGTTGGGGAAGTCTTTTTTCTCCGTAGAGATCGATGCCATACTGAGTGGTATCCTGAGCAACCAGATCGATTTCTTTCGTTCCATTTAAAGATAACTGGCGAGCTTCCTCTAAAATGTCTTCCATCCTTTTGCTTCGAAATCTACCTCTGATACTGGGGATGGCGCAATAGCTACAAAGGTTGTCACAGCCATCCGCAATCTTTATGTAAGCATAAGGACGGTTCTGGACTCTTCTTTTTGTCTTTCCCACACCGTTGTTTTTTTCCGGTGAACTGGCCTTAAATACTTTTTCTCCTTTCAAAACAGAAGAACATACTGAATCTACCTGGTCGATTTCGCTTAAACCAAAAAGAGCATCCACCTCTGGCAGTTTGCTCCACAATTCCTCAGGGTAGCGCTGGGCTAAACAGCCGCAGAGAATTATCTTTTTCTTTCGATCTTGATTTTTCAAAGCAATTAGATTAAAAATCTCCTCTATTGATTCCTCCTTGGCTGGCTGAATGAATCCACAGGAGTTTAAGATAAGAATATCCGCCTGGTTTTGATCCTCCGTGATCTTAAATCCTCTCTCTGAAAGAAGACTCTCCATCCTCTCCCCATCCACCTCATTCTTAGGACAGCCCAGGCTTTGAATCCAAACGGTTTTTGTCATAATTTGGATTCTTTCTAAAAGCGATTCCGGTTTAAAAGGGGAAGTTTTTGCAAAGCCCAAAAGTCTGAGTGAACTATCGGCAAATTATTTTTTCTATTTTTTATTATATAAAGTGTTGAACTAAAACCTGAATTGAAAAACAGCATGCTCTCCATTTCTTTTGTGATGAATGGTAAATATCTTTATTTCCCGCACCTTTCGGAAGATCATCTCAGTAAGTTCCTTGTCACAGGCAGATGCCTCAACAATGAAATTAAAACTTCGCTCTGAAATTTCTGGATAGAAATGGCTGTGGGGATTTCCTTCTGTGTGTACCTCAGCCATGATTCTTAGTCGTGGTCGCACTGAAGCTTTTTCTATAATTTGTGAACTTGCTATAATTGTTTGATCCGTAACGTAAGAAAGAGCTTTTTTAATCTGATTGAGCATATCCAGTGGTATTTTGATTTCTTTTTTATCTAAATGAAGACGCAAAACATTAAGAAACATCTGATAGATAAGATTCTCTTTAGGAACAGTTTCAAAAAAGGATCCATCCACAATGGAGATTTTCACTTTGTCATCTTTACCAGTATGTGTTCTTACAAGATAAAAACATTTCCTGTCAAAACTGCGATAAGACCTTTCTGATGACAACTTCCCATCTATGATTGAAGTGATTCTTGATACAAGGTTATTGTTGTTGATAATATCTATTTCATCACGACTCTTATATTTTGTTGGAAGTGTAGAGTTGAAAGAAGCTATATTCCCGCCTTTTGAGTCTTTTAACTCGAATAAACAGCCACAGAAAAGTTTGCCAAAATGTTTCCTCACTTTGAACATAAAATCTGGAAATTGCTCTGATTTAGAATACAAAAGGTTCTTGGTTATTCCCTTGCTCTTAATCCAGTTTATTGATTCTTTCTCATCCTTAAATTGATTTTTAATAATCCTCCAAAAATTGTAGTTATATTTTGCCTTTGCATCTCTTCGGTTGTCGACGTAAGCAAAGCAATCTCGACAGGACTTTAAAACAATTTCTTCCAATGGAGAATGTAAACTAACTTTTCCAGATTTTAATGCGGCAACCATCCTTATGTAGAATCCAACAGCATCATCGAATTGAGACATTTAGAACAACCTTTCCTGTTCAGTAATTATTGGTGCTTGCTCAGCAGGCCAGATTTCTTTCAAGCCTTGCGTGTATTTGTAATAACGATAAAACTTCGAGATATTATCTGCTGATCTTAGACGATTTAGACGTTCATTGATAATCTTAACGTACTCGGGATCTATTTCTATGTTTATTGAATTTCGCTTCAGTTGATAAGCGACCACCGCCGTGGTTCCGGTTCCGGCAAATGGATCCAACACTACATCGCCGGGGAGGGTCGATGTTAGGATAATCCTTAAAAGCAAAGCAATGGGAGATTGTTGTGTGTGAATTCTGTTACTTTTGGAATCCTTTATCGCTTCGTCACCAGCAAAATACCCTGAGGTTAACTCTCTAATATCATCCCAGACATCCGTAAGGTATACACCATTGTTTCTTTTATATTTATATTCTGGAGGGGTTGGTAAATCTACACGGAGTCTATTAAATACCCTAGGTTTTTCCCCCTTAGTAGCAAAGGCAATAATTTGATATTGTTTGGAATATCTAAATCCCGAAGGGACTGCGGATGTCTTTTTTTTCCAGACAATTAAATTCTGGAACACCCATCCAGCCTCTCTAAGTATTCTTAAAACACTCTCTGTGTTCTTCTCCCTTTGCATGAAGTAAACAGCTCCCCCCCTCACTGTAATTCCATAAACCTTTAATAGAACATCTCTCAGCCAGTCCCAGTATTTTTCTTCAGGCTGGTTGTCATCAAAAAATCTATAATCCTTTCCTTGTCTGAAAGGTGGATCGATAAAAGTAAGAAGTATATCCCTTTTAAAATACTTACTAAGCCATTGAAAACAATCTTCATTTAGTATTTCGTATTTAACATCCATTTTTCACCATCGATTTTATTGTGGTTTTGAAAGGTCTGCTACAAAAGGAGGATCCTAACCCCCAAACCTTTAGTTTTTAAATTTACCCTATTCACTTAGATCCAGTTCCTCCACCCCGGGCGGGGCCTGGAAGATGAATTCAGAATCTTTGATTTTGCGGTTGGTTTTTATGTGCTGGAAGATCAGAACAACTTCATTATCGTTGGCATCTTTATATTCTAATTTTTTAGCTAAAAGATTTTTTTTGTCCACCCAGAGGATCATTCTCTTTATGAAAACGTCATCTTTTTTGGAAGAAAGTAAAAGCTTAAAGCACTTAGTCCGGTTGACCTTCTCTTCTCCCTTCAAGAAAGGGACATACTCGGACCTGAAATTGGATAGATACTGATGGGGCTTGAATATGTTTTCAGATCGATCAACTAAATTTTTAATCACCTGCTTGTTTTCCACCGAATAATTCCAGATAAATTTTCCATCGGAAACGATAGTTTCGCCTTTGGTTTGGATTTTAAACTTATCTGGATTTTTCAAAATCATTTTGCCTTTGATCTTATTTTCAGTTTCGAATATCTCCGAGCGGATGATCTTGATAAAATCCATGGAGAGACTTTTAAGGGAGCGGTATTTTTTCTCCACCTGCAGAGCCAGTTGATCGGAGGTGATACCTGCCGTCTCCTGACTGAGGATGACAAGGATGAAAGGAAGAGTGAAGCAGGTTACACTCAGTCTGAGCTTGCCCATCTATCTCTTCTCCTGATTTTTCTTTTCTTTCCACTGTTGGCTTTCCAGATAGGTGGCGTCCACCAACACCTCTCTGGCTTTGCTTCCGTCATAAGATCCTACGATTCCCTCCTCCTCCAGTTGATCTATCAGACGGGCGGCTCGCTGATAGCCGATGGCAAGTCTTCTCTGCAAAAGTGACACAGAACCCTGTTTGTGTCTGATCACCAGTTCCACTGCCTGGCGGAAAAGGCCCTCATCCTTTTCAGCTTCCTGTTGGGTAATGACCTCCTCAGGCTGGGTGGTGAGTATCTCTATCGGTTCCACAGAATAATCCTGAGCTTTTATAAAGTCTACGATGCGGGCAGTCTCCTCGCTGGATATGTAAGCTCCATGAAGTCTTCTGGGATCCGGATGACCGGTCTGGATGAAGAGCATGTCTCCTGAGCCCAAAAGCTTTTCTGCTCCATTGGTATCCAGTATGGTGCGGGAATCTATCTTGGAGGCAACCTGAAAGGCGATGC
>CAYOFL010000038.1:0-8864 GCA_964403165.1 uncultured Ignavibacteria bacterium
AACACAATTCCCCAGAACTTTGTGGCATTGTCATTCACTTTACTCCCTCCTTTCTTTCTGCCATCTCCTTGATGGCTTGGTTGAAGTGTTTAGCTTTAATCTCAAAATCAGAGTAATTTTTCCCCCCGCCTTTGGCGGGGGATCCTTCGGACTTCTCCTTCCCCACGAAATCGCGAATAGCAGAGAGAGATGCTCTGCGGCAGATAAATTCTATGTCCGATCCGACACAGTTGGCGGTTGTGCGGGCTAAGGCTTTTAGATCCACCTCCTTGGCTAATGGCTTCCCCTTGGTGTGAATTTTAAAGATTTCCAATCTTGTTTTTTCATCGGGAACAGGAAGTTCCAATAAAAGGTCAAACCGGCCTGCCCGGAGCACTGCCGGATCGAGGATGTCCAACCGATTGGTGGCGGCAAGAATTAGCACACCTTTTAGCTCCTCTATTCCATCCAGCTCAGTTAAAAATTGGCTGATTACCCGCTCAGAAACATGAGCATCACTTGCTCCTCCTCCCCTCATGGGAACTAGGGCATCGATCTCATCGAAGAAGAGGATGCAGGGAGAAGCTTGTTTAGCCTTTTTAAAGGCCTCCCTGACTCCTTTTTCACTCTCCCCGATATATTTTGACATCAGAGCCGGACCTTTGATGGTGATAAAGTTAATCCCGCTTTCATGAGCCACAGCCTTAGCCAAAAGCGTTTTCCCGGTTCCTGGGGGGCCATAGATCATAATGCCTTTGGGAGGTTTGGTCTTAGCTTTCTCGAACAGTTGAGGGTACTTCAGCGGCCATTCCACAGATTCTTTAAGCTTTTGCTTGACATCATCCAAGCCACCCACCTCCTCCCATTTCACCTCGGGAATTTCCACAAAAACCTCTCTTATGGCCGAAGGCTCCACCTCTTTTAAAGCCTCAAAGAAGTTTTCCATACTCACTTCTAATTCAAGAATTAGCTCATATGGAATCTCATCTAATTGAAAATCTATCTTGGGAAAGATCTTCCTCAAAGCTGACATTGCCGCTTCGCGGGATAAAGCCTCTAAATCCGCTCCCACAAAACCATGGGTGATCTCAGCCAATTTTTCCAAGTTCACATTTTTTGCCAGGGGCATACCACGAGTATGAATATCCAGTATCTCCAGCCTTCCTTTTTTATCGGGAATGCTGATACAGATCTCCCGGTCGAACCTGCCGGGTCTTCTCAAAGCTGGATCCAGTGTATTAGGGATATTAGTTGCGCCTATGACGATAACCTCTCCTCTGGACTCCAAACCATCCATCAATGCCAGAAGCTGAGCCACGACTCTTCTCTCCACCTGTCTTTCGCCACCCATCTCCTCTCTTTTGGGAGCGATGGCATCTATCTCATCGATAAAGACTATTGAGGGAGCGTTAGATGAACCCTCTTCAAATACCGCTCTCAATCTTGCCTCGCTCTCACCGTAAAATTTGCCCATGACCTCAGGTCCGGAAATGTGGACAAAGTAGGCATCGGTCTCGTTGGCGACTGCTCTGGCGATTAAGGTCTTTCCACATCCAGGCGGACCGTGGAGTAACACCCCCTTGGGCGCATCTATGCCCAATCTCTGGAAGATCTGCGGATATTTTAAGGGAAGCTCGATCATCTCTCTTATCCTTTGAATCTCCTTATGCAGGCCCCCAATGTCCTCATAAGCTACCTTAGCTCCTCTTTCCTCAACCGCCTCCTCCGACTTTATGCTGATGGAAGTGGTGGGCTGGATCAACACTACCTCCTTGGACGGGTGAGTATTCAAAACCATAAACTCCTGGGACCGGCTTCCAAAGAGAGTCGCCCTCACCCTGTCGCCCTCCACCAAAGGTATCCCTTCCAAAAGTCTTCCAATGTATCTGGTGTCTTTGTCTTTCCCCAGTGGACCAACAAAAGAGAGGGGGGATAGAACTATTTTTGAAGCAGGTTTATAAGAAGTCTTTTGAATCTTGACCTTCTCGTCTAAGCCTACCTTGGCATTTTCCCTGGTTATCCCATCTATCTGGATAATCTTTTTGCCCCTATCCTCCATGTAGGCAGGCATGACCTTGGCTACCGTTTGTCGCTGGCCTGAAATCTGGACGATGTCACCCACCTCCACACCTATCCTTTTCATATCTTCCGGATCTATTCTGGCTATCACTCTTCCCACATCCTTGGTAAGAGCTTCCTTCACTTTCAGGCTTAGAGAAACAAGTTTATCGACTGCCACATTTCCTCCTATGAAGATTTTTTTGCTCTATCCCCCTCTTTTTCCCAGAATAGGTCTCCCCTCAAAAACCTTTTGTCTTTGGTTCTCTAAAACAAAACTTTGGTAGAGAAAAAGATATTGTTTTTAGACTCATCCAGAGAAGTTGAGTTTTCTCCATCGATCTTTGCCAGAGTTGCCTCATATGCCAGATCAAATGAGATTTTGTCCAGAACCAACCCCAAACCCAAACAGAAGACGTTACCCACTATCTGGTGTCCACTGGCATCAGCATAGACCCTTGGCTCATTGCGATAGCCTGCTCTCAAAGGGATTGTCCCTAAATCGGTAGACCAGAGGTATTCCGCTCCTAAGCGAACCTGATTGCAATCTTTCCATCCCAGGCTATAAGTAGTATCCGCCTGATCAGCTAAACTCAGGTTCTGATGATACAGCCAACTGGGCTTTACCTGTTCTGACTTGGAGTATCTTTTGGACTCAAAATCTAAAGCCAAGGTAAGCTTCTCCGTCGCCTGAAAGGAGGAGCCTAGGCCGAAGATAAGGGGCAGGCTGAGTTTGCCCTTGCCTTCCGGCAAAGAGATACCGTAGGCACCCTCAATCTTCTCCCTTTGGGTTAGCTCATATGGGGTCTTCAGAATCAAGGCAAGGTTAAGTCTATCCCTATAATGATACATTGTCCCCAGGTTGAAATTGACCCCAGAGAAACTGGTATTGTTCTCTTCCCAGGACGAATTAGCTTTATCCAGCATGGTCTGTTCCATACCATTAAGAATGAAATTGACTGAGAGCCCCAACGAAATCTGAGGGCTAAGGCTTATTCCGAGGGCAGTAGTGATGGCATCCAACCCACCTCTGCTTTCATATTTGTAGGATTGGTTCTCCTCCAAAGAGTACAGATCAGCCAGCCTCTGATAGGCCACGGCAAAGGCTGAGTTCTTGTCTGAAAACTTGAATGGATAGGCAAAGCTAACAAAATCCATGGAGTTGTAGGAGTGATCGAAGTCAGACTTTTGACCGTTCACCTTTAAAGTCCCCTTGTTAAGGGTATTTCTGAATTCCATGGTAAACTCAGCTTTTTTAATCTGGGAGATCCCGGCTGGATTCCAAAAGACAGCAGTAACATCATCTGCCACTCCCATGAAGGCTCCGCCCATCCCTCTGGCCCTGGCGCCTCCGCCCAAGGTGTTGAAATCGACTCCAGCCAACTGGGCTGAAGCTATTTGTGCAAAGCATAAAAGGCCTGCCAGAAAAAACGTAAGGAAAAATTTGGTTTTCATTTTAATCTCCTAATCAGGTTAAAAGGTTAACGCTTTAAGAAGGAACTTAAATTCCTCCCTTGATGGTCTTGGTAAGCTGCACCAATTCGAAAAATCACCCCCTTTTATTTGGTTAGTGTGATCTCCAACACTCCGTTTTTGTAAGTTGAGCGGAGTGACTTCTTCTTGACTTTCGATGGCAAAAGAATCTCTTTGTGATATTTCTTATCTGAGTCCTCGGCTTTAAGCTCTAAAATGTCGTCTTTCACCTCTACCTTGATCTTCTCCTCCTCCACCCCCGGTATTTCCGCAATGATTACTATTTTGTCAGCCTCATCGAAAAGGTCCACCAGGGGTTCTCTTACCTCGTCAACTACCGCCGTTCCCTTTTCATCCTTCTTGACATTACCAAAGGTCTCTACTTGTGGCGATGCACCGGCAAGCCCTCCGAAATTTACGGTGAAACCGTAGACCGCTTTCGCCCCTTTAGAACCCAGACCTTTTATCTCACCGGTGCTAGAAAACTCCGATTTGCCCTCCCGCTGCAACCTGGCGGCTAAGTCTACCAAATTGCCGATCCCTTTAAATATTCCACCCAGGTTAAGTTTTCCAGCTCCTAAATCGATATCGAATCCGGTTTCTTCCTCTGTTTTTTTCTTTTTTTTAAACATCTTAAAACCTCCCCTCTGCCGTTACATAGTTTTCCTTCTTAAGACTTTCCTGGTATCTTTTTAAGACCTGTCTTTCTCTTTCCATCTTCATTCTCAAAATCAAAACCTGTTGTTCCATATCGCTTATTTTGAGTTCACAAGCTCTGATTATCTCTTTCAACCTTTGCTCGTCCATGATCTTCTCTAATTTTTAGTTTATCCAACCATTTTATTCCTTTATGGTAACATGTCCTTTCCCCTTGCACACCACGCAGGGAAGCTTAGTGCTGGGGTCAGCTCCCCTCCCTCTACAGGAAGGACAGACCTCCATGGGCTCATCAATTTTAACCCAACCGCTGCCCTTGCATACATAACAGGTCAGCTCCACGCCGCGGGACGGCCTTCCTGTGCCTTTGCAAAAAGCACATTTTATCACCGTGCCTTCTATCTGGTGGACTCCTCTGCCCCCACAGGCCTGGCAGTTTGAACCCCCTCTGGATTTCCCGGTTCCACCACACATGGCACATTTATAAACACCCTCTCTGAGTGGGTCAGTTTTTTTCTCAATTGCTGTTATCCCTGCTCTATTTGATCCTCTCTTGGCCGGATCGATAGCCATCTGTTTCCACTGCATTTTCTAACGCCTCCTGAATTGGTGAGTTAGAGCTTTTGTTTCCTCGTATTTATAGCTTTTATTTTCCATCCTGGCTCGATTTTAGGCTTTTTCGGCTCTTCTGGGTTATTCTCTTTTTTTACCTTCACCCAAGTCGTATCCGGGTCGAATTTTCTCTTCTTTTGGACTTTTTTCTCCTGCCTTTGCAATCTTTCCATTTCCTTCTCGATATCTTTTAGCCGCCCAACAACCACCTCTCTTCTGGTATCCAATTTCATTCCTTCTTTCTCCAATCTCTCTTTCTCTTTACTCAACACAAACATATTGATATAAGGTTGGTCCATATTAGGAGGCATAGAGGCCGAGCCGCTTCTCTTAATAGTTCTCACCTTGTCTATCCCGGGGATATTAGGCATTCTATTTTCCACCTCCTTTCAACATGGAAATACAGTTCACCTCTCTTGAGGACTTGCCGACATACTATCTTTTTGCTGAGACTAAGACCCTCTTTTTTGGGCTTGCGCCCACGATCTTAAGCTCAACCAGTTGACCCGGCTTAAGCCCGGCTTCAAGGCGAATATTACTGGGAACAGGAATCTTCCCGTTCTCATCCACCTTCGCTAACGCTCGCATTAAAGTCACCTTTTACACCTCCCCTTTGACCTGCTTATAGGGCTATACCCATTGTTTTTTCGTAGGGGAGGGGCTTGTCCCCTCCCGTAGTCCGAGTTGCGGACAGCCACAAGGGCTGTCCCTACGATAACCTTTTCTTTTTCAACAGTTCCCGAGCATTTGTCAACATTTAGGGACTGTTGAAAAAGTCTTGCTTCGTGGCGGGATGACGGAGACCCGTCTGGGAATTCCCGCCACTATGGGAGACATGAACTTATATCCCATAGGGCAGGGCATTCAGCCCTGCCAATAGGGTTTTTCAACACGCCCTTTAGCAATGCTTTAAGATCAAACGTCTCACCGCCGCCTTAACTCTCTCTCGTTTGCTTTTCTTGCCAAATCTTGAGGTCTCGGAAGCCAAGATATCCTCACAAATCCTGACAAATTCCTTATTCTTAGCACTGATCGGAAGTTTTTTGACTCCAAGGGTCCTGGCAATCATAAGACTTGCCCGAACCGTGGGAGCAAATTCGCACTTCCCTTCCCTCCTTAAACCCCTGACCACATTGACTATCTTCTCCACCCCTCTGGGATTTAAACCGTCAGACTTGGCTTTGGTTATGGCGATTTCAGTCTCTTTGTCAAAATAATCCAAATCTATGGTAACCATCCTATCCCTTAAAGCATCCGCGCCTTTATGAACTCCGGCATACTCCTCCGGATTGCTGGTGAAGATTGCACAGAAATCAGGATGAACGTTTAAGTAACCCTCCTCCCCTCTGCCAGCAGGCAGGGTCATCATCTTCTCCTGCAGAATGGAAAGCAAAACATTATTGGCTTCGGGTCTGGAGCGGGTGAACTCATCATAAATCAGGGTCAATCCATGTTTACAGGCAACCGTTAACCGATTGTCCACCCAGGTTTTTTGTGCTTTCTCTTCTAATTTATAAACACGTGATATATATTGGTCCACGAATTTTCTCCGTTTATAGCCAGTTTCTGCACCTACCAGATCCGAGGTGTTTAACTCCTCGTCCCCATGAATCATCACCACCGGGCGACCGACCTTGCTGGCAACGTGCATAGCTAAACTGGTCTTTCCGGTTCCGGTGGGTCCTCTGAAATGAACCGAGAATCCCGCCTTAATGTAGGCTAAAGCGCGCTCGGTTATCTGCTTTATCGCTTTTGTCTCCACAAAATCCGGCAAAGGAGAAGGCTCCAATACGGCGGTAGATTCTTCAATCATTGCCATCTTTACAGGCTCCTTTCTTACGTTATAGAGTTACAGTTATCTTTTTTCTGTCCCTATAAATAGATCTTTCACTCAGAGAGCTCTGAAAAAGTCACGTCTGTCCGCAGAACCTTGAGATGGAGCTGAGGGCCTTGTCTATGGGAATGTGACTCACCAATCTCCGTAGGTCGAGCGGACGCTCCCGTCTGGGGGCATCTTGCCCGACCACTCTGCTATACTTTTCCACAGATCTCACTCAAGGATTCTGCGCCAATTTTTCAGCTTCTTTTGTGAAAGCATCACCGATCTGCTCAGCTTCTTTGGGAAAGGCTTTGGGCTCTTCTGCCACCTTCTCTTGAGCCTCGACTGAACTTGGGGTGTTCTCTGCCATTTGAGCTTCTAAAGCAGCCATTTAAGCTTTTAGAGAAACCACTTGAGTCTCTAAAGCAGCTTTTTGAGTCTTTAGAGCGGCTTTTTTGCTTGCCGGGCTCTGGGAGACTTTCTCCTCTTTTTTCACTGCACCTTTGCCTCCGCATCTGAGACAGGGAAGGTTGGTCAAATGTTGCTGACCGGTCCCTTTACACTCTAGGCAGGTTGTCGCCCTCTCTTTGAAGGTAACCACACCTTTGCCCATGCACACAGTGCAGTTCAGTCTGGTGTGGGGGTATATTCCGGTTCCCTGACAGAAGGCGCATTTTATATACGGCTCTTCCACATTAACCTTCCCTTTTCCTCCGCAGACGCCGCAGGTGGATGAGGCAGATAATAGCTCAAAGGGATCCACCCCTTTCCCTTTACAAAAGGCACATTTTATCTCTTTCATTATATCCATCACCCCGCTTTCCTCTGTTGGTAGAGGACGCCTCGTCCTCTACCACCCGTGCGTATGCATTCATACGAATCGCTTTACCGTCACGGACGAGGGCGTCCGCCCAGACGGGCGGTCGTCTGACCGTGACGAACAAAAGGAAGCCTGAGATTACCACCGATTAGTTGAAAATCCCCCGTACGGGGGGAAGTTTAGCCGGCCCTCCCATAGCACTAAAGAAATCCATTTACAAAAAAACTTTTTAACCAGCTAATCGGTGATAATCCCTTGTCCTGATTACCTCGTTGAGAGGCTTTGCACTTTTTTTGGCTTCTTTTTTCCCTTTCTAACTGGCTTTCTCTCCTCAGCCCGTGCAAAGCTGTGAGCACTTACCTTTTTTGCGCCACCTTTTGCCCTTGCCACAGTAGCCCACATCTCTTTCACCGCTGCGGCCAGCCTGCCAATCTCATTCTGCCTCAGCTTATGTTCTTTGCGGAAGCCTTCCAGCAGTTTGTCGACTTCTCTCCGCGCTTGCGCATTCTCCTTCCGGACGCCTTTCATGTGTGCCTGAAAGCTCGCCAACAAATCGTTGACCTCCACTCTCTGTTGCGCAATCTCCGAATGGACGCCTTTCATATGTTCCTGAAAGCTTGCCAACAAATTATTGACTTCCGCTCTCTGTTGAGCATTTTCGGAGTGGACACCATTCATGAACTTATGAACTCCCTTATGGAGATTCTCCGTGAAGCTTTCCAACATCTCATGAAGCTCTGTCTTTCTTTCTGCGTGTTCGTTCTGGAACGTGTTGATCATATCCCTGACCTCATTCTGGAGAGCTTCGATCATCCTATTTCTATCAACATGAGAAGAAGCCATATCCTGGCCTAAAGCCTTTATATCAGTTGCCACATCTGATAATCCCATCCTTTTCACCTCCTTTCGTCTGGTTAAGGTTTGTGCGAATTTTGCATCTTGAGACAGGTTTCTTATCATATCCTTAAAATCCTTTATTTTCAAATCTTTCCTTTTAGTCAAAAGTTCTCTTAACTTTTCTGTCAGCCCTTTCTGCTGTTCACAAAAGTTTCTTAATAATCCTTTTACTTCAGCTATGCCCTTCTCTATCCCAATCTGAGCTTTTTTCATTCCTTCGACTTCGCCTTTTCTCAAAGCATCTCTTAATTCACCAGCTTCTTTCTTTTGTTCTTGTATGAAATTCTTCAGGTTTTGCTTGACTTCTTTTTCCTTCTCTTCTTGGCTTAGAAGGATTCCGTTTACTATTCTATCGAAATCTTTTTTTCTCAGCGACTGGCTTCTTGCCAGTGTCTCCTTTAGTTCAGCGTTCAACTTAGCTCTTTTGTCTTTAAAATCATCCAGGACTCGATAAGTATTATCCACTATCGTTCCCATCGCATCCACCCGGGTTTCGTAAGAAGCAATCAAATCCTGCGCCACATTTCTCATTTGCTCGACTGTTCTCAT
>CAYOFL010000038.1:8964-28102 GCA_964403165.1 uncultured Ignavibacteria bacterium
TCCTTATTATTAGGAAGAACCTTTGGCGGGATATGCTTTGGGGCAAAGCCCGCTTCAGGATACCTCGACAAAAATCCCCCCTAGTCCTTTGGCGACAGATCCTTAGGCGGTAGCTGCGGTCGGAGTAAGACCGATAGCCTCAGCATACTTCAAGAAGGTCTCAACTCCTGCGCACACCACTCTGGCCTCAACAGCCAGAAGCTCGATTCCCACCAGGGAGACCCTGACCCAGGCATCGATAACGATACCCTTATCTAGGATTCTGTCGACCACTTCCACTAAGCTGGAAGAACCGATGTTCTTTTCAACTGCCATCTTTTCTCACCTCCTTTCGTAACTTTTCTTTCTCCTCTTGAGACGTCCAACGGCTGCCGGACCTCTCCGGTTCGCGGAGGGTTTGCGAACCTCTTTTTCTTATTGCCCAGCGACAGCTTTTTCATCTGATCTAAGATTTGCCCTGAACCAATACGGTTCAGGGTTTGTTCCACCCAGACGGGTGGTCGTCTGACCACATCTGCTTTTGGGGAAAAAACAGAAGCTCCCCATTTGGCAGCTTTGTTTTTAAACTGCTCAGTTGCCGAATTGGAACAGATAAATATAGGTAATGAGGGGTGGTGTTTTCTTATGTCTTGGAGTATTCCAATTATACTTGCTTCTGAAAAATTTAAATCGAGGATTAAGAGGTCTGGACTTTTTTTCTCTATTCCATTTTGAGGGTAGGTGACTGAATTCGCACGACATCCGTTTGAATTCAAGATTCTGCTAAGAACCCAGCCCCTGGCAGGAAAGTCATCTATGATCAATATGCGAGGTTTATCTTGAAGCAATTTACCGTCCCCAGGTTCTCTTCAAGAATCAATCGAGAAGAGTTCTCATCTTACTTAAATATTTTTGCTTCGCTTTGTCATGAAGTTCTTTGAAGTTCTTTTTGGGGACGTGTTACTTTTTTGGGGACGTGTTGTTATTTGTGGGGACGTATTGTATTTATCGTTTCGGCAGAACTTAAAGAATCTTAAGTATATCTTTTCAAATTTGAAAAGTTTTTCTCAAGGCTTTGTGTTAATGAAGTATCCGAAACAAATTTTCATTTTACTAAATATTTTTGATTCCAATTGCCTTGAAGTTCTTTGTGGGGACGTATTTGTTATTTTTTTTGTATCGACAGAAATTAAAACATCTAAACTATATTCAGTGAAATTTGAAAATTTTTTTCACGATAAGAATTGGAAGCAAAAATCTTTGTGACCCTTCCGCACGCCTGATAGATTCTGAACGCCGCCAGAGGTTAAAAGATTAACTTTCTCGATTTGCCTATCCATACAAGTGATAACAAGAATAGCACGATCATCTCTTCTTTTAATCCTGCCTGTGAATCGTCTTGTATCCACTAATAACTTTTGCAATCTAAATCCTATTAGCCAGATTGGAAAGATAGTGCATCCCTGCTCCCTTTTGATACTTTCAATCTTTACGCCTCTGGCATATTTAAGCTACCGATAACCATTATAGATGCTGTTATGGATGGAACAAAAATTGCGAAACAACCTCTTGGGTTGAACAAAACTATGTCTCTAATCTCTCAAGAAGAACGCTTGGACGTCTTCATATCTCTATTCTTTTTAATTTCTTTGATTCCTGCTGATTATAGCAAGCGAATTAAATAAATTGACATAATCACCTTCCCCCTCGCCCCCTCCCATCGAGGGAGGGGGAAATTTATGAAGTTCCCTCTCCCCTTGGGGGGAGGGTTAGGGTGAGGGGTATGTAAATTTATTTCTTGCTTTTGTATTAGTACCTCTGTCTCCCCATCATCTTTAATTAACTCAAAACTATTTCAGCTCATCTCCTAAACTCGCACGTAGCCTCTGATTTAGCCCTACAATTCCCCATCCCCAGGTGATAATCCGGGTAAAAACAAAGCATCGTTTCATGCCCGACGGGTCTTAGTAATCAACAACAACCTGAAATAAAGCTACTGGAAGGAGGTGAATGCGATTCATCGCAAACCCAATTCTTACCTTTATGGGGGTCGCAAACTGCTAAGACTTTCTCTGCTTACCTTCTCATAGACGGTATTCCTACGCACCGTGAGTTTTCTCGCCAACTCTCTTTGTTCCAATCCCTTTTGCAATCTCAATTTTTTGATGAATTGTCCAAAGGTCTCTTGGGGATATTTAGATACGCTAAATGTGATTTTCGTGCAGTCATTAGTTTTGTAAATTTGTACTGCACGGGCATGGGTAAACGCGTCTGGAAACATAGATTTCGAGAAAGTCAGGAAGGCCGCGAATCCCAGCCTCTCCGCTTTTAATTACAGCAATTTTTCGATGCATGGGCATTAGGAAATGCCGAGTTGTTCCCTTAGCGAGTTCTCATAAAAAGAGGTTCTTGGGTTCGAGTCCCAGTCTCTCCGTTTTTTATAATCTGCTGTGCCACAAAAGGTCAACTAGTGGCGGCTAACGAGTGGATGGTTATGCCTTAAGGTCAATTGAGATCATGCAGAGGCTAAGGGGGCAAACATCAGGTATTGGGTGCTCTGAATTTTCTAAAAATGGCCCAATTAAAAACTCCATAAATAAGATAGTCTAAGGAGAAAAATATCGTCTGAGTTTTATTTTATTAAAGAATTGAAGTCTTTCGCTAGGTTAAAAATCCCGGCCCGGTCATAATTCTCTCTGTTTTGCGTCCATACAAGATAGATTAGAGAACCGGGCAGATATTCCCACCGGATCACTAAATTGGCCTTAAGAGATTTAAAATTGAAATCAGGATCAAAATCATTAGAAGGGTAATCTTTAAACTGGTAAGTCCCGGGCTTTTCCAATCTTTTAAAGTGATCATAATGTCCAACAGCAATATAGGGTTCCACATAAAGCTGCAAAGACAGTTGGGGTGTAATTCCGTAATCCAGCCGCATAGTTGCGGAAGTAACTTTCTCATCTAAATCTGCAAAAATATAACCTGTGCCATAAGTATCCATCGCAGAGGAATCGGAAATATTGGCAACCCATTGCTGATGTTCAAGCATTTCCGTATAAGAAGTAGAAAAGGTCAATTTAATGGAAGGTCTGGGCTTATAAACAAAATCAATTTCAAATTCATTTACAAAGCCTCCATCTTTAGCAGGTATGTAGTTAAAACTTCCCTGAACCTGCAATGTTTTTCTGGAGTCTGTACTTATACTAAGATATAAGTTTTCATAACCGTGATAGGCAACTAAAGGACCACCTCTAGTAGCAAAAGCATCCAAACCATCAGGAGTAAGCTGAAAGTTTGAATTTAAAGACCAATAATTCGGAAGTTGAAGGCTCCCCGTTACATAGTACTGTTCAAAGAGTTTATTTCCATCAAAATCATAATTCCTGGAAGTCATCAGAGCAATACCTGCAAATCTGTACCACCTGGTTGGTTTGTACCAGTTGTAGCCTGTTACAATGTGCACATTAATTAAATTAGTATAGGCGGTGAATCCCAGGTCATTGGTATCAAATCCTGGAGAGATTATCCCCAATGCAGATTGAAATGTGACATTTCCTTTTGCTTTCAGTAAGCCGAATCTCCCCATATACCCGGATAAAGAAGTTCGGTTAGAATCAAGTGAAACGAAATTAAAATCAGGTCTCTGGTAGTAATGTACCGGCTCCTGTTGTAAATTGAATATCCTTTCTCTTGAGCTATTTACATAAGAGTGTGCAATTTTTCCGACAAACGCCCATTCTCTGTTCTTATTCAGGAAAACCCAGCCGTCCACTCCCACTACCGTAGCGTTTTTGTTGTAAATGATTTCTAATCCCTTACGATTAAAATCGCGTGCAACTCCGGTAAAAATAAATCCCAATCCTTTATCTCCCCTTTGAAATTGTCTAGCCACTCTGAAAGTTCCATAATAAGAAAGCGGTTCAATCTCTTCTTTAAATCTAGCACCGGAAGAATCCACTTGTGCATATTCCCTTTCGGTTATTGCTGTAACGCCTCCAATGGACCATTCTCCAGTCCTTCCGCTTATTTTTCCTGCTCCGAGAATCGTTGTTTGCTCAGGCTTATAAATAGATCCGGAATGAGAAGGGTTTCCTTTTGGTTTTCTCCCGATTCTTCTACTGTAGAAAACCTCCGGCTCCCTCCAGTTACAACCCCAGAGACTTGGCGTAGGGTTGCTTCCAAATCTAAAAATATCAGATCCTTCAATAAAAAAGGCCCTTTTTTCAGAATAATATGTTTCAAATGCAGACAGGTTAATCTGAGCTGGATCCAATTCAGCCTGACCAAAGTCGGGATTAAGAGTAAGATCAAAGGTCAGGTTGCCGGTCAATCCATATTTTAAATCCGCTCCAATATTCTGGGTGAATTTATTGTCATCATAAAAGGGATTTCCATGGTCATCAGCGTAATTATTGGCTTTACCCATAAAATATGGGGTGATATAGAACCTTGATGGAGGTTTAATTCCTCGAATGCCTTTAAGCTCACCAAACTTAGAGACAAAACCGGATTCTATTTTGGGTACCATCACAAAATAATCCTGTTCAGCATTTTTCAGAATGTATCGTTCAAAATTCACCCCCATAATATATTCGTCTTTTTTGCCAAATCTTAGCTGGGTAAAGGGAATAAACATTTCAGCTGTCCAGTGGTCTTTATATTTTTTTGCACCTGCTTCCCAGACCCCATCCCAGTCATCATCTGCATAAATATCCTGGAAAAGTTTTTGATCGATAATAGAACCATCCGGATTCACAGCAAAACCAAATCCATCCTGGCCATCTTTATTCGGATCAATCCAGAACCAGAACCAGTCCGATTCTACCTTTTTATCTCTTCTGGCCAGACCGCCGGTAATAGAATCGGTTCCGCTATGATAACATTTCGCTGCAACATAAATTCCTTTATCGTCATAAGCAATCAGCACGCTGGTCTTTTCTGTTGGCTGAGATCCTTCCATGGGTTCTTTTTGAATTAGCTTTGAATATCCTTCTCTCTGCCATATGGATTCCTGCAACAGTCCGTCGACTTTAATAATTTCCTCAGCTTGAAATGCATTTATTGTGGGAACCTTTTTTACTTGATTTTCAGCCAAAATCAAGTTAGTGAGAAAAATCCAGCAAGAAATTGCAAAAAAGGCAACTTTCGTTCTAATTCTCATCATACCTCATTTCTTCTTCAGATAGAAGATTCTCCTGATGTATCCAACAGGAACAAAGGATAGATAGCCTTAATCAAGTATGATTTCCAAAAATTGAGAAGAGCGGAAAAACGTTCGTCTTAAGTCTAGAAGCGAAGCACTTTCAGTCGAAATCGATTGTCTTCCAACGACTTCCGCCCACCATAGCATAGTGCAAACGGATCGGGAATTCGAAAGAGAGAAAAGTTTGCTGAGAGTGATGTTGGGCTCGCATGTTTAGTCTAGTGCGAAACAAAGGACTAGAGGACTGCAATAATAAGCGTGTGGAGGAAGCAGTTACTTGTCTTTATGTCGTTTCCGGATCTATGATGAGAAATGATGGCACCAATCGTGCACGGATATTGGCTGGCGTTTACCTTTACTCTTTTCTCTCAACTCCCAAGCCATTCTCAATTTCTGCTTGATCCCAAGACATCACGTTTACTCTGACCCAGGCGCGACAGGTTCAAAATCCACACCGAGCCTGTCGAATAAGAATGCGTACGTATCGGCATAGAGCGCAATATCCTCGCTGAGGGCACTACCGATTCCGTGACCGGAACCGAAACTCATCCTTAGCAGCACATAGTCCGCCGAACTAGTTGCCGCCTGGAGACGCGCGACCATCTTCCGCGAATTAGAAGGATTGACCCGGCCGTCATTCTCGTCGGCCGTTATCAAGACATCCGGATAGTGCGTTCCATTGACCACATTGTGATAAGGTGAATACGCGTAAAGCGCCCTGAAGTGCTCAGGATCTTCGACTGTGCCAAATTCGGTAACGTTAAACGCGCCGTTGGGGTCCAGCTCAACCCGCAACATATCGAGAACGCCGCTGTGGCATACAACTGCATGGAAGAGGTCCGGGTGTTGCGTCATCGTCGCGCCCACCAAGAGGCCACCGTTGCTACCCCCCTTAATGGCCAGCTTCGATGGATTGGTATAGCCCGCATCGATCAAATACTGCGCACAAGCGGCAAAGTCATCAAATACGTTCTGCTTATTCGTCAGGTTGCCAGCTTTGTGCCATTCTTCGCCAAACTCGCCACCGCCACGAAGGTTCGCAATTACATATACACCGCCTTGATCGAACCACAGACTCAAGGTGCGATCGTACCTAGGTGTCTGACTTGCACCATACCCGCCATACCCGTAAAGAATGGTTGGATTATTACCATCCAGCCTCGTGCCTTTTCGGCGGATAATATTCATCGGGACCTGCGTGCCATCTTTTGAGATGGCAAACTTGCGTATCACCTCGACCTCGCTGAAGTCCGCCGGGGATGTGACATATAACGCTGTCCGCAAGGGCTCCCCCTGCGAGGGTTCATAGGTGTAGCAGGCCGGAGGTTCTATGTAGCTGGAGTTCCTAAAGAGGATCTTGTCTCCTCCCAGCGAAATCATCTCCCGTACCGATGAAACCGGCATAAGGGGTATCAATTCCTGAAGACTGCCTGCGTGATTCAGCACACGAATCTGCGAGGGCCCGCCTACCAGGTCCCGTACGTAGATCTTAGTCGCAGTGGGAAGGAAACCCTGGATAACCACCTCGCGCTCATTAACAACTGTGTTGGCCTGGGACAGTTTGGTTTTCCCCGGCGGGAGGCGAAGAATCTTGCGGCGGGGAGCGTCTTCGTGAGACAGCAGATACAGCGCATTATCCGGCCCGAATTTACCCTGAGTGATCATATCCGAAAACTGTGTAATCTGTTTCCATTTTCCGGAGGGATCAAGGAGGTAGTGTGCGAACTCGCCGCCATCACCATTGGCTACCGTCGCCAAAACATACCGACCATCATCTGATGTCTCGAATTCAATCTCCGCAATCCGCGGGAATTCCTGACCGATTACGTAGATATCCTCTTCTGTCAGCGTGCCCAGCTGGTGATAATAGACCTGCTGGTAGAACCGCATATCTTCAGGCGGCCGTTCGTTGTTGCGAGGGTAGCGGGTATAGTAGAAACCCAAGCCGTCTGCTGTCCAAGCAACATCACCTCCGGCGGTAGGACCATTAACGCGGGGAATGACATCCGGCAGGCTTTTGCCAGTGGCGACTTCGTATACATGAACATCCCCGTCCTCAGTTCCGCCCTGGGAAAGCGACACGGCAACCAGTCGCGCATCGGGAGACACAACATAGAAATCGATTGATGTTTTGCCTGTTTTATCCAGTTGATTGGGATCGAGAATCACCTGCTCGGTGCTCAGATCGTGCGGCGATTCCATCTTGACCAGCAACGGTTGATCGTTAGGCGGTTGATTCTTGAGGGCGAACAAGACACCATCCCGGTATTGGAACCGAAAGTATTCCGGCGAACCCTCGTTATACAACTCTTGGAGTCGTCTGGCAATTGCTTCACGAGAGGAAATGTGGTCTAATACCCAGCGAGCGTACTTGTTCTGGGCTTCGCTCCAGTGACGGACCTCTGGATTGTCACCATTTTCCAGCCATCGGTAGTTGTCGATAACCTCGACGCCGTGATACGTGTCAGTAACCGATATGATTCCGGTTTCGGGCAACCGAGGCGCATCGCTGGAACAGCCAATTACCACTAAACACGCGCTTAATGCGAGAAAAGTAGTACTTAGTGCCACTTTTGTACATCCTTTGATATTCATAGCGTACCTCCTTCAGGTGCAGCTTGCCGAGCGGGCAGGCACCTTCTTATCGATATGTTACTCATACTTCTCCAAAATCCTGTAGTGCGAAATGACTTTGCCTACCATACCACTCCCTGATAGAGCTCTGACTATATTATTAATAAATACAGAAATTGCTCTATTGTCAAGTGAAACAGCAAAGGAAGGCGTGCCTTTCAAGCAGACTGTGCTTAGCAAGTTTGTTAATACAATTATCCGAAACCGCAGGGGACAACATGATCTGTGAGGATGAATACTCTCTGCCTTTTCAGTTACGCTTCTCTCATACAACAATCATTGTGCACCGCAATCGAAAGATTTTTAAAGCCTGCCTTATATACTTTTTTGTGCTTAGCGGGACAAATAACTGCTCACAATATTTGGAGCTCTTTTTTGAGCCTTGTAGCAAACGTCCCCAACCGCATTTGAACCGGTGTTGATGCCAAACCACCTTATAAGCCTGGCCTTTTACTTCATTTCTTTAGATCTGCTAAACTCCCTGATGATCATCATCAAACGCAGATTGAGCCATTTGATGAATCATCTACAGAGTAAGAACATTCGCGAGGATGAGCAGGATTAGAGAGCAATTGAAGGAAACCAGCTTCAGTAAATACTAACTCCCCCAACCAGCCCTGAACTTAAGAGATTCATGAACGGATAATTCTACACTGCGTTTTCCTGAGTAGTTCTCTTTTTTTAAGAATAACGGGGGACACTACTTGATTCGCTTGTGTAATAGCGCTCTTTTTAGACTTTTTCGCCTGCGTAATGCCTCATCAATCTATGATTTGATCCAACAAGATAGGTATCCTGGTCAATGTTGTTTTCCTGGTTGTGTCTCTTTAGCATCGCTGTATTCAAAAGATTAAAATCAAACTTTCGAATGCCGAAAATTTCCATTAAAGAAATGACTTTTTTTCTTGCTTTGGGTTATCCTCTTGCTTATATTGGATTACGCAAGTTGCAAATTAGGAACGGATCAAGTCGGAAAAGGACAATCGACTTTTTGTAGGAAGAGATTATGTCGCATGAGCTAACCATTGATATGAGAGTAAGGGCAGAATTGCTCTTTAGAAGACAAGCGAGTATTTCCTGGGCTGGTTAGCAAAGTCCTTAGGTTAAAGAAAACGAAGATATTAAGGAATTAAATACCTGATGTCGAAACTCTGTTTGAAAATGGCAACAGATTTTTTCAATTTTCTGGAGATGGCAAAAATTAAGCTATTGTAACGTAATAGGTTGAGAAACTGCCCGTAAGGCGTTTTAGCAACGGACTGAAAATCCGTGTGTCCGCAGTTCAATTCTGCGGGGCGGCATAAATTTAGTCCCGTGGTCCATGAGCGTGGATTTTCACCACCATTTACTATGGATCCTGTGGAAGAAAAGCTCAGAACAATTTGAAAGGTGAACAAAAGTTCACCTTTGTGATATAGATGCGACCACAACATATATTTTACTTAAAAAGGAGAAGAAACATGTCCTATATATCCTGCGGACGCAAAAAGACAGATATCTGGAGGTGGACAAGGGTTGTTTTGTTGGCGACACTCTTTTTGTTTTTTGCAAATGGATGCGGAAAGAAAACGGATCAGGCAAAAAAACATTTTGATCTGGGGGTTCAGTATTTGGAAGAACGTAAGTTAGATGAAGCACTTGGAGAACTCAGGCGTGCCATTCAGCTCGATTCAGACTATGCTGATGCCCACTTCTATTTAGGTAACCTTTATCAAGCCCTGAAGGCTTATACCCCAGCCATTAAGGAACATAAAGAGGTGCTCCGTATTGATCCCAACTATCCCAGAATCCACACTGCTTTGGCAAACGTCTATTACGAAAAAGGTTTGAGATCCTGGGGAAAAGCGGTGAAATTTGAGAAGTTTACTTTTTGGCTGCCTGATACAACCAGACAACTCCCCTTCAAGGACAAAGATGAACTGGTCGAGCTTATAGATGAATATCAGAACAATCTGAGAGCTGATACCACGAACGCTGAAACCTTCTCCAAACTGAGCCAGGCTTGCTTTCTGTTGGCGGCTGAAGAATACCAGGTGGCTATCCAAGTTAATTCTCACGACACCACTGCCCATCTTTACCTGGGCTTGACCTATTCTGAGCAAGGATATTCCCACAAAGCCATGGCTCAATATGAGCTTTTAAAAGAGCTGGATCCCAATTCAGCGGAGCTTTTACTTGCCGTACTTAAACACAAGGAAGAGGAAAAGAAGCAACTGGAGGAGTTCAAAAAAGAAGCCAGTAAATCCGCACCATGACGATCCACAGGAACCAAATTCGGATGGTTATTAGTTAATTTGCCCTTGGAAGTTATCCCCCCCTTTTTTGCCACCGTAGCTCAGCAGGTAGAGCAGGGGTTTCGTAAACCTCAGGTCAGCGGTTCGAGCCCGCTCGGTGGCTTTTTGCTCCAATATAATTCAAATAAATACATTCTGCTTGCAGATCAACCTTCTGTCCGGTTGAGCTATGGACGCAGGTTTTCTCATTTTCTACACTAAGAATACAAACAAAATTTCATCAAAATGAAAGAGAAATTTTGTGGTGCAAACACAGGGGTGGAGCTGAAGCTCCGCCCCTACATGCTATACATCTATGCCAGAAAAGGCTGGCGATTATCTATAGCCGAATGGTCTGATCTCTCCTGTTGCCGGTGGATATCATAAAAATCGGAGTTTGCAGTTTTTGGGCAATTAAATCTACATACCGTTTTGCCTTATCCGGCAAACTCTTAAAGTTAGTTATACCTGCTGTGTTTTTCTGCCAACCCGGGATATCTTTATAGACTGGACGGCATTTCTTAAGAGTTTGCAAATCCGGGACAAATTCAGTCAAGGTTTTGCCTCTGTATTTATATCCCATACAAACTTTGATCTTATCGAATGAGTCCAACACATCCAGCTTGGTCAAAGCGATCTTGGAAACCCCATTGATCCTGAATGAATATTTGAGCAACACTAAATCCAGCCACCCACATCTCCTGGGTCTGCCGGTGGTGGCGCCAAACTCATTTCCGGTCTTCTTCAGAATCTCTCCCAGCTTGGTCTTCTCCTCGGTGGGGAAAGGACCATTGCCCACCCGGGTGGTATATGCCTTAACGACCCCTATCACCTCATCTATTAAGCCAGGATTTATTCCCAAACCGGTGCAGGCTCCCCCCACTGTGGTGTTACAGGAAGTACAATAGGGATAAGTTCCAAAATCGATATCCAGCAAAGTCCCTTGCGCTCCTTCAAAAAGAACACTTTTCCCTTTTCTTATGGATTGATTTAAAAACAGGCTCACGTCGGCTAAATGGGGCTTTAATTTTTTTCTTAGTTTCAAAATATCCAGGCTTTTATTTTTTAAGGAAATCAACTCATGTTCTGGCAGAAGGGAAAATAGTCCATCTTTAATCTTAAGATTCCACTCCACCTTTTGCTTGAAAAGCTGGGGGTTTAAAAGATCCACGGCTCTTATCCCATTCCGGGCAACTTTGTCTCTGTAAGCAGGACCGATTCCTCTTCCGGTGGAGCCGATTCTGTGTTCTCCTCTTGCCTCCTCCTCCAGCTTTTCCACAACCTTGTGATATGGCATGACCAGATGAGCATTCTGGCTGATTATAAATCGTTTTTCAAATTTCATTTTTCTTTTCTTTAATTCATGTAGCTCAGAGAAAAGATGCTCTAAGTCGATCACCATCCCGTTTCCGATCACACAGGTTTTGTTTTTGTGCAGGATGCCGGTGGGGACAAGATGTAATATGAATTTCTCGTCATCTATGACCACGGTATGACCGGCATTGGCGCCACCGGAATACCTGGCTACAATGTCTGCCTCTTCGGTCAGGATATCAACGATTTTCCCCTTTCCCTCATCTCCCCACTGCATTCCCACAACCACTCGATTGGGCATTTTTTTCCTCCCATCCATAAATGTGTACAATCTGAAGGATACGGCTACCTTCAATTTGCTAGCCTGTTCTTTTTTTTCTTTTCAATTTATGTCCATCATCAGTCAAATAGAAGTTACAGAAAATTATTGCGAACTATCATTAGTGCACCCTGAAGGGTGCGGCTACAGCTTGATTTGCTAGCCGTATACTTTAGCCCGCGTTCTTATTCCTTATCATCTGCTGAATCCAACTAAGTATCTTATCCTTCCCCTCCCCGGTCTTAGCCGAAAATATGACTAATGAACTTGAATCCAAATCAAGAATATGACATGTCTTCTTTACACTTCCTAAAAGTGCTGATCGGGAGAGCTTGTCGGTTTTGGTTAGAACAATTAGTTTTTCTTTCCCATGAAAATCGAGCCATTCGGAGAGCTGTAAATCCGGCTTAAGCGGTCCGCGTCTTGAGTCTATCAAAAGCACCGTCCCCATTAGATTTTCTCTCTGTTTTAGATAATCCTCCACCAGCTTTCCCCAGCTTTTACGCATCGATTTGGAGGCTTTGGCATAACCATATCCAGGCAGATCCACAAAATACAGACTTTTGTTTATCAGGAAAAAATTGATCATTTGGGTTTTGCCCGGAGTGGAGCTGGTTTTAGCCAAATTCTTTACGTTTACCAGTCGATTCAGGGCGGATGACTTTCCCACGTTAGAGCGACCTGCAAAGGCTATTTCCGGTAGTTTATCTGTGGGAAGACTTTTCAAATAAAACACGCTCTTCACATAGGTGGCGCTTTTTATTCTGAAAGACATATTTCAACGTCCAATGGACCAGACAGAACCCAATTTTCTGATACGAATTTTAGATTGGATGGTTAAGGATTTCATTGATCACGAGTCTGAAGGGGTTTCTCTATTATCTCAGCTCGAGGCGGGATGACGGAGACCCCCACCCGTACGGGCGCTCGTCTGGGAATTCCCGCCTCTATGCAGAACGGTAGTTTATCAATCCTTAGGTGGCAATTTGTGGCGTTCCATTCAAAACCTAAGCCGCCCTTTCCTTTTTGCCTCGATAGATTGGGGGAGCCTTAGAAAGGATAGTCTTATCGGTGATGATGCATTCCTTCAGGTCATTTCGTGAAGGAATCTCAAACATGATGTTAAGCATAGCTTCCTCCGTTACTGACCTTAAAGCCCGGGCTCCACCTCCTCTTTTCTGCGCCATCTTCACCACTGCCTGCAAAGCCTCATCCGAGAATTTTAGCTTGACCCCCTCCATCTGGAAAAACTTTTGATATTGCTTGGTTAAAGCATTTTTCGGCTGGGTGAGTATCAAAAGAAGCGCATCTGAATCCAGTTCGTCTAAGGCGCACACTACTGGAAGTCTTCCCACCAACTCCGGGATCATTCCATATTTCACCAGATCATCCCCCACCACCAAACTCAATGTCTCTCCTATTTTCCTTTTTCCTCTGGTGGTTATTTTTGCTCCGAAACCCATGACCTTATGACTGACCCTCCCTTGGACGATCTTCTCCAATCCACCAAAGCCCCCTCCGCAGATGAACAGGATATTTTTTGTGTTGATCTGGATAAAAGCCTGTTCCGGGTGTTTTCTTCCTCCCCGGGGAGGCACATTGGCAACTGTCCCCTCCAAAATCTTCAGCAAAGCCTGCTGGACTCCCTCGCCTGAGACATCCCGGGTGATGGAGGGATTGGCCTCCTTTCGGGCAATCTTATCTATCTCATCTATGTAGATGATCCCCTTTTCCGCCTTCGCCAGATTATAGTCAGCCGCCTGAAGCAACCGCACTAAAATATTCTCCACATCCTCCCCCACGTATCCTGCCTCGGTGAGGGCGGTGGCATCCGCAATACAGAAGGGAACATGAAGCATCTTAGCTAAGGTCTGGGCTAAGAGAGTTTTTCCGGTGCCGGTAGGTCCTAAAAGGAGGATATTGCTCTTCTCCAGTTCCACCTCATCCTCTATTGGTGGAAGCAGGACCCTTTTGTAATGGTTGTACACCGCCACCGAGATAGATTTTTTGGCCTTCTCTTGACCGATCACATAAAGATCTAAAAATTCCTTTATCTTTTTAGGTTTGGGAAGCCGAAAAACTTTCTCTCTTTTGCTTTTCTTCAGATTCTCATCCAGATTCTCCATGCACAGGGTGACGCACTGCTCACAGATTACAGCATCCTGACCGGAGAAGAATTTTCCTGCCTGGTCTGTTCCCCTTCCGCAGAAAGAACATTTCTGGGGGACTGAGCTTCTTCTGCGCCTTGTACCTTTATGATTCAAATTAATTTCCTTTCATTGGCCTTAATGAAGATTAAAATTTTCTGTTCGAAAGTATTATATTTTTTTTATTCACCCAACTCTTTAGCACCATTGGATGAGTGATTACCTTTCTAAGACTTAATTTTGCGTGGCCAAGCCTTCATGGTTTGGTCAACCAGCTAAAGAATCAAAAGGCGCGGCTTGAATCTTATTTTGTCTTCTTTTCAAAAAACTCATCTATCAGACCATAAGCTTTGGCTTCCTCTGCCGACATGAAGAAATTTCGGTCAGTGTCCTTTTCGATCTTCTCCAAGGGCTGTCCGGTATGCTTGGCCAGAAGTTGGTTTACCTTCTTTTTCACCAGCAAAAGCTCTTTGGTGTGAATCTCGATATCGGAGACCTGTCCCTGGACTCCTCCCCAGGGCTGGTGAATCATTATCCGGGAGTGAGGAAGGGCGCCTCTTTTCCCTTTGGTTCCGGCACATAGAAGCAGAGCCGCCATGCTGGCTGCCTGTCCCACGCAGGTGGTGGCTACATCCGGCTTGACGAACTGCACGGTGTCATAGATAGCCAGTCCCGAAGGGACAACCCCGCCGGGTGAGTTAATATACAGGTTTATATCTTTCTCCGGATCATCCGCCTCCAGAAAGAGAAGTTGAGCTATCACCAGATTAGCTATCACGTCATCGATGGGCGAGCCGATGAAGATTATACGATCCTTCAGAAGGCGGGAGAAGATATCATAAGCTCTCTCCCCTCTCCCGGTCTGTTCTATAACATAGGGAACTAAAGTCATAATTGGTCCTTTCGCTTTTGATTTTAAGTAACAGGTTTTACACCCTGGCGATCATCTGGTTTGTTTGCCTGAATTTTCCTCTTCGGTCTCCTGGGCAAAGAAGATCTCCTCTTTTATCTTCGCATTTCGGAGAAGAAAGTCTAAGACTTTCTTCTCCAAAAGATCTTCTTTTATCCTTTTGATCTGGGAAGGATTTTCTACAAGCTTTTTCGCCTCCTCGGTTTTCATCTTATAATCCCGGGCGAAATCTTCAACCCAGGCATCTATCTCCTCCTGGGTCACCTGGATGTTTTCTTTTTCGGCGATCTGGTGAAAAAAGAAGTCCCATCTTATATGACCCATGGCTACGTCTCGATATTCCTCTCGAATCTTTTTTTCATCCACTTTCTGGTGTTTTCTTTTTAAATCCTGAATTAAGGAATTCATGTAGTAGTTAAAAAGGGTATCCGGAACCTCGAAGGGATTGCGCTTTATTATCTGATCGATCAGTTCATTTTTCACCTGTGCCTCTGCATCCTTCTGAACTCTCTCGATTAGACCCTCTTCTATCTTGTTTTTTAGTTGGGCTATGGTCTGGTATCCCCCCACAGTTTTGGCGAAATTGTCGTCTAATTTAGGCAGAACCCTTTCCTTTACCTCTTTGATGGTGATCTGATATCTTACCTTCTTTCCTGCCAGCTTCTGGTTGTGAAAGGTGGGAGGATAGTCTACCTCAAATTCTTTCTTCTCACCTGATTTTGCGTTTATCAAGGCTTCCTGAAATTCCTTGATCATGTTGTGAGGATCTAAGGAAAGCTCATGGTTTTTTACTTTTTCCTCTTTACCCTCTTGATATTTAGACAGATCCACGATCAGGTGATCGTAAAATTTTGCCTCCCTTTGCACCGGATGAAGCTCGGCAAAGTCTTCCCTTAAATAATTTAAGGATTTCTCCACATCCTTATCCGTTATCTGTTTAACTCTTTTCACCACTTCCAGACCAGTGTAGTTCTCTATCTCCACCTCCGGCTTGATTTCTATTTCAGCTTTAAATTTCAGAGGAGTTTCCTCCTTAAACTGAATCTCCTTTACAGTGGGCAGACAGATGGGAGAAAGGTTGGTTTCCTTCACCGCATCTTCATACGCTTTTGGCACCAGCGATTCTAAAACCTCCTCCTCGATTTCTTTCTGGTAGCGAAGCTTCACCAGATGTATGGGGGCTTTGCCCTTGCGGAAGCCGGGAATCTTAGAGGCGCTTTGATATTTCTCGTAGGTGGCTTCAAACTTTTCATCTACCGTCTCTTTGGGCACCTCAATCTCCAAAGTTCTTTTCCATCCCCTCCCCTCCTGCACCGCCACGGTTAATTTCTTATCTTCTTTATCCGGTGAGGTCAAGTGTCGTCTCCTTTTTTAGTTGGCAGTTTGCAGATTCCAGTTGGCAGTTTCCAGTTTGCAGTTTTCAGCTAACTGCTAACTGCCAACTGGTAACTATCAACTGCGGACGGGGAGACTCGAACTCCCAAGGTCTTTCGACCAACAGCTCCTAAGGCTGTCGTGTATGCCAGTTTCACCACGTCCGCTTTCATAATCAACTAACTTAACAAAAACTATTTCAAAAGCAAGCTAAAAGTGATTGCTCCGCCAAGCTTGTTGCATCTGAAACTTATCCATGAACCTATTGGGTGAAGAATGCACAAAATCCTTAGGCTCTTTCGTTACTTTCTTTACGGTTCTAAACTGTATTCTGTTATTTTTACATGTCTCAATTTCAAAACTGATTTGGCTGTAAACGCCCTGGTAATGCAAACGCATTAAATGCTTTTACATTAGTTCTATCGCTTGTTCAAAGATGAAGCAATAATGCTTCATCTTAAATGTTAAAAACTTGACAAGCCAGACTCTACGATTATATTCAAAAAAGTCGTATCAAAAGTGATGAAAGGAAAAGTAAATATGCAAAGAGATCATAAACATATAGCCTCCAGAGAAGACGAACTTCTCAAATGCTTAAAATGCGGGACCTGTCTCTCCGTGTGTCCGGTATACGCAGAGACAAAATATGAGCCGGCGGCACCCCGGGGCAGAGTGGCTTTGATTGAGATGGTTGACAAGGGTGAGTTGGAGCTTTCTGAGGTCTTCCGAAAGAAGATAAATATCTGTCTAAACTGTAAAGCCTGCGTAGAGGCATGTCCCAGTGGGGTGCTGACTGACGATCTGATACTGTGCGCCAGAGCAGATTTAGTGGAGGCGGGAAAGTTCACCCTACTGGAGAGACTAATCTTCCGCCATATGCTAAAAAGGGGCAGGCTCCTGCCGCCGGTGGCAAGATGGGCTACCTTCGCCGGAAGAGTAGCCAATAAGATTCTGCCGGCTAAAAATCCCTTGACTCTGTTCCTGCCCTTCCCCGATGGCTGGAAAGAGAGAATCTATCCTAAAATCGCAAAAAAGCCCTTGAGAAAAAGAGTTCCTGAGATAGTGAGTGTAAAAAATCCAAAGATGAGGGTGGGCTATTTTTACGGATGTGGCACCAATATGGTGTATCCCGAAGTGGGTGAAGCTCTGATAAAGGTGTTGACTCATAATGATATCGAAGTGGTAATTCCCAAAGGACAGATATGCTGTGGTACATCCATCTACAATTCGGGTGATTTTAAGACCGGAATCAAATATGCTAAAAGAAATCTGAAAGTCTTCAAAGATGCCAAGGTGGACTGCATTGTGGTCAATTGTGCTTCCGGTGGATTGACCTTGAAGAAGGAATACAAGGAACTTTTGGGAGTCAACTTTGACATTCCGACTTATGACATCTCGGAGTTCTTAATCAACGTCATAGACATGAAAAAGGATTTCAAGCCACCGGAAAAAGAAATTATCATCACCTATCATGATCCCTGCCATTTGAATCGGGGGCAGGGAATAAAGGATGAGCCCAGAAAGATTTTGAACCAACTTCCCGGCGTTAAGTTTATTGAGATGGCTGAGTCGGACAGATGCTGTGGAGGGGGAGGATCGTTTAATTTGAAGTATTATCCCATCTCCAAAGGGATAATGGAATATAAACTGGAAAATATGGAATCAATCGATCCCGACCTTCTGGTCAGCGGCTGCCCCGGCTGTATGATGCGGTTCGAAGAGACTTTCCTCCAGAAAAAAATGAGACAAAAAGTAAAACACCCTATCCAGCTTTTAGCCGACGCCTATCCTGATGACGAAAGTCGAAAAGAATAGCTGGAATTGGGTGGTGGGTTAGTTTGATTTTCTCGTTTCTCTTTCCTCGATTAGCTTCACATGGAGTTACCCTCAGCTAAGGCAGCGATAACGCTGATTCTCTTTTCTCGTGACAGCCTATTCATACTAACCTAATATGTTTCAGCGAGTTGGATTTGTTAATATACAAATTTACAAATTTTGTAAATTTTTACTTGACAAAATCCACCTTCATCCGTATAATATTAAATAATGGATATTGAGTTTCAGGATTCAGAACTTGATCGGTTAGCTTTTGATGGAACCTATGTTGGTAAGTGGACACTATCGCTGGTGCGGGCTTATCGAAAGCGAGTTAACCAAATAAGGCAAGCACCCAATCAACAGGTTCTATATGCCTTCAAAGGGTTGCACTTGGAGAAACTCAAGGGAAAAAGGCAAGGCAAACACTCGATGAAAATCAATGACCAGTTTCGGTTGATCGTACGGTTTGCGAAAAAGAACGGGAAAGATACTGTAATAATTATCAAAATAGAGGATTACCATTAACATGGAAAAAAAACTTCTCCCTGAAGCATTCCATCCTGGTGAGTATATCCGTGAGGAGGCAGAGGAACGAGGATGGTCACCGAGTGACTTAGCGGATATTCTGGGATACGAGCGTAATGTTATTAGTGATATTCTCACTGGAAGGCGCTCAGTTTCACCGGAAATGGCTAAAGCCCTTGGCGATGCCTTTGGTACTGGCGCACAAGTTTGGCTAAATCTACAAGCTGCATACCGGTTAGCAACGTCCTCAAAAAAGGATGATGCAGTTGCAAAACGCGCCAGATTGTACGAAGTGGCGCCCATTAGAGAAATGCAGAAACGTGGTTGGATCGAACAATCAACAAACGTCGATGTGTTAGAGGCACAAGTATGCCAGTTTCTCGAAATACAGAACATCGGCGATAAAGTCCGATTTGCGTGTGCGGCAAGGCAGTCTGTCGATTACCGTACAAAACCCAATCCTTCGCAGTCAGCTTGGCTAATGAGAGCCAGGAACTTAGCGAAAGCATGGCAGGTAGAGAATCGCTATTCCGGTCGCGCTTTCAATGCTATGATGAGAGAGCTTGAGCCCCTTCGTGCAGAACCGGAAGAAATCCGTCACGTACCAAGAGTCTTATCGCATTATGGCATACGTTTCCTGGT
>CAYOFL010000039.1:0-27081 GCA_964403165.1 uncultured Ignavibacteria bacterium
TGAGAGACAAATTCAGGTGGAATGTGGATGTTCGCAAAATCTTTTAACCCCTCCACTCTTTTTCCGTAATATTCGAAAGCTAAATCAGGGGTAGAACAACCTCTGCGTGGAGAACCGTAAAACCAGTTCCTAACCCTTAACACTGTCCCTTTTTCCTCAAAGGATTTTGAAAAAGATTTCCTTACAAAGATTGTGGGCAAAAATGAAATAGCCAGGCTGGCAAAGCCAAGTATTTTTAGGAACTTTCTGCGACTCAACATTTTAATTCCCTCATTGTAAGGGCTCGATTCAGCGAGCCCGGCTTTATGTCATTTTGTGGCGGGCAGGATGAATCCTGCCTGCCGCTATTGAATGCCTGATGATGGTCACCAATTATTTAATTTGACAAATTCGCTTTGGAGTGCGGAAGCGAAGCTTCCGCAGCGTCCCGCCAAAGGCGGGGCGCACTCCTTTTCTTACTCTTTTCCAAATCACCAAGATAATTTTAGTTGATAACCATAATCAGGCAACTACAACTACTCTATCCTCCTATAAACGTAAAATCTTTAATCTTCATCGCCGGCACATACATGACCACGCCGAACTGGGGGCACAGTCTCCTCTCTTTGCTCATCCTCTCCACGTTGGAGAAAGCTTCTAAGATGCTCTGTCCGATTCGCATGTTTGAAACCGCAGATTTAATCTTCCCATTTTCAATTAAGAAAGTTCCATCTCTGGTTGTGCCGGTCACCTGTGTCTTCATGGGATTCAAGTAATTGATATACCAGAAATGGGTGATTAAAATTCCCCTCTCAGTTCTTGCTATCATATCCTCTAAGCTGGAATCTCCCGGGGACATGACCATGTTTTTGGGATAGGGACCAAAGGTGTTGTTTGGTGGAAGTGCGTGTCCGGTCGACTCTACCCCGCCTTTGTTCGCATAATAGGAGTTATACACCACCCCTTTGGCTATACCGTTTTCGATCAGAGCAACTCTTTTTTTGGGCACACCCTCATAATCAAAAGGCATAGCGTTCATCACCGGATGGAAGGGGTCTTCAACGATGGTAATTCTATCGCTGGTGATTTTCTCTCCAATATTTCTTGCCATAAAACTTCGTCCCTGAAGAAAAGTTTTTGCTCCGAAGCCTAAAAATCCTAAAAATAACAGAAGCGATGCCACCGCCGCCTCTTCCAAGATAACGGTATACTTTCCTGGGGGAAGCTCGATTGGATTTTTGGAGAGGATGGTTTTAAGAGTCGCTCTGCGAGTAATGTTATCTACGTTGATTTCATCCACATCCCGGTCATACCCTTGAGCCCATCCGGAAACTGCATTTCCTGCGCTGACGGTGAGCGAAAAATGTGCCTTTGTCTCTTCGAAGAACTGTCTGGTTCCCAAGGAATTCACCACTGCGGTTACATCGGTTTCAGTCTGGAAGGATCCTGTGCCTGCCAATTTTTGAGCCTTACATTTTCTTACTGTTCTCTCAACATCTTTTGCCCTGTCCATAGGGGAATACTCAGAGGTTCTCTGATAGAATCCTTTGATTTCCGGAGCCGGTGATGAGGAAGGCAGGGTGACAAAATCTAAGTCTTCCTTCTGATGGCCGGCGATCTCTGCGGCAGTCTTTATCACCTCCGCAATGGATTCATCATCGATTCGGTTGGTCACTGCCACCCCGATCTTTTTGCCCAGAGTTGTCCTTGCCATGACGGTATGATCCGAGCGGGAGATATTTTGACGTATTACGTTCTCTGCAAGTTGGGTAAAGGAAAAATTCTCTCCTAACAACACTAACTCGGTCTGATCCGCTTGAGAAGATTTAAGCCCCTTTGTTAGAATCTCAAATACTTTTTCTTTCTCCATCATCTTCAAATTCTCTCCTAAAAAATTATATTAGGTCAGTTACCCACCTTCATTTGTTGTTGCGGGGTACCCTTCGGACTGTGTCCTCAGGACAAGCCCTTACCCCGCAACATTTCTGGTTCGGGGTGAGGGTTCATCCTGAAGGGATTCACCCTGAAGGGCACCCCGAACCAACCTCCAGAAAATGATACATTGCCTCCTAACTCCCCACCTTTACATTTCTGAACCTAGCCGGCGATGCGCCTTGGCTGGTGGGCATGCTCTGCGGGGGCTGACCTTTGCCGCAATTGGGAGTGCCCCAGATTTCCCAGTATTTTTCGTTAGCAATGGCATCGCAGGAGTTCCAGAACTCCACCGTGTTCCCTGAATAGGACGGCTTTTTAATCATCTCCCCTAATCTGCCATTCTTAATCTCCCATCCGATTTCACAACCCATTTGAAAACTCTCCCGGGTATCGTCAATGGACCAGGTGCGAACGGTCTGCATATATATCCCGTCGTCCACCTCGGAGATCATCTCCTCTAAACTCTTATCTCCGGGCAAAAGATTCACGTTGATTATTCGAACTATGGGAAAATTTGCCCAACTGTTGGCTCGCATACAGGCATTGCTGGTTGTGCCAATTTGGTGTGCAGTCTCACGGGAGGAAAGATAGCCGGTAAGAATTCCATCTTTGATCAAAAAGCTTCTGCAAGCCTTCACCCCTTCATCATCGTAACCAAAGGTTCCCAGACCAAAGGGGCAGGTAGAATCGTTCACCACGTTCACTATCTTTGAACCATATTGCAGATTGTTCAGCTTATCCGGTGTGGCAAAGCTGGTTCCGGAAAAGTTCCTTTCTGCCCCAAACACCCGGTCCAGCTCCAGGGCATGCCCGATGGATTCATGTATCTGCAGGGACGTCTGGGGACCGTCCAAGATTATGGTGGTGGTCTTAGACGGACACTCTTTGGCAGAAAGCACCGCCACTGCCTCCCCTGCAATTCTTTTAGCATTCTTTTCAAAATCCAGTTCCCGGATAAGCTCGTATCCTTTGGTCTGATGTTGTCCACTGGAATTGGGATACGACCTTATTCCCATCTGCCGATGGCTCTTCATGGCAACAGCGGAGATTCCAGCGCCGCTCTGAATTATCAACTGCTTGATGATCGATCCTTCTGAGCTGGCAAAGAATTTGTTCCTTTTTATAAAACTCATATAAGACTCGGCCTGATTTATCCCGGATACCTTTTTCATCAAACCATCCAGGAACAAAAGATAGTCCAGCTTTTCTTTCAGGGGAATGGAAAAAGGATCGGTGAGGATGGGAGTTTTATATGAGTCGATGATCTTCTCCACAGGAGAAAGAACAATGTCTCTGTTTTTTACTTGAGAGCTGGCACGGGCGATCTCTGTTGCCTGCTGGCTTACCTTTTGAACGCTTTCCTGATTTACATCGGCGCTGGCGGCAAATCCCCAGGCGCCGTTAACCATCACCCTTATCCCAAAGCCAAAATCTGTTGATTTTTCGATTAACTCCGCAGTCCCATTCTTAACGCTTATGTTCTCCTCTTCAATCTCCTCTATCCTTATGTCTGCGTAACTTGCTCCCCTATCTTTGGTTAAAGATAATGCCAACTGGGCTAACTTAGTATATTCTTCCATATTGCTTTCTCCTCTACTTCATCCTCACAGGCTATGAGGAATGGCGAGTATGATCATGGTTACAATGAAGGAAACAATCACCAGTTTGAAATAGCCCCGATCTGAGACAAGATTTTTGTGTTCACCCTTACCCAGAAGGGTCCCTTTAACCGTAAACAAAGTGAGAAGCCAACACAGAAACATTATCTGACCTTTATTATCGGTTACATCCCTGCCAAAGGGAAACGCCTCCCACAATACTCCGAAGGCAAAATAATTCATGGCCCATCCAAAGGGAAAAAATCCAATAAACAGCAAAAGAAGGGTCACAGCACACAATTTGACTGATTTTCTTAAGGTGGTTTTGCTCCTCTTTAGGTCTATGGCAAAAAATAAAGTTAGGGTTGCGAAGAAGATCGCTGCAAAGATAGATAAAACATGAGGGATGATGATATAGGCTGGGACTTTTCCCTCAAACTTGAGCCTAATTGGCCTGACTTGGGCTGATCTTCTCTCTGGCAGGGTAACTTTCACCAAACCACCCTCTCGCTGGCTCACCGCTTCCAGAAAATACCAGGCTTTCATGCCTTTGGGATGAAGAGGGATGGATGCTTTAAAAACATTCTTTTGGTCTGCCTTGGGATTCATCTCGACTGATTGATACTCGCCATCTTTTCCGATCTTGTAGACCAGCCTCACCTCCGAAGCCCCCTCCACCCTGGCCGATATCAGGGGAATCTCATCCCCCACCTGTTTGGGAACGGTGAAGTGATCGATCAGGATGCCTTGCTGATCTACAGTCTCATGGACGGAACGAACTGCAGTGGTCTTCCTGGTAAAAACTAAAATGAGAAGGGTAAAAAGAATTGCGACTAAAATTCTCCAGAACTTCATCTTTTCTCTTTTATACCTCTCTCCTTTATTCCCCTTCAGGGTGAATCCTTTCCTTCGACCCTGAGGTCTCAGGACCGAAGGGCAGGGTGAACCTCTCTCCACAAAGCGGAGAGGGGGATAGGGAGAGGAAAGGTCTTAAAGGATAACCTTCATTTAGTAGTCATCCCGCTTAACCTCGACGCAATTTTTTTCGCACCCTAAGGTGTGCGGCTACAAAGGGTTGGCGGTGGACTGCTGTGCGAATTCTGCATCTTGAGATCGGCGGACGGCGGACATCTTTAAATTTTCGAGCTTTGCAATCTCTGCTCCTGTTCCCTCTTTTTTAAAGCCTCCACAAACTCATCCATCTCTCCGGTCAAGATGTCTTCCAAGCGGTACAAAGTCAAGCCAATTCTGTGATCGGTCACCCGACCTTGAGGAAAGTTGTAGGTTCTGATCTTCTCGGACCGGTCTCCGCTTCCCACCATGGTTTTTCTTTCCCGGGCAATTTTGGCATTCTCTTCTTCTGTGGCTCTGTCTAAAAGTCGGGCTTTCAAAACCTTCATGGCTTTATTTTTGTTCTTCAATTGGGATTTCTCATCCTGGCAGGTGACCACTGTGTTGGTGGGCAGGTGGGTAATCCTCACCGCCGAGTCGGTGGTGTTCACCGATTGTCCTCCCGGACCTGACGATCGGAACACATCCACCTTCAACTCTTCGGGTTTAATATCCACCTCCACCTCCTCTGCTTCGGGCAGAACCGCCACCGAGGCGGCGGAAGTGTGTATCCTTCCGGAGGCTTCGGTAATCGGCACCCTTTGCACCCGATGAACTCCGCTTTCGTATTTCAGTTTGCCATAGGCATCATTCCCCTCCACCAGGAAGATGATCTCCTTGAATCCCCCTATGCCGGTGGGATTGGAGTTCATCACGTCCACCCTCCATCCATTTTTCTCCGCATACTTCATATACATCCGGTAAAGATTCGCGGCAAAGAGCGCCGCCTCCTCCCCTCCCGTCCCGGCCCTTATCTCCATGATGGTATTGCGGCTATCCCGGGGATCTTTTGGCAGAAGCAGAACCTTCAGCCCCTCCTCATATTCCTGCTTTTTTGAATAAAGCTCTTCTAACTCTGATTTTGCCAGCTCAACCAACTCCCTGTCCTCCGACTCTTTGCTGATCTTTTCGTCATCCTCAATGGTTTTGAGCAACTTCTTGTATTCGGCTGAAAGGGAGACTATCTCGGCTAACTCGTTGTGCTCTTTGGCAATCTTTTTTAATCTGTTCCTGTTGGAGAGGACTGCCGGATCGGATAGAAGCCGGGTCAGCTCGTTGTGCCTTTCCTCCACCTTTTCCAAAAGATCAAGCATAAAATCACCTTCTTCTTTTACGAATTTGGCAAAAAATCTTTCTCTTAGCCCATCACTCGCCTTCTGTGCTAACCGAAAGGGTTTTTGGCGGCTTCTGGTAAAACATCAACGGGGGATTCCTCTCTGCTTAAGGCATTCTTCAAGGCTACTAAAGCCACCTCCATTTGATCCTCATTAGGCTCATTGGTAGTGATGCTCTGAATCCAAAGGCCCGGAGCGCTTAAGAATCTCACGATCTTTCGATTCTGAGTCCTTCCAGATAATTTCAAAAGCTCATATCCCACTCCTGCCACCAGAGGCAAAAGAGAGAAGTGAAGCATAAATCTTTTGGGCAGGGTGGGAGGGACGCCGGTTACAAGATAATAAATGGTATCAGAGGTAGAGTAGACCAAAATGGCGAAGACCACCACTATTAGGATAAAACTGGTTCCACAGCGAGGGTGTCGGGTGGAAAAGCCTTTTACGTTGTCTACGGTCAGCTCCTTGCCTGCCTCGAAGGTATAGATGGACTTATGTTCCGCCCCGTGATACTGAAAGATCCTTTTGAACTCGCCGAATCTGGAGATAGCCCATACGTATGCGATAAAAAGGAAGATTCGGACAAGACCGGCAATCAAATTAAAAGCTAAGGCTTCCCTTCTCACCCCCAGGACCTCAGAAAACCACAAGGGCAGAAAGAAAAAAATCCCGACTCCCAATGCCATTGCGAAAACCACGGTGAGAACCAGATATACGCTCCTCAATAAATTTGATCTTTTATTTTCCTCCTTGCCCTGCGACTTTTCTTCCTCTTTTATGGCTATCTCTGCCGAATAGTTCAAAGTCTTTACGCTGATCACCAGCATCTCCACGAAGGTGACCAGTCCCCGGATGATAGGCAATCCCAAGAGTTTATATCTCTGGGTGAAAGAGACGAAGTCTTGATTTTTGACCACTATCTCTCCATCTGGTTTTCTCACAGCGGTGGAGACTTTGTGAGGGGAGCGCATCATTACCCCCTCTATCACCGCCTGCCCACCAACATGTACATCAGCCAAAGTTTCTTCCTCTCTCTTTTGAGGCGCACACTTGCTCGAGTAGTAACTTTGCACCCGTTACTCTGACAACAGAAGGTATAAAAAAGCGGCCGTTGCCTTTAATGATACACTTACTTCCGGGTTGACAACAGTCGCTTGCTTACCTTGCTACTTTTCTCCGCTATCCGGAAAAGCTTCCGGCTTTTCTTCTTTGGTTTCGGGCTTCTCTTCTTTGCTTTCCGCCTTTTTCTTCTCTAAATGCCTGTATTTCCTTCTGAACCGCTCCACCCTCCCTGCGGTATCCACCAGCTTCTGCTTTCCGGTAAAGAAAGGATGACAGGCGGAACATATCTCCACCCGGACATCCTTCACTGTGCAGCGGGTTTTGATCACGTTACCACAGGCACAGGTGATAGTGGTCTCAAAATACTTAGGATGAATCTTTGGTTTCAAATCATCTCCTCCTTTTCACTCCCCGCCTTTGGCGGGATTCCCAATTTGATACGCAAATATAATCAAATCAATTAGAAAGGCAAGATAAATATCAAAGCAATTTACCTGCATTGATACGGAACGAGTGACCTCCACGTTTATAATTTCGACCGGATTTGCTATAAAAATAACGACAGCTTAGCATCCTTCGTTTTTAAATTCTTTTACGTCCGAGACAAGCCCTTCAGGAAAAACTCTTCAGGATAAACTCGGATGCTACATATTCTCACCGAGGCGTTGGGGATTGTATCCCTACAAGGGGTATTCTTTGTAGTTGCCCAATTCATTGGGCGTTTTGTCTATTTGCTTCCCGTTGGTGTTCTTCACCAATTCTATGGATCCTGTGGAAAGAACACCAGCTTAGAGCAATCACTTTAATCAACAGTCTGGCAGGATAAGTTACAGGCTAACGCATGTTGAGAGAACATTAAAAGCTTGATTTTTCAAAGAAAGCTTATATAATGATTTGAGTTTAGACGTAAAATAAAGGTGAATTTTGCTTGAGAAAGAAAAGTGAACTTGCCGGAAAACGCAAAACGATATAGATTCTTCGGGATAGAACTGAGAATATTCTTCTCCTTGGTTGCTCTGCTGTTCATCCTGGCGGCGGTGGCGGGTTTTAGAAACTCCATCTGGTTGTCTATGCTCTTTTTTCTGATCTTCATCCTTTTAGTCTTCTTTATTCGACTGGACTCCTCCTATCACCTGATAATCATAACCCCGGCCAAGCTTATTTTTCAAAGGATGGTCTGGAAAAGATTAGCCACCTCCTTTGTATATATACCGTGGAATGATGTGGAGAAGATAACCACCACTCCCCGGGGTCCCTTTGAAATTTTGAAATCCACCAAAATTGAAAGCAAAGGAAACAAACCCATCAAGGTTTACTCTTTTATGGAAGATTATTTGCATTTTTTGAAAGACCTAACCGATAAAGCCAAATCGGCACAGGTGGACAAATTGACTCAGGATCTGCCTGCGGGAAGAGCGGATCTGTGATCTGTTAAGTTGAGATTTTATGACATTTGAAATCCGAAGGAACCATGTTTTCCCCCCTGACCTTAGATTTGAATATAACAGGAGACTAAAAAATATGCGTTGTCGACAAAAAATTGCCTTTCTTCTTTCAGTTTTAAGTTTGCTTATCATATCTTCCCCTGTCTGGGGAGGGCTGAGCATGGACTCGCCAGCGGTGGATTCGATCATACTGAAGGGAATGGATTTGGTCCATGCTGATAAGGCGTTTGAAGCGGTGGAGGAGTTCAAAAAGCTGATCGATCTTTTCCCGGAGGAACCCATTGGCTATTTCTATGTGTCGGCTACCCTTCAGAACATGATGGATGATTATCGCAACTACTCCAATATGAATGAATTCAACAAATACATGAACCTGGCGATTAAGACCGGAGAGAAGAGAAAAAAGAAGGGAATTCTGACTGCCTACGATTGTCTCTATCTGGGGGGAGCCATCGGCTTTCGGGGAATCAATAAGGGCTTGACCGGCAATTGGTTTGGAGCTTTCGTGGATGGCTTAAAAGCAAAGGGGCGCCTGGAAGAAGCTTTGAAGCTCGACCCGGAGCTTTATGATGTTTACTACGGCCTGGGAACATATCATTTCTGGAAAAGTTTAAAAGCAAAAATCTTCTGGTGGCTCCCCTTTGTGAAGGACAACAGACAGATGGGAATCAACATGATAAAGTTGGCAATAGAAAAAGGGAAATATGCCAAAGAGGATGCTAAGTACGCTCTGTTGCGCATCTATGTGGAGAATGAGGAATACGAAAATGCCTTCGCCATGACAGCTGAGTTGAGAAGGACTCATCAGGATAGACCTTTTTTGCTGTGGCTTTTAGGGCAAGCGCAACTTAAGACCAATATGTATAACGGGGCCATCAATACCTACCAGAAACTGCTTGAAGCTTTAATCGGCTCCCCTTATTATCATCCAGCCGGAGAGGTGGAGTGCCGCTATTATCTGGCACTGGTATATTATGAAAATAAGGATTTTGCAAAAAGCTCCACCCAGATCGACTCCATCTTTGCCTTAGAAAAAAAATCCGAGAAGAATAAAAATATCAAAGATTTCGTTGGTAAAGCCAGGGAGTTGAAAAAAAAGATAAAAAAGGAGATAAAGAGCGGGTGAAAAGAAAATTTTGCCTTACCCTACTTTTGCTTTCAACTTACCTCCTTTTCTGTCCCCATCTTTCCTTTCCTCAAACTTATCTGGATTATCAAAACCCACAGATAAAAAGGCTTATACTTGAGGGTATCGAAGCCACGTTTCAGGAAGACTATCCTTTGGCGGAAAGCCGGTTTGAAACCCTTATCCAAATGGCTCCAGAAGATCCGGCTGGATACTTTTTTAAAGCCGCTTCGTATCACGCGCAGATGATCGACTATGAAAGCAACTTCAAAGAGAAGGAGTTTTACAAAAACATAAAAACGGCAAAGAAATTCGCCCGAAAAAGGATTGAGAAAGATAAAAAAGATGCCTGGGCTTGTCTCATTTTAGGCAATACCTATGGAGCAAAGGCGGTGTATGATGCCAAGAAGGGAAAATGGTGGTCAGGTCTAAATAGTGGACTTACAGCTAAATCCGCCTTGAAGCAGGCAATAAAACAGGATCCCGAACTTTACGACGCCTATGTGGGATTGGGTTCTTACCACTTTTGGGCAAGTGTGATCACCAAAACATTTTGGTGGCTTCCCTTCGTCGGAGATCACAGGCAAAAAGGAACCTCCCAGATGAAGCTGGCATATGAGAAATCGATCTTCTCTCGAGAAGCGGCGGCAAGTGGACTTATCTGGATGTATATCCGGGAAAAAGAATTTGATCAGGCAATAAGCCTGGCACAAAAGATGCAGTCTGAGTATCCGCAAGGGAAATCCTTCTTGTGGGCACTGGCGGAAGCTTACTATGAGAAAAAGGACTGGAACAACGCCCTGTTGAAATATCAGGAGCTGTTGGAAAGAATTGAAAAAAACAATCCTTCAGGAGATTTTGATCAATCCTACAATCTAATTGAATGCAAATTCTTGATTGCCGGCTGTCATTTCGGCTTGGGGAAATATGGGGAATGCGCGTTTGTCTGTGAGAAGATTTTAAATTTACCATTGGATAAAAAAACACAGAAAAGACTAAAAGATAAGCTAAAGAAAACCCAAGAGCTTTTGGAAAAGTCTTTAGAATTTATGGGGAGGAAAGAGTAAGCTGTTTTTGACTTCTCCACAGAGTGGGGGGGGAATAGGGGTTGAGGTGCACTAAATAAATCGACCTTACTTGTCTAAACTTCTTGACTTTGGTAGCCGCCCCGCCTGAGGCGGGGCGTACATTTCTCCGCCCAAATGGGCGGCTACCCTATCAATAGACTCGACAATTGTGCTTTGGTAGCCGCAGGCTTTAGCCTGCGACTAATGTTCGCACCCTAAAGGGTGCGGCTACCATATTCTATTGTTATATAAACCTCTTCATTAACCTGTCTGTAACTTTGTCGATATCTTCGGCAGATTCTTTGAGTTGACTCAACGCCCTTTGGGCTCTTGCCATTCTATATGGGCTCTCCATGTCGTTGAGTGAGGAAAAGACTCCAATTCTTCTTCCTACTTGGTAAAGTCTCTGGCGCTCGGGGTCCATTGCCAGAAACGTGCGTAAGATGTTCATCATGCGCTCCTTGTCTTGGGGAAGTTTCCCCTCCAAATCGGCAAACAAATTCAGAATATGATCACTTTTGACCACGCTGGTGGTCCCATCCAGATTCTCAATGAACATCAGAATTTCTTTTACCACCATAACATCCGTGCATTTTTCAAAACGGCCTGCCTGATGATCCTCAAAGAGTGGACTGTGGTTTGGGATTGCCAGGGTTCTCATCCGTATGAAATCCGGATCTATCTGGTTTAATGCATCGGCTGTCTGAAGAGCGTGTTCCTTTAAGTATTTTCTTCCTCCAAGGCCAGGCATATAATATTCTGATAATTCCATTCCCGCTTTCTTTACCTTCTGTCCGGCCTGTATATGCTGGCTTTTCGTCACGCCCTTCTTGACCATTTTGAGAACTTCATCAGAGCCAGATTCAAGACCGATATGTATCCGGTTTAAACCGGCATTCCTCGTGGCTTTTAAATCCTCCTCCTTCATCCGGGAGACCGTTTGAGATCGGGCATATGAGGTTATCCTTTCTATCTGTGGAAAACGCTTTTTTAAGTACTTCAGGATTTCGACCAAATCAGAAGGCTTTATAATCAGACTGTTGGCATCCTGGATAAACACGGATTTCAAGCCGCCGGCAAAATACCAGTTAAAAGCGGCTACAAATGCCGGCGACTTTTCCGGATCAACCTTTTGGGTAATTCTGTTTATCTCACTTCGAGGCACACGTCCGTCTTCGTCAGCCAATTCGCGGATAGCCTCTACATGCCGATAAACTGCGTCGATATCCCTCTTTACATGCTCGACCGGACGTCTGGAGAATTTAGTTCCCTTATATACCGGACAGAAGGTGCACTGATTCCAGGGACAATTCCTGGTTACACGCACAAGCAGGCTATAAGCCTCACTTGGTGGCCGTATAGGCCCCTGCTTGAAGCCAAGATATGTATCAAGTGTTTCGTCGTGCATGGCTTGGGACACTTTCGGGAAAGTAATACAGTTGACTAGCGGACTTCAGTATTTGTAATACGAAGAAGAACGAAAGGACAAAAGCTAAAGTAATGGAGGCATCTTACGAAGCCTCCGCATCCTTATTGCTTTGAAGTGATAGGAGATCGCCAAGTAGCAGGTACGTATAGATAACATACCGCTCTGCCTCCTCGCGGGTTTGAATATTAGCGTGCGAACCCTTCGAGGCTGCGGCATGTATTGCGTCGATCCTGTCTCCCAAGAATCGGAGATGCGATCCCACGATACCTTTGAATCTTTCACTACCTGAGTGATCTTCGGTATACAGAATAAGACGATTGATGTAGTTGTCCGATCCGACCTTGATCTTGCGTCCGTTTTTCTCTATCTCAGTCGCTCCGTGAGGATTCGGAGGATACAGAATATCCGATACGGCTTGAAGAATGCGACGGCACGAATGGACAGCATTTGACCAATCCTCTGGATTATTGGATTTTAAATTATCATAAACTGAAACAAATTTCTTAACAGTTTCTGGAACCATCTCTGCTAATTTCTTATCCACCCTATCCCGAGCCCTTTCAAACACCTCAGCGGGAACAGAGCTAAATCGCAATTCATAGTATGCGTTAAGCACATAATTATAAACAAAAATTTTAGATTTTTGAAGCTCCCGTTCTGTGTTAATAATAGCGCTTGCCGCTCTATCTCTCTCCCAACCGAAGTCATGCTGTCCAGGGTTTGCAACAAGACGAATCTTTGAAGCTTCAATTTGCGACTCCAATGTAATAGTATCTGAAGAAAGCCTGGTTAACTTCCCCAAATGTCGCACATCGTTTAGAAGACGCGCAAGACGTGCTGCCTTTAAGCAAGCATTCGAAAGGGGAATATCGCCCAACTCAATATTTTGTAGGATTTGCTCGGCAAGAGCTAAAGTTTCGGTAGTCTTATCTTTTTGCATGAGCCCGAATACGGGTGGAGCTAAAGCTCCACCCCTACACATCCATTATACATCCAGATTTCTTACGTATTTGGCGTTTTCCTCGATGAACTTGCGGCGGGGCTCTACCTGGTCGCCCATCAGAATGCTGAAGATATGATCTGCCTCAGCCCCATCCTCTAAGGTAACCTGCAGGAGTGTGCGGGTCTCCGGGTCCATGGTGGTCTTCCATAATTGCTCCGGATTCATCTCCCCCAATCCTTTGTATCTTTGAATCGTCACCCCGGTTTTGCCTAATCTCTCAGTGTGGCGGTCTCTTTCCTCATCTGAATAAGCATAAAGCTCGGTCTTTCCCTTTTTCACTCGATATAAAGGCGGCTGGGCGATATACACGTATCCTCTCTCGATCAGCTCCTTCATGTGCCGGTAAAGGAAGGTGAGAATCAAGGTGCGGATATGGGAACCATCTACGTCTGCGTCGGTCATGATGATAATCTTGTTATAGCGGGCTTTGTTTATGTCAAATTCACCTTTGATACCGGTTCCTAAGGCAGTAATCATGGCGCGAATCTCCTCATTGGAGAGAACCCGGTCTATGCGCGCCTTTTCCACGTTGAGAATCTTCCCCTTCAGAGGGAGTATAGCCTGAAACTTTCTGTCCCGGCCTTGCTTGGCGGATCCGCCGGCAGAATCACCCTCCACGATATAGATCTCACAAAGTGCGGGGTCGTTCAGCGAACAGTCAGCCAACTTTCCAGGAAGGGTGGACGTCTCCAGTGCACTTTTTCTGCGGGTCAGCTCCCTTGCCTTTCTAGCCGCCTCCCGGGATCTGGCAGCGGAGGACGCCTTTTCAACAATCTTTTTGGCGATAGGCGGGTTCTCCTCGAAATACTCCATCAAACTCTCTCCCAAAATCGACTCCACAATTCCCTTCACCTCACTGTTACCCAGTTTGGTTTTGGTCTGTCCTTCGAACTGGGGATCGGGAGTCCTAACCGAGATCACCGCGGCCAATCCCTCTCTCGCATCCTCCCCCTCCAATGCCCCCTGTCCGTTCTTCAGCAGATTATTTTTCTGCGCATAATTGTTGATGGTGCGGGTTAAGGCGGTCTTGAATCCAATCAGATGAGTTCCCCCCTCGATGGTGTTGATGTTGTTTACGTAAGAGAAGATGTTCTCCACGTAAGAGTCATTATACTGCAGAGCAATCTCCACGTCGGTTCCATTTCTGGTGTTATGAAGATAGATGGGACGGGGATGTATCGCCTGTTTATTTTCATTTAAGTACTCAACAAAAGAACTGATCCCTCCCTTATACTTAAAAAGGTTAGATTGACCTGTGTGCGGATCTTCAATCTCAATTTTTAGCCCTCTGTTCAGGAAGGCTAACTCTCTCATTCGGCCGGAGATAACGGCAAAACTGAAATCGGTCTTTTCGAATATCTCTGGATCTGGCTTGAAGGTGGTTTTGTTGCCACTGTGTCTTCCCTTTCCGATCTGCTTGAGGGGGGCAACTGCGTTTCCTCTCTCATATCTCTGGTGATATCTTTTGCCGTCACGGGTTACTTCCACCTCACACCATTCGGAAAGCGCATTCACCACAGATACTCCCACGCCGTGCAGACCACCGGCCACCTTGTAGGTTCGGTGATCAAATTTTCCACCGGCATGAAGCATGGTCATGACCACCTCCAATGCCGGCTTCTTCTGGGTGGGATGAATGTCAACCGGTATGCCCCTTCCATTGTCCTCCACCATCACACTGCCGTCCTTGTTAAGCACCACCCTTATGGCATCGCAGAATCCAGCCATTGCCTCATCTATACTGTTGTCCACCACTTCATAAACTAAATGGTGCAATCCCCTGGTGTCGGTATCACCAATATACATGGCTGGCCTTCGACGCACCGCATCCAAACCCTTTAACACCTGGATGGTGGTCGCATCATAATGATGACCCATTTGTTCTGAAGTATCCATATAAAGTGTCTTCTATCCTTTTGAGCTACTATATATTGCTATTTTCTGACAAAATAAAACAGAATTTGACCCTCTTTCTGAGTGGAAAGAACCCAGCTTTTTTTTGTGGGTCTTCTCAATTGGTAAAGACTATATCTTTTATTACGTTGGCTTTTACGGATTGGTTGAGTCCTTTGATGATCTTGCCTTTCAGGAAAATTAGCTCATTCCGCCAAGAAGCATTCTCTACCCTTACGAAAAGAATCGAATCTCTCACTCTCAGTGGATTGGCGTAAGAGGCAATCCGATCACCCACCACTTTAGTCCAATTTAAAAGAAGGGTCTCTTCCTTTATTCTTCGGTCAAGTTTCAAACCCTTTAGGGTGCGAACCAAGACCCTATCGATTCTTTCGGGGAACCTTGCCTTTCTTAACATAACTTTTTAATATAATATAAATTAGCCCCTTTGGCAAATGTTTTTAGCATATTTTCTCTCAGGCACAGAATTTTATTGGGGAATTCCAGTAATCTGAATGCCCCCCTCAAGTCCCCCCTTTTCTATCATTTTTACTGCCTTAAGGTACTAAGCCATACTCTATTCACTCTGCCAGGCGAAGGGGCATCAAAAGACAAAGATAGTCCTCCCCCTCTTCCTTTTCAGGGGAATAGATTTTACCGGCTGAGATCGAAGAAGCCAGTTCAAACACCACCTCATCTCCATCCATCTGCTTGAGCACGTCCAGAACATAGCTGGCATTATACCCAATCTCCATGGGCTCCCCCACGTAATCGCAGGGCAAAGACTCTTTTGCTTCTCCCCCCAGATCGAAATTAGCAGAGGAGAGTTCCAAACTGTCCTTCTTTAAGCAGAATTTCACCTGGTGGGTGAGGGTGTTAGCCAAAATTGCCATTCTCCTCACTGCTCCATTCAGGAATTCCTTGTTAACCACCAGCTTTTTGTCGCTATCCTTGGGGATCACCTGTTCGAAATTAGGATAAGGTCCCTCAATCAAGCGGGAAGCCAAAACCGTTTCGCCCAAGTTAAAAATTACATTATTCTCTCCAAAGATAACCCCAATCTGTTTCTCCTCGTCTTCCAACAGCTTAGTTAAAAGGTTAAGAACTTTGGGGAGGATTATGACGTCCTCATGTAGCCCCTTGAGTTTGGTGTTTTTCAAAGACATTCTGGCTAATCTGTGTCCATCTGTAGCCACCATCTGCATCTGTTTGCCGGAAGTTTGCCACAAAACCCCGTTTAACGCAGGTCGGGTCTCATCGGTGGAGACAGCAAATGTAGTTTTTTTTATCATCCTTACCAGATCACCACCAGAAAGCTTTATCTCTTTAGCTAAATTAACCACAGGAAGTTTAGGATACTCCTCTACTGGGATTCCAGATAGCTTATAGTTCCCCTGTTCAGCTTTCAGCCCCATACGATTCTCTGATATTTGAATCTCAACATCACATTCTGGGAGCTCCCGTAAGATATCATAAAAAGCTCGGGCGGGAATGGTTAAAGCTCCCTTTTTGGTGGAACTGATAGGAATAGTAGTTATCACAGACACATCCAAATTGGTGGCGGCTAATTTTAGTTTGGAGTTGGAGATTTCTAAAAGTATGTTGGAAAGAACCGGTAAGGCGGTATGGGTGGGAACGACATTCATAACATTCTGAACACAAGAAAGTATTTTGTTTTTAGGTAATGAGAATTTCATAAATCGTCCTCCGGTGGAAGTTATTTGTCCCTGTTTTCACATAGGTTATTCTTAAAAGACAACTATAAATAGAATTATTTATATAATAATAAGAAGGTTGAAATGTTAATGGTTTTTGTCCAACCATCTTAACCCAATAAGAATTATAGTATTATGAAATAATTTTTACTCCCTGTGTGTTTATAACTATCTTGAAAATAGATTGTGTTTTTGATTAAGTAGAATTAGATTCACTTTTACCTCAACTTATCAAGGGGATTTTAACAAAATTTAAACATAGAGAGAATTTATGATCTGATCCACCTTTAATTTGAAGCTATGGTCTTTTTTTAGATTTTCACCCACCTGGGTGCAAGCGTGAATTACCGTGGAGTGATCTCTTCCCCCGAAATGCAGGCCGATAGTTTTTAGTGAATTATTGGTTAAACTACGCGCCAGATACATTGCCACCTGGCGAGCCAGCGCAACCTCCTGGGTCTTTCTTTTGGAGCATAAAATCTCAGGAGAAAGGTTGTGGCTTGTCGCCACCTTCCTTTGAATCTGTTGTAAGGTCACCTGTTTGGTGCCATCTCTTATGGTATCTTTCAAAACTTCCTTAGCTAAATCCACCGTGATTCCTTTGGAATTGAGGGAAGCATATGCTAAAAGTCGGATCAAAGATCCCTCCAACTCCCGGATGTTGGAGGTTACGTTGTCTGCAATAAAGGTGGCTACCTCGATGGGGATGGATATGCCATCTGATTCAGTCTTTTTGTTCAGGATGGCTATGCGGGTCTCCAGATCAGGGGGTTGAATATCTGTGACCAGCCCCTGCTGGAAACGAGAAAGCAACCTCTCCTCCACCCCCCTTATCTCCCGGGGAGGACGATCCGAGGTTAACACGATTTGCTTTCCATTTTGATAAAGCACATTAAAGGTGTGAAAGAACTGTTCCTGAGTGCTCTCCTTGCCGGTGAAGAATTGAATGTCGTCTAAAAGCAGGATGTCTACATTTCGGTAAAGATTGACAAAGTCCTGGGTGGTATTGGAGGTGAGGGAGTTGATAAAATCACTGGTGAATTTTTCACTGGTCACGTAAAGCACCTTTATCCCTTCGTATGCGTCCCGGGCGAGGTGACCGATAGCCTGAGCTAAGTGGGTTTTGCCCAGACCCACCCCTCCATAGATATAAAGAGGATTGAATTTGGTCCTGCCAGGGGCTTCAGCCACCGCCAGGGCAGCCGCATGAGCAAATTGATTACTATCCCCCACCACGAAGGCATCAAAGGTGTATTTAACATTGAGCCCCATCTGGCCGGGCGCATTTTCTGCAAAACGCCTTTTTTTAGGTGGCCGATCGAAACTCATACTCATCTGAGGATGATAGTCTTTTGAGTCTTTGGATACGTGAAAAGCCAAGGCAAAATCTTGCCGTGTCACCTCCCGTATGGTCTCTTTGATCAGATCTAGATAATGCTCCCCCAACCAATCTGCTACGAATTTATTGGGAACTGCCACCCGAATGGTCCCATCTGGGGATGGAAGCCCCTTGGTCGCCTTCAGCCAGGTGCAGAAACTTTGCTTTCTGATCCGCTTGCTTAAATGAGAAAGGCACTCTCCCCACAGCTCGCCATTATCTATTTCCATATAAAATCACTCGCTTAAAATTGAAAAAGATTATCTTCTTTCTCAGTCATACCGTTGAGGAGTATTCGTGGGCAATAACAAACAATCCACATTTGTTGACAGTTTTAACTTTTTGGTTTATAAGGGATTGTAAGGACTCCGATGTCAGATGAGAGGGGTTATCCACAAATTATCAAAACCCCTGAACCCCCCTTACTTGCTTATATGTATGATGTTGCAAAAACTTCACGAGTTTTCCACATCTTATTAACAGATAATCACTTATAGCTGACATAGAATATAATAAACCCATCCATAATTTGTTGTCAAGCTTTTTTCTTGGGTGACTGAAAAAAACTTATAAGTTGTGCAACCTGACTTCATTAGAAAACACATCAACAGGGACGCTTTTTCATTTTCGTAGCTTTTTGACAAAAATTCAGTTTGTTCATCGTTGTTTGCCTATTCTGTTTTTCCCTATTAGATTACATTCACCTGTTTTTCCCGTATAGTTAAGTAGCTTGATTCTACGGATGGTTCTTTTGATTAATTACTGAAAAGGGCTATCGCTCACTTTAGTGGTTGGGGTTTTGATAAAGATGAAGAAGCTTAGGTGTAGTAACTCTTTTCAAGGAGAGCCGCCTAAGTAAACCTTTTTGATTCCTAATATTGCAGGGGATTGTACACCGCTTAAGAGACTTTTTTGCTTGACGGATGCAAAGGTGCCGTTTATATTGAAAGTTCAAATGAAATGGTCAAAACAAGAAAGGAGAATGCATGAAGAGAACATTTCAGCCCTCAAACGTAAAAAGAGCCAGAGACCATGGTTTCCGGAAACGAATGTCCACCAAAGCGGGGAGGAAGATTCTAAAAAGACGCAGAGCTAAGAAGAGAAGCAGGTTAACCGTTCGGGTCAATAAATGATTGCTCAGAAGGAAGCATTTCCTAAGAACATAAGGGTCAAGAAGGAGTCTGAGTTCAAGCGAATACTCGAAAAGGGGATCAAAAAGAAAGGTGAGGATCTAATCGTTTTCCGCCTGAAGGGTATGGGTGTTGAAGAACAAAAGTTCGGAATAAAAATCGCCGGAGGGATCAAAAAGGCAGTCCTGAGGAATAAGATCAAACGAATGATAAGAGAGTTCTTGAGAAAGAAAAAGGATAAATTCGATAAAAATGAAGGTGTGGTGGTGGTATGTAAGTCCTCTGCGGGAAGGGTGGACGTTCGTGAGTTAGAAGAAGAATTGGAGAGTTTGATACGGTGAACAAAGACAGACGGATTGTGGTTTCGGTTTACCATTGCAGGACATTTGATGTAAAGACCTTTCAATCGGGCAAGGAAAGAGATTGTAAAGGCGAGCAGAAAGTTGGACTGAAGAGAGTTCTTAAAGGAACGGGACGCATACTCAGATACTTGGTCATCTTTGCAATCAGAATATACCAGAACACATTGCGCCTTGTGTTCCCGCCATCTTGTAGATTTTATCCATCCTGTTCTGAGTATGCCATAGAGGCTTTCAGAAAATTTGGTTTAATTAAGGGAGGGTGGCTCTCGGTTAAAAGGCTGTCTCGCTGTCATCCCTTCAACCCAGGCGGATTTGATCCTTTGCCATAGGAGATATTTGTGGACAAAAGAACCATCATAGGCTTCATTTTCATAGGACTAATAATAATTCTCTATCCGTTATACATGGAATGGGTAACCGGTGAGAAGAGAGTCCCAGAACCGCCGGTTAGGCCCCAGACAGAGGTCGACACCTCCAGGCGAATTCCCTCGCCGGCAGAGGAAAGAAAGGAGATTCCCCCTGCAGAATTCGAATCGGAATCCTTGAGTTTAACGCCCGAAGATATCTTGGTGGAAGAAAAAACGGTTAAGGTGGAGACAGAACTCTATACGGCTGAGTTCTCTTCAAAGGGAGGAGTTCTTAAAAGCTTCACTTTGAAAGAATATCAGCACTTCGATGGAGGAGACATTCAACTTTTGCCTCTTGATCAAGCACGGTCTGCATTAAACGTGGTCTTTCCCGATAGTAATATCAGTCTGGAGTCGTTCAACTTTCAGGTTGATCGGGATCAGATTGTTCTGGACGAAAGGAATACCACCGGAACCATCAATTTCACTCTAACTACTCAATCAGGGGTTCAGATCATAAAAAGGTTTAACTTTATTAATGGGAGATACGATTTTGAGCTGGAGCTTGAGATCAAGGGACTGAGTCAACTGGACATGGGAAGGAAGTATCTTCTGGGCTGGGCTTCTGGTCTTAATTCCTCCGAAAAGAACAGAGGTGAGGATTTAGGCTACTTCTCGGCTTATTCCATGATGGGCACGGAATTATCTGAGACAAAGAAATTTCATCAGCCCAAAGGGGCGGAAGTTGGCATTCTGCAGGAGGTGGCTTCAGGGGAGACCAGATGGGTGGCTACCCGCACCAAATATTTTGTTGCCGCTATGGTTCCCCTTTCCAGAAAGGGGATGGGATTTTCGGCTTCAGGCAGGAGAAGTTTTGCCTTCACAGGTGAAGAACAGATTGAGACCAAAAGGATAGATGTGTTCCTGGAGATGCCTTTTGAAAAAACGCACACCTTGAAAGATACATTCATGGTTTATGTGGGTCCCCTCGACTATCGTATCCTGAAAAGCTACCGGTTGGGTTTAGACAGGATGGTCAATTTAGGCTGGAAGATCATTCGTCCTTTCTCCATTGCTATCTTATGGATATTTGTGAACCTACAGAAGATAATCCCTAACTATGGTCTGGTCATTATTCTTTTTACCATATTGATGAAAGGCGCCTTTCATCCTTTGACCCGCAAGAGCACCAGAGCAACCTTAAAGATGGCGGAGCTTCAGCCAAAGCTGGCCCAATTGAAGGAGAAATTCAAAAAAGATCCCGCCCGCTTGAACAAGGAGACCATGAAGCTTTACAAACAGTCGGGAGTAAATCCTCTGGGCGGATGCCTTCCTCTCCTTTTTCAGATGCCGGTATTCTATGGACTTTTTGTGGTCTTCCGCAGCACCATAGAACTCAGGGGCGCGAAGTTTGTTCTGTGGCTTACCGATCTCTCTCAGATGGATCCCTTTTACGTTCTTCCCATCATCATGGCGGGCACCATGTTCTGGCAGCAGAAGATCACCATCAGGGATCCCAAGCAGGCCATGCTGGTCTATTTCATGCCCATTCTGTTTTTCTTTTTCTTCTTCAAATTTCCCGCCGGGCTGACCTTATACTGGACTATGTTTAACATCCTATCTTTGATAGAAACCTATTATTTCAAACACAAAGGAATGCATCCATCGGCTGTGGCTCCCCAACCCGCACCCAGCAAAGGTTAGTTTCGTAGGGACAGGGCTTGCTTCGCACCGAGACGCTCAGCACGGGGTGTCCCTGTCCGAAACGAGGCACGGACAGCCATCCCGCCAAAGGCGGGATCCCTACGACCTGTCCGGAATGTAAGGCTTCAATATATTATCTTTGATAGAGACATATTATTTCAAGCACAAAGGCTTGCATACGCCGACTCTGACTATGGAACCCGCTGCAGAAAGATAGCTAAGAGCAGAGAGTATAGAGCAAAGAGCTACGGACTTGCTGGACATGCTGGACTTGCGGATGGCTGTTTTTCATTTTTTTCATCGCTAGAAAATGTATTTTGAGAAAGGAGTTGGTCATCCCAGAGGATGGCGTAGGTTCCGGCATGGGTTTTCGCCTTTCTGAATCCCATGGTGGTAAGGAGGTGGCCAATGCGGCGATAACTGAGTTGGCTTTCTTTGGATTTGACTTGATTGAAAGTGTCGGTAATGGCTTTAACCGGAAGGATGCCATTTTTTACCAGATGTTTAAGCCCTAAGATGGTACTTTGAATTTGGGATTCGAGACTGATGGTTTCGGGATATAGTTTTGTCAATTCCTCATTTCTTATTGCTTCTATTTCCTGCCAGAAGAATTTTTCGGCCTCCGAGGTTTTGGCCACTTTCTGTTGAAGCTGGATGGCTTTTAAAGCATCCTGGACTTTAGGCTTATAAGAGTCTTCTTCCAATCTTTTAATGAGCTTGTCGATCAAGGTTTTTAGGAACTTCAACTGCGTGGAGCTCTGTCCTTCATCCTCGGTATCAAATATATGGTTCATACGATTCTTCTCCTCCCTTAAGGCGGGGTTCTGTGCATGCAAAAGATAATTGTCTCCCCTATAAACGGTGGAGCTATCCTTTTCACCATTAAAGTTGTGATGAATTTGCTTCTGGTGGTAAGAGAGATTATGGGTCAAGTGTCAGTTTGGTGTCAGGTGGGCAGGGCACCTGACCTACTAACTAGATTCTTTTCATTTGCTGAATTATTGTGTTAGCCAAATGGCGTTTGTCTATTAAATATTTGTCCCACTTATTTGAATCTTTCCTTTTTCTTCCGGCCACAAAGCCATACATTTTACCCCCTTGAATCTTATTTGACATCTTAATGAAATCTGGTGCTGGTACGAACCAAAGATAATCCCATAGGTCACCCTCCTCGACATCAAAATAGCAAAATATTAGAGCTGCAGAGTAATTGTCCATGATTGTTGAAGCTTTTGTTGTGGCTGTAAAACATTGGTCCGGGTTATCACCATACCTACTTTTCACTTGAATGTACATTGTCTTTAAGCTACCTTTTTCTTTAACGATCAAGTCAATTCCCTCGTCGTCAGATAGTGCTTTGTAACAGGATAGGGCGGTATCACCATAAAGAGTTATAAGTTCGGCAATTCTGGCCTCGGCGATATCACCTTTTTGTCTGGTGGAGATGTTCTTTGAAATTTTATAAGGGGTTTTTGATTTTTTGTGTGGTTTGGGTTGAACTGTATCTTTAAACTCGGTATTAAGCCCGAAGGTCGAAGGTCCTGTTTTGACAAATTTAGATTTATCACCCCTGGTGTTAATGTCAACTATCAGTTGAGCATTCATTGTTGCCTCCGGCGTTTTGCCGCCGGTTTTAAGCCAACCGCGGGCAAGTGCGATTTTAGTAATCTCCTTACTGTGGAGCGGCTTACCAGCTTGTTTCAAAATTTGATAGGCAATATCTTTAAATGAGTTCATATTATTGACGAATCAATTTTTCAATTTCAGTTTCCACTAATTCTTTTGATTGCTGTAATTTTTGCTTGGCGAATATTTTGGCTTCGTTGGCTGAAATTATTTTATCAGCAAGTTTTTTCTGCCACGCTAAATCGGGCTTGCCGTTTTTGTCGCGAGGAATGAAAACTTGATACTTCACGATTTCTTGCGGATAGATTTCTCGCTGTGCCGAACCAGATGCTCGTTGATCGGTTTGCATCAGTCCTGCGAGAGAATTGAGAAATAACGCAAGATAAATTGGGTCGCATACTGTCGTATCGGGTCTTATGATAGTGACATGGTTGCTTGCTAATGCCTTTCTTTCGTTCAAATAGGCGTTAGTTCTGCCTACATACGCACCGGTTGAATACATGAGAACATCTAACTTTTCAATCCGTGTTTTTTTGTTTATCTCGTCTGTGTAAAATGCCTCGGTTGTTGTTTCCGCGCTATCAATATCAATTTCAGTTGTGCCGAGATGCTTACTATTGATTACTAAAACATCACCATTTTCATCATATTGCGGCTGAACGCCACGGTTTGGCATCGGACAAAAATCGCCGAGTGGTATAGCTCCAATTTTTTTAAGGTGCTTTTCAAGATTTTCAAATTTCGGTTGATAAAATTCGGGATCAAATCGTTCATCGCTCATAATATACCTACTCGTCGCGGTATAGTTCAAAATGTGTTCCGTTTTCACTTTTTCCCATTCCATCCGCTCCAAAAGTTCCTGCTCGGCTTCGGGATAAGGTTTTTTTGACCGTTCAAAACTTTCTATTGCGGAAGTGACGATGTTAGATATCTCTTTTGCCTTTCTCACCAATGAATCTGGCAAGGGTAAATTTAAAATATCTTTGTTCGCAAGCCGTGGATGTTCTGAGCCGCGTTGCGAATGCTCGAATATGAATTGAATTTCGGATAAAAGTAGATATGGGATCAGTAAATGCGGCGTGACTTTACCTTTCTGCCGCAACACAACATATTCGGTGCTTAAAAGTGCTGGATATTCTCTTTTTGGGACAACGCCGAATTCTTTGAGATAATATCGCAGGCGGGACACCGCAAAATCATTTGGTTGAGCGATTTTCTTCGTGCTTCCGATGTCATCTACCGAGTTAGCAATCTTCCTATCGCCGAACAGATTGCCAAGTGAATCTGGTAAATCATAAATAAACGCGGGGAAATTTAATTTTTCTTGCGACGAGGTTAAATCGGTTATTTCTGAAAATTCATCAGAGATTTTTTGTTCTGACTGCTTACCGAGTTTATGTAGATACTTAAGTTTTTTTGGATTATAAAATTGCGAATCTAGAACGAGATCCGCGTCTAAAGTTGATTTTCTTGTTGAAAAGCAAACTGCCATATCAATTGAGTTTTATTCCTTCTTTGTCGCAAAAATCCTTAAACGCTTTTGCAACATCGTTTAGGTCGTGGTCAATAACCGGTTTTTCTTTAAGGGGGTCCAAAACTTTCCCCTCTTTATCTATAAGATGCCCCTCTTTGTCAGAGAGCGTTACATAATCGCCGGAGCTATTTTTACCGGAGCGTTCGCTCGTCGCCATAAAAATTGGATAATCTGTGATGGGCTTGCCTGCTCTGTCACCCCATTTTTGCAAAAACAAAACACTTGTTTTTGTGCCGGTAAACGGCTTGAAAGTATTTACACCCAAACCAACTACGGCAAGCACTCGTGCTTTTTGCATAATCCATTCGCGCAGGGCTTTAGTACCGATATTGTTGAGATTCCCCTGGGGTAAAACAATCGCCATGCGTCCACCTGGCTTCAAAAATCGCAAACACCGTTCAATGAAAAGAATGTCGCGCTTCATTGAGTTGACTTTGCGCTTCGGCTTTGCTTTTGGTCTTTCTTCTTCCTCCTCCGTTTCTTCTTCGTCCTCGGTAAGTTTACCTAATTGCTGGAGTTCATAGAGTTCGAAAACCGAGAGCTGTTCTCTGCCGGTTATTTTTCCGGAGAACGGTGGATTAGTAAGCACTACATCAAAATCGCCGTCTTTAATGTCGCGCTTAAAAGGGCCAATTCTGGTTGCAGCTTCGGAGCGCGCCCACTTGCGGTAATCCAACGAATCAACGCCGAATACATTTGATTTTCCGTCGCCCGCGATAAGCATCATCACTTTGGCTACTTTTTTGAGTTTGTCATCAAAATCAACGGCGTAGAGATATTCATTGGCGTAGCGGTAGGTGTCGCGACTATCCGTCCATTTTTGTGCGTCGCGCACATGCTTTATGGTATGGATTAGAAAACCGGCCGAACCGCAAGCGGGGTCAACCACTTTTTCATCCACTTGCGGGTCAATAATTTTTACCGCCATATCTACGACCATTCGTGGCGTGAAATATTGACCTTTCACGCCTTTTTGCTCCGGATTAATAAGATATTCAAAGGCCGCATCTATGACATCCAAATCGGCATCGTGGAATTTAAGCGGTTCAAGAGCGGCAGCGCAGAGAATAAGAGCGTCATCTTTGAGTTTCAAAACCTCGTCGGCATCAAAAATACCTTGCCATCCTGGATGGTTTTTTGCTGCCTGAAAAAGCCCGTTAATGCGCTCATAGACTGTCTCCGGATCGGCTTTCGGCACGCGAAAGCGCATCGGCGAATCCTCGGTTTTTCTTGGGTCAAATTCATCATGCAGTTTAGCAAAGAAAATTTTAAAAAGTTCATCAAAAGCGTTCACACCGGCGTTTGCAAGTGCGGTGTCTTCTAAACGCTTAATAGTATCTTTAAGGTTTTGGATGGGGCGCAAGTCCTTTTTTGTGAGCGGTTTTAGCACATCGTCCAACGCTTCGCCCTTTTTCGGCAGACGTGGTATATCACGATAATGATATGGCTCGCCTTTTGTTTCCGGCGATTCTTCGCGGAGTTGGAAAACAATATCGTGTCCATTGGACCAAGTGCCAAAAAAAACGCCAGTAGCGTTAAGGTATGATTGTAATTGTTCAATACCAGTTTCAGCGTTAGGTTTTTTGACTTCAAAGATTAGATACTTTCGCGTACGGGTATCATCAGTAAAAACAACAATATCAGCCCGCTTTGACTCGTCCGTACCCATTTGGATAGGTTCTTCAACTGAAACTTGATTTAATGGATAGCCAAGATGATCACGCACATATACGAGGAATAATTGTCGCACGATTTCTTCTGGTTTAGCAATAATTTCTTTTTGTCGCTTCAAGCATTTAACGACTATTTTGCCGTCTTCTCGACGCCTAAGGTTAATTTTGTTAAATAGGTGGAGATCGCGAATCTCGGGTGAGTCAAAAACAGTTAATCCATGTTTTATTTCTGGGTGACCAAAAATTTCATCAATATAGTTTGTATTATTCATAGTTTTTATTTTATTAAAACATGTCTTGAATTATTCGTTTGTAGTTTTCTTGGAAGTTCTCCAAATCCTCGCTGCCGTATTCATCCAGAGTGGTTTTGATAGACGTACGGCCAAGGATTTTGGAGAGGGTCTCGATCCGCGCATAATGAAGCAAAATCCATTTTCTTTAATAGCGTCAGTCACCAGGATTCCTCGTACGGGGAAGAGTACGCTCATAACGCAACCTTTAAAGCCCGATTTCTGAAAAATCCACTCTGTTTGCATTATTTATTATAGGCATTTATGAAACTTTGTCAACTTTTAATTTGAATTATTTATTCGATTATACATATTGTGTGCGATGAGCAACGCTCCCGTCTGGGAATCGCACCGCTACATTGCGAAATACACCAGGGTATGAACCGTATGGTACATACCAAGGGGAGAAGAGGAGCTTTTTTGTTCCTTTGCATCAGGAGTAACTCCTGACGAAACATTTAAAAATCGTTATCCGTCATCTGTTATTGTTTTTTTGTTATCTTCTCTGAATCCCCATTCGTATCTTTATCTAAGAACGATGTCCCGGTGTGTTGAATTACTGA
>CAYOFL010000040.1:0-26730 GCA_964403165.1 uncultured Ignavibacteria bacterium
ATTTGGATCTCCAGACCGTTTTGGGAGAGATGGCCTCAAACGGTGTTACTCTTATGGAGATTCATGGGAATACCTATTGGCCGGGCGGGTCGCTTCCTTACTGGGAGCATTGGTGCTCTTTAACCGGGGGAGGATTGTTTCATCTGGCTGACATCAGCCAGATCCCTGCGGCCATCGAGTCTCTGATCCTGGAGCAGGCTTTGTATATTGACAGCCTCACCTTAAAGGAGATGACTGCGGGATTTGAATCGTGGCTTACCATGGTGGACCCACCCTATTATCTGGATATCGAAGCGCCAGATACGCTCTATTTCACCGAAGAGATCACTGTCCCTCCGGATAGTTCTTGCGGAAAGACCTATGTTTTCCAGATCAGCGCTATTGGAGATGGTGTTTCCTATGGGGATCAAATAGTCATTGTTACGGTCCCTTGCGGTGTCGTGCGAGTTCCTGGGGACACCTGCGTTTATCAGGGTAAGATGGCTTGCATCCCTGTTTACTTGGATAGTCTGCCTCCGTGGAGTGTGTATTCAGCCCAGTGGGTTATGTATTATGATGAGGCGGTGTTGCACGCAACTCACGCCCAGACAGAGAACAGCATTGCTGAACATTGGGGTGACCCCACCTATAATATCGGGGATGGCTGGATAGCCATAGGCATGGCAGGGACAGATTCCCTTGACACCACTGGAGTTTTGGTGTGGGTCTGCTTTGATGTGGTAGGTGAGATAGGTGATACCACCCTGCTTACCTTTGAAGATGACCAGATCATCTTAAATGACTCCACCTTCGATGCAAGGGAAGGCCTCGTCCGGGTTTGTCCTGAGGAGTATATAATCTGCGGTCGGGTGAGATATTGTCTCAATGATGAGCCGGTGCGCTGTGCCGAGCTGATGCTATCTGGAGGCAAGGATGATACGGTCCACGCAAATGCAAACGGCTGCTATTGTTTCCCCCACTTGCCTGTTGGTTTGGATTATACGGTGAAAGCAGACAAAACAGATGATTACCGGGGTGCCATCTCCGCCTTTGATGCCTCTTTAGTTCTTAGATATGTGGTAAGTTTACTGGACTTAACCCCCTGTCAGCTGATAGCCGGGGATGTAACTGGCAACTGCTGGGTGAATGCTTACGATGCATCCTTCATCTTAAAACGTGTGGTTCACCTGATTCCCCAATTCCCGATAGGCAAGGACTGGAAGTTCATACCGGACGACTTTCCCCTGGATACCCTCAACTGGTGCACTGCTCCGGATTCGATATTTTATGGTAATCTTTCAGAGGATTGGTGTTTTGAGGATTGGAAGGGGATACTTTACGGGGATGTTTCTGGCAATTGGGATGGCATCCCCTTGTCTGCGGAAAGTGGTTCTCTGCCGGATGTCCTTTCCCGGTTGGCGGTCAGAGAGTTAGTGGTTAACCCGGGAGAGGAGTTTGTTGTTCCCATTCAGGTGGAGGATATCTCTGAGGTATATGCAGTTGAGCTGAATCTGACCTATGATAATAGCCTGTTGAGTCTGGTAAGTGTTACTCCGGGTGATCTTCTGTCGGGTTATTATTTTGAGAGGAACTTAAGCTATGGAGAGATAAGGTTGGCCATGGCCGGTGCCAGTCCCATTCAAGGAAGTGGTGATCTGGTTAATTTGACCTTCAAGGTTCTTCCCCAAGCTCAAGAGGGAATGACTACTCAACTCGAGGTAAACCGTTTCTGTCTGAACGAGATATCCGCCGGTGGTCTTGCTTTCAGTATCAGCATAGGTTCTGGGACGACGACTCATCCCATGGAGTTCAGCTTATCCCAGAATTACCCCAATCCTTTCAATCCGGAGACAGAGATTGGCTTTACTGTTCCGGTTGCCTGTCAGGTTCAGCTAAAGATATACAATGTCGCCGGACAGCTGGTGAAGGTATATCAGGGAGATTATGGTGCAGGAGCTCACTCCATCAGTTGGGATGGCACTAACATGAAGGGAGAAAATGTAGGAAGCGGAATCTACTTCTATCGGATGGAGGCTGGCAACTTCGTTCAACAGAAGAAGATGGTTCTGATAAGGTAGAAAAGATGTTAGCTAAATTACGAGGCGAGCCAATTTTAAGTTGGCTCGCCTCCAACCTCAAAACTTTAAAGATCAGACAACATGAAAAAGGCGTTTTTTCTCAACTGCCTGAAGAATTTAGGTTATCTCAAAACTATCCTAATCCATCTAACTCGGAGAGGATCATCCAATTTTTCATCCCTTAGACCATTGATGTAAAAGTTGAAATCGTAAATATATTAGGATAGAAAGTGGCCACATTGGTTGATGATTACAGAGAGTCAGGGGATTATCAGGTTAGATGGGATGGTACGGATAGCCAAGGAAACGCTGTAGCGAATGGCATATACTTCTACCTTCTGGTTATCCTGAGACGTACCATAGTTAAGAAAATGGTGCTCATAAAGTGACCCAAGCTAGGTGAGCTTGAGGATGAACTCTCAGTTTTTAGTTTTTTTAAAAAAAACCATATTTCTGAAATGAGACACCAAGGGAGATGAGAAAATGAAACCAGTGCTAAAAAGTTTCTTTCTTGCAGTTGCACTAACCATTCTATTCTTGTTCTGGGGGGTTCAGGCCGATTCATCCATCCAGGTGGTTGTGCCGGACACCTCTGGAGAGTTCGGGACTAACATAGCTATCCCTGTGATCGTGGACGATGTGACAACGGACGATTCAGTTTGGTCCGCAGAGATAATCCTGACCTTTGACAGTAATGTCCTCACAGCTGACAGCGCCTATAGCACAGGAACGATAAGCCAGGGGTGGGGAGCCCCCACTTTCAACGCTACTATCCCCGGATCGCTACACATTGCCATGGCAGGAATGAGCAGTGTACTTAGCGGAAGTGGAGTTTTAGTCTATGCGGTCTTCGTCGTAAACGGTCAACTCGGTGACACTACTACCATTCACTTTGATCAGATGATGTTTAACGAGGGTACTCCAGCGGTCCAGACTACCGACGGCCTGTTTAAGGTAGGTCCAGGCACAGATGTGAGAGAAGAGGATGAAATCCTTAATCGACCGGACAAGCTGACACTTTTCCAGAACTATCCCAATCCATTCAATCCACTCACAGTCATCCAATATGTCTTACCGTATGACTGTGAAGTTGATATTTCGGTTTATAACGTATTAGGCCAAAAGGTCAAAACCCTGGTTAAAAGTAAGCAAGAGGCTGGGTATCAGCAGGTCATATGGGATGGTGAAGATGAAAAAGGAGAAGGGGTTGTAAGTGGAATTTATTTCTACAAAATAAAAGCTGGAAAATTCATTCAATCGAAGAAAATGGTGATAGTTAAGTGATTTATTTCACTTATTGAGCTAAGTTAAAGCCCCGGCTAATATTGTAGCTGGGGCTCCTCTTAACAGGACTGTTGAAAAGGTTTCTTACACACTCATCCAGGGGGGAATCCGTATGGATGCACACGTATATGGCATGTTGTGGTAGGGTTCCCTTACTCTGATCTATAATTTTTGGTCGAGGGTGAGGGCACCCTCGACCAACGAGTCTTGTGGTTCACCTAAAGGTGAACACTCCAAATTCTCCTCTCTAAGTGGTTTCTCAGAGATATCACTTTAACATTTTGAAAACCCGCATTGGGAGCAAATCACACAACCGGACTCGTGATCCAGCTTGGCTCCGCAGTCGGGGCAGAATTCTAAGGTTAAGTCTCTATCGTGATTAGCACTCTGCTCTGTCCCGAAATGCTTCTTCAGGACCTTGGCGATGGCATCCGGAATGGACATAATCAGCCCACCCTCCTGAAACACCTGGGAGGCTCCACCAATTCCAAACAACTGCTCAATGATCCTGTCCACCGCAATACCACTCCTTAAAGCCAAAGAGATCAATCGGCATATAGCCTCGGTGTCCGCCATGGTGGAGTAGCCGGATTTTCCTATCTGGGCAAATACCTCAAATGGCTTGCCATCCAGGGTGTTGATGGTGATATACAGGTTGCCGTAACCGGTTTTTATCTTATCGGTGATGCCGGAGAGAGTAGTGGGTCTATCCTTGGGAATTATCTTCCCTTCTTCTTTTTTCTCTTTTCTGGTGGCTAAAACTTGCGCCTCTCTGGATCCATCCCGATAGATGGTTACACCTTTACACCCTAACTGGTGGGCTAATTTGTAGGCGTTATCTACATCCTCCACCGTAGCCTGGTTGGGAAGATTTATGGTTTTGGAGACCGCATTATCCGTGTATTTCTGGAAAGCCGCCTGGTGACGCACGTGCCATTCAGGAGCTATATCATGGGAGGTTACGTAGATTTTCTTGATGTCAGCAGGTATCTCATCAATCTCTTGAATGAAACCCTGCTCTGCAATCTTCTCCATCAACTGCTCACTATAAAACCCTTTCTCCTTGGCTTCCTTCTCGAAGAAAGGATTTGTCTCCACCATTTTAGTGTTGTCCATCACAGTGCGAATATAGGAGATGGCAAACAGAGGCTCGATTCCGGAGGAACTGCCAGAAATTATGCTGATGGTTCCTGCCGGTGCGATGGTGGTGACCGTGGAGTTACGCATGGGGGTTTGCTTATCGTGGTAGGTGCTCCTCTCCCAGTTGGGGAATTTACCTCTCTTTTGCGCCAGCTCAGAAGAAGTCTGATGTGATTTCTCATGAATGAAGCCCATCACCCGATCAGCTAATTTTACCGCTTCATGGGAATCATATGGAATCTTAAGCTGGATCAACATGTCTGCCCATCCCATCACCCCCAGTCCGATCTTTCGATTGGCTTTGGTGTTCTTTTCAATATCAGAGAGGGGATATTTGTTGGCGTCTATCACATTGTCCAGAAAATGAACCGCCTTCTTTACGGTGTCTTCCAACTTATCCCAGTCGATCTCACACCGATACATGGTGGTGGGATCGCTGGAATCGACCACCGCCCTCACCATCCGGGACAGGTTTATGGAGCCTAAGTTGCACGACTCATAAGGCAAAAGAGGTTGCTCTCCGCATGGGTTGGTGGATTCAATTAGACCCACCTTGATTATGGGATTGCCCTGATTCATCTTATCTAAAAACATTACCCCCGGCTCACCGGTTCTCCAGGCATGTTCCACGATCAAATTGAAAACCTCTTTAGCTTTATAGCGGACCGGCTTTCCGTCTTTAATAAACGTTTTCTGAGTGCGGGGGTCGGTCAGATCGTAAGTTTCGTCATTTTCCACCACTTGCATGAAGCTATCGGTTATTGCCACGGAGATATTGAAATTGGTCAACTCAGATAAATCATCTTTGCAGGTGATGAACTCCAAAATATCGGGATGATCCACCCGCAACACCCCCATGTTGGCACCCCGACGAGTTCCACCCTGCTTGACCGCCTCAGTGGCGGAGTTGATAACCTTCATGAAAGAGATAGGACCGGAAGCCACCCCACTGGTGGAAGCTACCGGAGAGTTTCGGGGTCTTAATCGGGAGAAGGAGAACCCGGTGCCACCGCCGCTTTTATGAATCAGAGCGGTATTTTTCACCGCGTCGAAAATCGACTCCATGGAGTCCTCTATGGGAATGACAAAACAGGCAGAAAGCTGACCCAAAGGACGTCCGGCATTCATCAGGGTGGGGGAGTTGGGCACAAACTCCAGCTTTGCCATCATTCTATAGAACTCTTCAACGCTTTTTTCTACCTCCAGGTCGGTAGCACCATAATTCTTATCCGGCTCTGCCACCACCTTAGCCACCCTGAAGAAGAGCTCCTCCGGCGTTTCGATTACCTTTCCTCCCTCGTCCTTTTTAAGATACCTTCTCTCCAGGACCTTCATGGAATTTTCGGTAAGCTCTATTTTAACCGTATCAGTGATTTTTGTTTCAGACACCTTTCCCTCCTCACTTTCTATATCGGACAGTTTTTCTGTCCCATTTTATTATTCGTTAAAACTACAGTTTTTGATAGAAGTTTCTGCTCCAAGCGAGTGTTCTTTACCCGCCGCTTGTTTCCTGTTGGTGAAGAACACCACCGGGAAGCAGGACATCTTTCAATTTTTTCTATCCCCAACATTGAAAAAAATCGTAGGGACAGCCCTTCAGGGTGAATCCCTTCAGGATGAACCCTTGTGGCTGTCCATATCAAGAACCGGACAGGGACAAGCCCTGTCCCTACGAGTTCTTGTAGATCGGGTTACGTCCAGACGGACGCCCGTCTGGGCGAAAGGTTCACCCAAAGGGTAGTTGACAACTCTTTTTGTCAAGCAGTCCTACGGACATGCTTGACCTACGAGCTAAAACCATGTTCTCTTTTTATATTCAGAATATTCCATTCCGAACTTCTTTTCTAGACCTTTTTCTTCCATATACTTCCACACAAATATCAACGGTATCCATATTATCGCAGAGATCAAAGTTAAAAGACTCTTTGCGGCTATTGGAAAGCCAATATGTATGAGCATAATACCAAGATACATAGGATTTCTAATCTTTGAATATATTCCCTTTTTAACCAGATGGTCTAATTCCTCAAATCCTTTTTTCGTTATGGCAGACCAGATAAACAATACAAATCCTGTCAACCCAATTAACAGGCCCAAAGATATTGCAACGTGATTTGAAATGTTCATCTTAACGGGATCTGAAGAGATCATAAAACCCCATCCTACATATCCGATGAAAATCATTATTGTTAAAATAGTATGCGATGTCTTCGATTCGGCAAATTTATATCCTTTGTATTCAAATAAGTGGATTACAGTATGAAAAATATAACCAGCTAAACAAACTATAAATGCAATTAAGAATGTTGAATTCATAATTAAGGCTCAGTTTTTTTGTGTCGGGCAACCTTCGGTAGCCCGACCTACTATGTTTTACTCAAATACAACGTCTGTGTGGGATAAGCAAATTCAATCCCGCGTTTTTCAAACTCTTCCTTTATTGCAAAGTTAAGCTCCTGCTGAATATTCATATACTTATTATAGTCACGGCTCATCACATAATAAACTGTCTCAAAGACAAGGCTGAAATCTCCATAGGAAAAGAAATGTGCACGGTCAAAAACTGTATCAGGAGTATTTTCTATGATGCTTTTGATTATTCCCGGTATTTCTTTTACCTGTTCCAGGGTAGTTTGGTAGGTAACCCCTAATTTGAAGACCACGCGGCGCTTATCCATTCTCTTATAGTTGCGCAAACGGGAATTGGTGAGATCGGTATTGGAAAACACCAATTGCTCTCCCCCAAGGCTGCGAACTCGCGTGGTCTTAATGCCAATATGTTCGATGGTTCCTAAATAATCATCAAGGATGATAAAATCGCCAACCTCAAAGGGACGATCAAACAGGATGGAGAGGTAGGAGAAAAGGTCTCCCAAAATCGCCTGGGCGGCCAGAGCAACGGCTATACCGCCAATGCCTAAACCTGCGACTACCGCAGAAATCCTAAAGCCTAAATTATCCAAAAGAAAAGTGATACCAATGCCCCAGATAATTACCTTTACTACTCTGAGTATTCCTTTGATACTGCGCTGTTTGGCTTCATCCTTTTCCCCCTTTAACCAATAAGCCTCAAGTGCGTAACTGACTATTGCCACTAAAAAGCGAATACCAAATATGGTTAAGAGAATCACTCCCAAAACATCAATGATTTTAGTCAAGGTGGGATTCAGAGTTAAACTGCGCGTAGCGAGGTAAAACACACCGAAATAAACCAAGGGGAGCAGTGTCTTTTCAAAGATACGAATCAAAAAATCATCTATGGTAGTGGCAGTTCTCTTTGACCAGGCTTTAAGACGCCTTAAAATGATACTTTTGATTATTCGAACGACAAGAATGCCAACGAGAAGAGTTGCAAGGAAAATCAGATAATCTAAAATGCGGTTCTGGAGAAATGTTATCTCTAAAATTTCTTTAAGCATATCAACCTTCCTTTATTTGTGACCAATTGCACATGAATAATTCATAACCAAAGTTTGCAGGTCGACCATCCCGAAACTTGCCATTGCCGTAGGGACAGCCTTTATGGCTGTCCGTATCGATGATCGGACAGGGACACCTCGTGCTGAGCGCTCGGTGCGAAGCAAGCCCTGTCCCTACGCTCATTCGATCACCCTCTCCCCCGCCTCTGGCGGGATTTTCAACCTAACCCTCTCCCACTTGTAGTGAGCTTGTCGAACCTATCAAGGGAGAGGGAAGTGATTTTTCCCTCCCTCGATGCCCAGACGGGCACGTCCGTGGGAGGGAACAAAAGGGAGGGTGAAGCTGTCAGTCGTGTTTCCAATCCATAGGGACAGCCCTTGTGGCTGTCCGCAGTTCGGACAGGGACCCCGCCATGGCGGGATTTCGCAAGCTCAACAAGCCCTGTCCCTACGCGTCCAAATGGACGCAAAGCATACTGCAACAGAATTTCACTGTTACCATTCTTTCTGGGAGTGCCGGATATGCCGAGAACATTCATTGTGGTGGTCTCTATTCGTGGTCACGTAGCTAATGTATGCTGTTCGTTTTTCGGTCTTTATAGCATGACAACTCGAAAACATTTAAGGTTATTGACTTTCCTCTATCTCCTCGCGAGGAGTCTGGATGACTTTATAGCCGTCGGCGTCGGCTCGAAGCCACCCGCCGCCTGACCTAAGGAGTTTCAGGAACTCCTCTTTTCTGGCACTGCTCTCTTCCAGATGTCGCATGAGAAAAAGCAGGTCAATGGTTCTGACTATTAGAACATTGTGATTCTTTGCGTGCTCAATCTGCAGCCCTGCCACCGGCGTATCCAACCTCTTGTCGACCCCGGCCACCGACATCTGATTGTTGATGATCAACACACCCGGCACAGTCGCCTTCATCTTATTCCTTTCTCGATGAGTATCAACCTGATTTATGTCCTCTCTCTGGACTCCCCTCTTTACGCCTTTGAATTCTACTATGGCCACAACATTGCCGTTTTCCTCGAGGACTTTTGCATCCTCGCGATACTCTTCGATTGGATCGACTCTCAACTCGAAGTACTCCCGTAGAATCTTCACTAGTTCGTCCTTGAGTATGTCTCCGGACGTGCTTAGGATAGCTTTATATGCCCTCCATACTTCCAACTGGGCTTGTAGTTCATCCACCTGCTCACGTGCCGGGGCAAGCTCCGCCTGCAACTTCCGCTCAGCTTTAAACTGAAACTCATCCGCCCACATGGGAATCTCCCGGGTACGCTTCTGTCTGTAGTCGGAAACAGCCTGAGCCACAGTCACAGCTATGCGACTAGCGGTCTCCTTGTCGCGTCCAGTGGTATGAAATGGAAGAAAGAAAAGTTGATTATCGAATTCTACGCCCACAACTCTGTCACCGGCTTTCACAAGGACTCGACTTTCCGCATCTCTGCTCCATCCTAAATGAAGGACGGTGTTCGCCACGCCGTACTCACTGACATACTTGGCGAAGGCGTTGTCTCTGACATCCAAACCGGTCCAGCCATCCACCGTGACACGCGTCACCCCGCAGTCATTCAATACCCGTTTGCACAAATCCGTTTCCTCGATGCGTTCGCGCTCATATTGCTGAACTACACTGTCGACAATTCGGCCGATAACAAAGCAAACCCACTTACCGGCTTTCCGCAGGTTATGGACTTGCCTCTCTCGGGCGAACAGCAAGTCCCAGTCCACATCCACGTCCGTATACACATATGCGCCACTCCGGCGTCGGATGTCCTCAAATACCCCTTGCGGGATAATTACACCGTCTGCTTTATCGAGGCTTGTGTCATCCTTAAACTTTATGAATTCGACACGCCCAATCTTGCTCAGCTTCACAGGTTCGCTCGGTATTTCGAATTCTAGCTTGTCGAATCCATAAACGAAAATCGTTGCTCCTTCTGGCGAGTTTTGTCCTTTGGATTGGTGCTGGTTCACCATTAATTGCCTTCCTTCGCTTCCTTCAAATTCGAAGACGAGATTTAGCTTTGTAGGTCTACCATCCCTTCCGGACGGACGCCCGTCTGGGCGAAGGGTCCACCCTGAGGGCTTGTCCTGAGGATTCATCCCGAAGGGTGATTGACAACTCTTTTTGTCAAGCAGTCCTTCGGATTCATCCTGAACAGATTGATCGTGAAGGACATGCTTGACCTACGCTTGTTCTGTCATTCTGGCGTAGCGAAAAATCTGAGACCCTTCGCTTTCGCTCAGGGTGACAACCTCTTTTGTCGGGCAACCTATCCTACGGATCCGTCCGGACGGTAGCCCGACCTACCTATGCTCCTTGTGTGCTTGAAGTGCGTGTGGTAATAAGATTATATAACCACGCGAAAATCGCACCACCAATAAGCCCATCCACAAATGCCCAAACCAATCCTATAACGCTGCCTAATGGACTAATACAATAGCCAAGATAGACCCGACCGATAAAGGTGACATCACCAGTGGCTCCTTCAAACGCAATAATCCACCAGGTGATTACAAAAAGTCCGACTCCCCAGATTATTGCACAGGTAAGCGCAAAAGCTTTTACGTTTAATTTCATACCGAACGCCTCCTTCTCAAATAGTTTTGTGGGTCAACCATTCCGAAGGTTGACAGGGACGTAGGGACAGCCCTTCAGGGTGAATCCCTTCAGGATGAACCCTTGTGGCTGTCCGCAGTTCGGACAGGGACCCCGCCATGGCGGGATTTCGCAAGCTCAACAAGCCCTGTCCCTACGTAGAAGCAAGTCGGGCAGGCTTGCGCCAGCCCGACCTACACATCTTTTCTAAAAGCTACCCTGTTCTTTTCATCTATATGAAAGTCCCAGAACACAATGGGGGCTTGTTTTTTCATTATTTTGAGCATTTCCAAGCAAATCTCCCTTATCTCCCAGTGTGCTCTTTCCACGCATCTGATCTCGAAGATATGCCGGAGCTCCCGGAAATTGGCAGATATCACGATCTCGGAGGTGGTGGCATTGGGGAGGATGTATCTGGAGTCCTCTTTGGGGATCTCCGCTTTGACCATATCCTGATAAAGGTCGAATGCTTGACCGGCAATTTCTTTGAACTTGTTTTCGAACTTTGTATTCTGAATGGTCGGCGGAATAACAAACTCGAATTCTTTTGTCTTGCCATACTCCACGTATCGCTGACTCTCCTGAGAGGGAGACATAAGCCTGTGCCGGACCATCTCGTGGGTAAAAACCCGCGAGCCTCCCTTTATTCGGAAAGTGGCTGTGGCATGTTCCAAAACAGAATGGTGCCCTTTCTGGATAACCTTCTTTATCAGCTCCTCGGTGGAGGAAGGAGGATCGTATCTGTGAAAACTCAAGTAACAGGTTCGGCAAGCCCTCTCGATTATATCCTCAGCATTGGGGGTGATAGCCATAAGCTCAACCTGAAAGTCCACAGTCCACGGTCCACGGTCCACAGCTCGTTTCTTGCTCCTTGTCCCTTGCCACTTGCCCCTTTGTTTTTTCGATCCAGATTCGGACATTTTGTTCCTCCAAGATATTCATTCTTTCAGGCCGATTTTGGGCGATAAAATTCCCTATAAAAAAATATTCTCAAAAAGCCAACTACGGAGACCCGTCTGGGATTGTAATTTACTGGATTATCCGAAATGGATTCATTCTGGACAATCGGTTGGGGGAAGATCCCAATTTCTCCCCTCCATAAATCAGAACCTTCCCATCTTTTATTGTAAAAAATCAGCCTGAGTTTGTCAAGCAAAAAATGCCACTTTTAGCAAAAAAATCACAATATATTGTGTTTCAACATGATCCGTGCCCCTAAATATAGCACATTTCGGATTCATGCGAATAATTAATGCTGACGTTATTGTGGAGTAGCTCTATCTCCTGTATTTGAACCTCGCCCTAACCCTGCGAGGCATCTTGACGATGCGATGCATTCATATGAATCTCCTCAGAAAGGAGAGGGAAAAACCACTCATTTTCAAGAAGGGGATTTTTGGGAGGTTGAATTAAGATAAGCCAAAAGGAAGCGTTGTTGTTGCCCCTGCCCCGCCACCGCTCCGGTTCACCTAAAGGTCACCAACTATTTAATTTGACAAATTCGCCTTGGAGTGCGTTCCGCCAACGGCGGAACGCAGCGTCCCGCCAAAGGCGGGGCGCACTCCTTTTCTTACTCTCCCAGACGGGTCTCCGTTTTCCAAATCACCAAGATAATTAGTTGACAACCATAAGGTGAACACTCCAAGATTTTCCTTCAACTGTTTTTGTGGATCAGGTGATTTTGTGGGGACAAATTAAAAGGGTGGATGAGGGGACTCGAACCCCCGACCCCCAGGGCCACAACCTGGTGCTCTAACCAACTGAGCTACACCCACCGCGTGAATTCAGTTAATAGTTCATGGTTCACAGTTCACTGCCAACTGCCATAAACCTCTTCCTCAAAACCCTCAGGAATATTTATAATAAACATTTCCCTAAAGTCAAGCTTTTTTAAGCTATAAGAAGCCAGCACCTAACTTGAGTTAGGTGCTGGTACTTGGCATTAATGTTTTCTCGCCGGAGAAAAGCCCACCGCTACATTTATGCCTAAGTCGTGGGGGCGATTCCCCGCCTCCGGCGGGATGTTCCACATGAATCGCCCCTACTTCTATGCGGAGGTATATTCCTCCCTACCCTTCCCTATGGCGGCTTGAGCTGCGGCTAAGCGGTCGATGAGGAAACGCAGTTAACCATACATCAAAAGTTTGCCCACCTCTTTTAGCTTCACCCTCTTGGTTTTCAGCTCTCTTTCTACTTTTTCCAAAAACCGCATAGTTTTTCGATCATAATAGCGTTCACCGCATGTTTTACAAACCAAAACCTTTACTGGGACATAGACGATGTCGTTATTATAATAAAGCTCCTCCTTGACCTCTTTGATTTCGATGTCCTCTCCGTGGCAAATCACACATTTCATGTCTTTCTCCTTTAAAAACGAAGCTCGTTATCTCGAAACTCGGCGCTTAAAGATTTCTTTACTGAAGTAGGTGTTCCAGCTTCAAACTTCCAGCCTCCAGCATCGATACCAGCTTCGCCAACGTTAACCGAGCTTCGAAAACTCATTTTCATGAGATCCACCTGACGCTTCATAGTGTGTCCTCAAAGAAGATTTTGACTATGCTGAAGTATATTCTTCAACTTTCTTTCCTATGGCGGCTTGAGCTGCGGCTAAGCGTGCGATGGGAACTCTGTAAGGTGAACAACTAACATAATCTAATCCAATATTGTGGCAGAAGATCACCGAATCCGGATCACCGCCATGTTCGCCACAAATACCCACCTTTAAATTCTTCCGGGATGAGCGACCCTTTTTCACCCCCATCTCCACCAGTTGTCCCACTCCACTCTGGTCCAAACTCACGAAAGGATCCTGATCTAAGATGCCATGTTTGGTGTAATATTGTAAGAACTTACCCGCATCATCCCGGGAGAAACCATAGGTCATCTGAGTGAGATCGTTGGTGCCGAAGGAGAAGAACTCCGCCTCAGAAGCTATCTCGTCCGCGGTGAGACAGGCTCTGGGTATCTCTATCATGGTTCCGACCAGATATTTGATCTTGACCCGATACTTCTTCTGTGTCTCCTCTGCTACCCGCACCACCACCTCTTTTTGATTTCGGAATTCATTTACATGACCCACCAGAGGGATCATCACCTCGGGAAAGACCTTTTTCCCCCGTTTAGCCAGCTCACATGCGGCTTCGAAAATTGCGCGGGCTTGCATCTCGGTGATCTCCGGATACGCAATTCCCAGCCTGCAGCCCCGATGTCCCAACATGGGGTTGGTTTCATGCAGTTCCTCCACCCGGTTTAAAATCATCTCCTTTTCCTCGATTTTAGCTGGATCTGACTCCTCCTGCGCCTTCAAGCTGGCGATTTCTTCTATCAACTCCTCCCGATTGGGCAGAAATTCATGCAGAGGAGGATCAAGGGTACGAATGGTAACAGGTAACCCCCGCATCGCATTGAAGATGCCTTTAAAATCGCTTTTCTGGAAGGGAAGGAGTTTGTCCAAGGCGGATTGTCGTTCAGTGGAAGTTTTTGCTAAGATCATCTCCTGAACTATGGGAAGCCTCTCTTCGGCAAAGAACATGTGCTCGGTTCGGCACAGTCCGATCCCTTCGGCTCCGAACTTGATTGCCTGGGCGGCATCTTTAGGGGTATCAGCGTTGGTGCGCACATTCAATTTTCTTATCTGGTCTGCCCACTTCATGAACTTACCGAACTCGCCGGTCAGCTCCGGTTCGATGGTGGGCACCTCTCCCAATATCACCTCTCCGGTGGCGCCGTTTAAGGAGATTATGTCTCTTACCCTGACTATGAGTCCATTCACTATAAACTGTTTCCTCTGCTCATTTATTTTGATGGCTTCACATCCCACCACACAACATTTTCCCATTCCTCGAGCCACCACTGCGGCATGGCTGGTCATCCCGCCTCGTGCTGTCAAAATACCTTCTGCTACAGCCATCCCCGATATGTCGTCCGGATTGGTCTCATGTCGGACTAAAATCACCTTCTGTTTTTCCTCTCTCCACCGAACCGCCTCCTCTGCACTGAAAACCACTTTCCCTACTGCGGCTCCCGGCGAAGCGGCTAAACCTCTGGCAATCACCTTCACGCTGGCGTTGGGATCTATCTGGTGATGCAAAAGCTGGTTTAGCTGGGCAGGCTCTAACCGGATCATTGCCTCGTTTTTACTGATCAACTTTTCTTTAACCATTTCCACCGCAATTCTCACCGCCGCAGGTGCCGTCCTTTTACCAGTGCGGGTCTGAAGCAGGTATAATTTGTCCCGCTGAACAGTGAACTCAAAATCCTGCATATCCTTGTAGTGCTTCTCCAGCTTGGAGGTGATGGATCTTAATTGTTTGTATACCTGGGGCATTTCCCGCTTAAGCTCGGAGATGGGCTTGGGGGTCCTGATTCCCGCCACCACATCCTCCCCCTGGGCATTAATCAGATACTCGCCATAGAATTCGTTCTCGCCGGTGGAAGGATTACGGGTGAAACCCACCCCGGTGGCGCAGTCTTCGCCCATGTTGCCAAAGACCATTGCCTGCACGCTTACTGCCGTGCCCAGATCGCTAGGGATCTTATGTAATCTTCTGTAAGCTATGGCACGGGGGTTGTTCCAGGATTTGAATACCGCCTCAATGGTCATCCGCAGTTGTTCGTATGGATCGGAAGGGAAGGCTTCCCTGGTTTTCTGTTTGGTCTTTGTTTTAAACGCTTTCACCAGTTCCTTCAAATCTTCCACCAGAAGGGAGGTGTCCTGTTTTATGCGTTTAGCATCCTTTTTCTTTTGAAGTATCCCTTCGAACTCGTTCTTGTCGATTGCTAAAACCACATTGCCAAACATCTGCACGAATCGCCTGTAGCTATCGTAGACAAATCTTTCATTTCCAGTTTTCTTGATCAATCCCTCAGCAGTCTTATCGTTTAGTCCCAGATTCAATACCGTATCCATCATTCCGGGCATGGAAAACTTTGCTCCCGATCTGACCGAGACCAAAAGTGGGTTGGATGGATCGCCGAACTTTGTACCCATGGACTTCTCCACACGCGCCAGATATTTTCTTATTTCCTTCTCCAGTCCCTTGGGGAACCTCATATCATTTTTATAGAATAAGCGACAGGCTTGGGTGGAGATGGTGAATCCTGGAGGTACAGGGGCGCCGGCATTGGTCATCTCTGCCAACCCTGCACCTTTACCCCCCAGAATGTCCTTCATCTTCCCGTTTCCCTCAGCTTTCCGGTCCCCAAAATAATAAATATACTTCTCCCCCTTTTTGGGCACCTCCTTGGCTTTTTTGGGCTTAGCTTTTTTAGGTGTGGTCTTTTTCGGTTTGGCTTTTTTGGATTTAGCCTTTGGAGTGAAGCTTTTTTTCGGCTTTTTTCTTACAATCTGTTTTGCTTTTCTGGTTATTTTAGACTTTTTTGATACCTTTCTCATCTGTTACCTCCATTTGAGCTTTAGAATTCTCATATAATACGAGGTTTTCAGCAGAAAGCAAGGGAATTTTTGGACTTTGGGGTTGAAAATTCAAGTTACACGCCTTGATGAGGGGAGAAAGCCGTTAAGCTCTTTGCTGGCACAGGGTGCAGGCTGATAATCCATCTTCGCCTGAGAATGTAAGTTTAGAAGTAACAATTAATTAGAATAGGCAGGGAGAGTCAAATGATCCCACCCTCCGAAAGCGTCTTAATCATTTTCTCCACATGGGTGGCTGACCAGAAGATTCTGTCACATCCGGGACAATGCACGAAATTGTCCTGGGTTTGGTAAACATAAGGGTATAATCTGTCCTTGATTTTTTCCTTTTCCATCTTTTCTAAGACTTGATTACAGACCAAACAGCGGGAGAAAAGTAGCTCTTTACCTGGCTTCAGCTTAAAATGATTAACCACCTGCTTTAGTTGCTCTAAAGGTTTATCACTTTCTATATGTAGGAGTCTTTCACCTAACTTGAGCTTGAATCGGGAGAGTTGAGTATCTCGGCTTAACACCACCCGGTTCTGCTTCAACGCTTTTGAGACTAACTCACCGTCCTCGATGGGGTCAAAGAAAAGCGTATCATATCCCAACGTTCTGAGCCATTTAGTTAATTTTCCCAGATTATCGTCGCAAATAAACATCATCTTTGACTCTTACCTCTCAACCGACTGGCGGGGCTGAATGCCCTTCAGGGTGTCCTTCGATCCCGAAGATCTCAGGATCGAGGGAAATCCCCTCAGGATGAACCCTGCCCTATGAGATGATAATCCATTGTCACCCACTCATAGGGACGGGAATTTTCGTATGAATGCATACGCATATCCCGTCCCGAAAACGGAAAATCGTCCGAAAGCCCCGCCGACGGCGGGGCATTTCGGACCTACGGTAGCTTTTGTTTTGTATCTCCTTCTTTCTATATGCAACACTCGTAGGGACAGCCCTTCAGGGTGTCCTTCGATCCCGAAGATCTCAGGATCGAGGGAAATCCCTTCAGGATGAACCCTTGTGGCTGTCCGCAATGAGGTTCGGACAGGGACGAGCCCTGTCCCTACGTGAAATTTCTCTCCCCCCCCTTAAAGTTTGAATTGCATTTGGTAGAGTCTCTTATATAATCCCCCTTCTTTCATCAAACTTTCGTGATCTCCTATCTGGACGATTCTGCCATGCTCCAGCACCACAATTTTATTTACATTCTGGATGGTGGAAAGTCTATGCGCTATAACAAACACGGTGCGTCCTTTCATCAGCCGATCAATGGCTTGTTGAACCAAAGCTTCAGATTCAGAATCTAAAGAGGAGGTGGCTTCATCGAATATAAGTATGGGTGGATTCTTAAACAGAGCCCGGGCAATTGCCAGTCGTTGTTTTTCTCCGCCGGAAAGCTTGACTCCCCGGTCTCCGATTATGGTCTGATACCCTTGAGGCATTGCCATGATGAAATCATGGGCATTAGCCGCCCAGGCAGCATCAGAAACCCGATCTGGGGATACTTGCTCATAACCGTAGGCAACGTTATTCCACACCGTATCGTTGAAGAGAATGGTCTCCTGGGTTACGATCCCCATCAGATTTCGCAAAGAAGACAAGTCGATTCTCTTTAAATCAATTTCGTCAATTTTGATCTCTCCTGCAGTGGGATCATAGAAGCGGATAAGCAAATCCATCAAGGTGGATTTGCCTGCTCCGGAAGGACCCACCAGAGCCACCGCCTCGCCGGCATTGACCTCAAAGTTTATATTGCTGAGAACCTCTTTGTTGCCATCATAGCTAAAGCAGACTTTCTCAAAGAGGACGTTTTTTTCTAAAGATTCTCTTTTGGCGGCATCCGGAAGGCTTTTGATTTTCGGCTGAGTGTCTAAAACCTCGAAGATTCTTTTGCCAGCAGCCATTCCCTGTTGAATATCGATGTTCAGATGACTTATGGTGCGCAGAGGCTGCATCAAAGAGAGCATGGCGAAGAGAAAAAGAAAAAATCTTCCCGGATCCAAAGTTCCCGAGAGAATCTCCTTGCCGGCAAACCACAGAAGCAAAACCGCGGCAAACACTCCCATAACCTCGGTTAGAGGTGGAGCCAGAGACCCAACTCTGGTGAGCTTGACCATGGTTTTGAAATATTCTTTTGTGGTATCGGTAAATTTTTTAATCTCGAATTTCTCCATCACAAAGGCTTTCACCACCCGGATGCCGGAGATGGTCTCCTGCAACACCGAGGTCATAGCCGCCATCTTCTCCTGGGTAAGAGCGCTGGATTTTTTTACCTTCTGTCCAAATTTTCCAATGATCAACAGGGAAAAAGGGAAAAGCAACAGAGCGATGAAGGCTAACTTCCAGCTTGCCCAGAATACTAAAGACAGATATACTAAAAGCAGGAAACTCTGACGCAGAGCCTGGGCAAAACCATTTGCCACAGCGCCTTTTACTAAGGTGATGTCATTGGTGATTCGGGAGATCAAAACACCGGTCTTCTGCCCGTGAAAATATTCCAATGGTAGAAGATGAAAATGACTATATAGCTTGTTTCTCAAATCCATAATTACCCCTTGCTCCACCCTGACGATCAAAAAACTCTGGGCATACCAGAACAGGTTCTTTAACAGAAAGATCAAAAACACCAGAATGCAGAATCGTCCCAGAGTCTCTAAATGAGTCTTTCCCACAATCGCCTGATTGAATTTCTTTTTTAATGTCTTAGGCAACAACACCACCAGGCTCTCTTTTTCTTGATTTTGATTTTTATTCCCAGACGGGGCGTCCGCCTGTTCGAAGGATTGTTGGGAGATATCCCCTGGCTGGGAGAAAAGGATCTTGGTGAAAGGGACTATCATGGTGATGGAGAAACCACTCATTGCTGCAAAAAGCAGCATGAAGATCATGGCAGGGATCAGATATTTCAAATGGGGCTTAAGATGAGCCAACAACCTGGAATAGTCTTTCATATAGATTATCCTTTAAAATGTCCGCAGTCCGCCGACCGCCGTCGGCTGCAGTCGCTTCTATGTTTTCGCTGAAAGCAATGAGCGCGATTGAATCATCTCCTGAAATGCATATTTAACTGTCTTTACCGATATGATTCCGCCGGACGCCTGAAGGGTTCGATGCATTTTGCCCTGGGGAGCGAACTTTATCGGGTCTGAGTCCAAAAACAGAGCTAAGGTGGGCGTTTTCCCTGCCACAGAAAGATGCATTGCTCCCGTATCGGGCGAGATGAATAGATTGCACCTCTCAAGTAGAGCAGTCAAAACCGGAAGAGGGAATAGGTCCGACACTATTTGATCCTTATTTTTTGTACCAAATTTCTGGATGATTCTTCTCTCCTCCGATCCCCAGATGAATATCACTTTGGCGTCAAAGGATTCGGTTATCCAGTCTGCCAACTTCTGAAAATTCTTTGTCCCCCATCTTTTTCTTCCTCTTCCCCCGATGTGCATCCCAATTAGAAAGTCTTTAGCTTCAACTCCTTTTCTTTTCAAATATTCCTCCACAAAAACTTGTTTGTCCGGATCGACCTCAATCTTAATGCCATCTGATTGAAACTCTCCCACCAGGTGGCGCAAAAGATCGAGGTGCAACTCCGAAGCGTGTTTTTTGATAGAGGGAGGAGGGACTTCCACATTCAGAAAAAGACTGCTTTGGGGCTTCTTATAGCCAATTCTTAGCCGTGCACCTGAAAGATATACCAAAAAGGAATTGTTGAGAGAAAAATTGTTTTCATCGCTGGCATCAAAGGCTAAATCGAATTTCTGTTTTCGAATCTTTCTTATGAATAACAAAAGGGAGAGAGGATGAAAGATATATTGCTTTTTTTTGGCGACCAAAATCCTATCCACCAAACTCGATTCCGAAAAGAGTGTATGAAAAGTCTTGCTGGCCAAATACCAAACTTCAGCTTGAGGAAAGAATCTCCGCAGGGCTAAAAGGAGCGGTGTGGTGAGGACCAAATTTCCGATACGATCGTCCTGTCTTACCACCAAAATCTTTTTAATCCGGTTGAGGTTAAAATTCTCCCGCTTAAGCTGTTTTTGTCGCAGACAAAGACTTAGCAGGAGGAATAGAAATTTTTTTCCTGTATGCTCGATTTTTTTGAAAAACATAGACTTCCTCTCAAATGACTAAAAATCATATTAATACCAACCAGAGGAAAAGTCAATAATTTTGTCCGCAGGTATGAATCATATGGTTCATACCGCAGGGTCTATGAAAACTAAGCTTTTTTCCTTAGAGCTGAGTCAACCTCAGGTTGCAGAGGATACCATATTGGGTATTGATCTTCCACCGATATTGCATATTGTATTACTGACCAGCACCTAACTTAAGTTAGGTGCTGGAGCTCCCCGGGATAACGGAGACAGAGAAAAGCGGAAGCTTGCTGTGTTCTTTTTCCTTGCCTGTCATTATTTAAAATTTATCTTTCAAATGAAGAACCGCATTTTTCAAAGGACGGGAAGATGATCGATTCCTATGATTTTGGGGAAGTGAAAATCGATGGTAAAAGATATACCTCAGATGTGATAATCTATCCGGACAGGGTGAAGGATGATTGGTGGAGGAAAGAGGGTCATCAGTTGTGCATAGATGATCTGGAAGATGTGCTAAAGACCAAACCTGATGTGATTGTGGTGGGCACAGGAAGTCCGGGGATGATGAGAGTTCTGCCGGAAACAGAAAAACTGATCAGATCCAAAAATATAAGATTGATCGTCCAGCCCACCAAACAAGCCTGCCAGACCTATAACCAGCTTATCTCCTCTCAAAAGGTAGTTGCTCTCCTACATCTCACTTGTTGATTTTATACAGTTTAAAAGTTGCGTCAGGAGCTTTTCTCTTCCCCGTACGGGGAATCCTGGTGACTGACGCTTTGATAAGTGTCAGGACTGAGGTCCTGACACAACATAAAGGTTTGGGCAAAACGAAGTGAAGCCACAAACAGCGAGTTAGCCGAAGTCGTTTCTAATTATCGTTATACAATTCCCTTCTTAATTGTCAAATGACCAAGAAAGGTATCTTTTGTTTTTCCAACTTATCAGTGAAATTCCAATACCTAAACGCTGTTTTATTACATTTTGGGTATATGATTTCAATATTTCACCCGCTTTATCGAAATCTTCATCCTTCTCATAAAAGAAATATTTGGCGGGCATATCATAATAATGTCCCATACTTGAACAAGGATAAGGAATTTCACCAGAATCAGGAAATTGGAATTCTTCAAGGTTGATTTCACTAAGTAAAGTGTCCAGAAGATCCTCGCATATCCAAGAAGTCTCAGTGGTTGTTCCACAAAGATAAGCAAATGAATTGGCTGGATAACGCCAGAATAGTTTAAGCTTGGGCTTGGTAAATTGTGATGTATCCTCAGTGATTTCAATAGAAGAATCAGTGAGGATAAGAACATATCTATCCGTAATATCCTTATAAGAAAGATAGAGTAAATATTCTCCTTCAGAAATATCTACGAATGATGTAGACTTGGCAGGCCCAACGGCAGTAGCACAAACTTCAGGAAGATATATGCCTAAAAAATCAATTGAAATTTCATTATTCTTCACTCTTATCCTTGATATTATAGACCAGTTGAAACAAGGGTATATCTTCTCTGTAACCATTGATAACATTATACTTGGCTTACTAATTGCGTCATGAACCTGATATCCTTCTTGGATGCCGAACGTAATATTACCCTCTATAGGTTTTAGTTCCTTTTCTGAGGAGTCAAAAATGTCACAACATAGAAAAAGAAGCAGAGACATGGCAAACAAGAAAAAACCAAACTTTTTTATTTGGGAAGGCATATTCATCTTTTCCTCCTTCAATTATATGCGATTTCGGCTAACTGCCTGTTTACAAACGTTTTTTTAGCCTCGGTGGGAAACTGCCCAGTTCACCAGATTCTTTTCGGGGAGAAATTCTCCCTAATATTTCATTCGTAGGCTCTTACTATCTCGTTTGCCCTATCTGTGGGGATGAATTCCTTGAAATTCTCTCGATTCAGACGGGTAATCCCTTTTTCTAAAGGTGTAAGTTCGAAACCGTTAAGCCAAGCTCTAACACCTTGATTTTTGCCTAAATTTATGGAGAAACGTTCTTTTGCCTTAAACTCCACATTCATGTTCTGATCTATGAATCCGGTGTATAGTTCGGCTCCATCGGAGATAATTCTTATCCAGCTTTCTCCTGCCGCCTCGATGCGCAGAATCAACTCCGGTGATCCTCCGATCTGCTCATCCAGAAGATTGGAAAAAAGCTCCATGGTATCCACCAACTCCGGAGTCACCAATAAACTTTCTGCTTCAAGAATTGCCTGGCTGGCAGATGTGTTTTGCTCATCTCTTATGCCAATTTTGAACAGAAATATCAAACATAGTGCCCCCACCAGAAGACCCATAAAAACCGAAAACCAGAAACTTACTCGGCTTTCTCTGGAAGGGGGCATGGTCGGAAAAGTGGGTTTTAGTGGTGGTGATTCCCCCTTAACTATTGTGGGCTCTCCTTTGGTTTCCCCAAAAAAAGCTGTCGGCTTTGATAGAGCCTCTGCTTCATTCTCCTGGATTGCCCTCTGTTGTTCCTCTAACATCTTCAGGATGTGATCTGGATCCAACTCTAAGAATTGAGCATAAGCTCTTAAAAAAGATCGTTGATAAAATCCAGAGGGCAACAGATCAAACCGACCCCGCTCCATTGCTTCCAGATATTCCCGCCGGACCTTCAACTCCTCTGAGATCTGATCTAAGCTGAGCTTTTTCTGCTCACGGTGATAGCGCAAAACCGAGCCGATTGGGTTACCTTTGTCCTCATCATCGAAATCAAACATGGCTTTGTCCTGATTCAAATAGTTTGCCTCACCTTTAAAGATTAAAGGATCTGAATTAACATCTCCTTGAGTTTATCTGTGGGCAAGCCAATGACATTGTCTAAGCTTCCCCGGATGCTTTCCACCAGAAATCCACCCATCCCCTGAATCCCATACGCTCCAGCCTTATCCATAGGTTCTCCAGTATCTATGTAAGTTAAAATCTTTTCCTCATCCAGTTGGTTGAACTTCACCTCGGTTGAGTCATAATCCGAGATCATTTTTCCATTGTATCTATTGACCAAAGTTATTCCGGTATAAACTCGATGCATTCTGCCGCTTAATTTTTTCAATATAAAGAAAGCTTCTTCTTTATTTTGCGGTTTTCCCATGATCTCTTTATCCAGCACCACGATGGTATCCGCCCCCAGAATTATGGTTTGTTCAACTTGATGAGAAACACTGGTTGCCTTTCTTTTGGATAGTGAGAGAACATGCTCCACTGGATCAGAAGATGAACTTTTCTCTTTGAGATCGGGAGGTATTTTTATCCTGAATTCAACTTTTTCTTTTTTCAAAATCTCTGCTCTTCTGGGTGAGCGGGATGCCAAAGTTAGCTTTCTTTCGCCCAGAAGGTCGGCTAGGCTTTTCTTCTTACTTGATGGGGCTGTCTTTTTCATAAATATATTTTTTAAAATCCGTTTGGTTTTGAGCTTTTATCTATCTGCTTTCCAGAATAAAGGTCACCGGACCCCAGTTGGAAATCTCCACCAACATTTTTGCCCCGAAGATACCGCTCTCTGTTTTAAGACCGGCAGTTTTTATCTGGTCAATAAATTTGTGGTAAAGTTTTTCTGCCTCATGTGGCTGGAGAGCATCAGTAAAGCTGGGACGCCTTCCTTTCCTTATGTCTCCATAAAGAGTAAACTGTGAGACCACCAGAACCTCTGCCTTCACGTCCAGCGCAGAGAGATTCATCTTCTGCTGTTGATCTTCGAAAATTCTTAAATTAACGCACTTGTCCACCAGATATCTGACATCTTCCTCAGTGTCACCTGTTTTTGCCCCCACCAGAAGGACTAACCCCCGCTGAATCTGTCCTTCCACCTCTCCCTCTACCGTGACTTTAGCTTGTTTTACCCTCTGTAAGATGACTCTCAATTATTCTCTCCAGATTCAAAAACTAAAGTTAACATGATCAAAAATGATTGTCAACAAAAAAGCCTTTCTGTGTATTTTCTTGATAATGTGAACAAAATCTTTGGTTAAGGCAGGAGTTTAAGGACTTGTTGAAAAAGTCATTTTCCGGAGAAGTTTTTATGTAGGGACAGGGCTTGTCCTTCAGGATGAATCCCTGTCCTAACCCTAGCAAGGACAGCCATCCCGCCAACGGCGGGATCCCTACGATAAAATCGGCTCGCCGATTAAAGCGTGTAAGGCACTTTTTCAACAGTACCTTTAACCCCTGCTCCATCACAGAAACCTATCCCAGCAGTTCTTATAAACAGCTAATCTGTTCACACCTGCTTTTTCATTGGTTAAGCTTCTCTAAGATATCTTGCGCCTTTTTGGCATCCTTACCATGCGGGGATATCTTAAGATATAATTCCAACTCTTCTTTTGCTTTTCGTTTTGCATTTGTGGACAGATAGATTATCCCCAGCCGAAAATGAGCCATAGCCAGATCAGGATTTAGCTTTACCGCAGTCTTATACATTTCGATCGCCTTTTGAGGCAGGGCTTGCTTGTTATATATATCACCCAACCCCACATACGCTTCGGTGAATTCACCATCCATACTCAGAGTTTTTTTAAAATGTGCTTCGGCCTCTTTTAGCTTTCCTCTCATGAGATAAATTGTGGCGGCGTTAGAGTAAGTCTCAGGATATTCGGTTTTTAGCCGGATAGCTTTTTTGCAGGCGTCTAAAGCCAGATCATACTCCTGGTTCAAAAGATAGAGGTCAGATAAGTTGACATAGGGGGGAGACAGGTGGGAACTTAGCTGGATAGCTTTTTTAAGCTCAGCTTCAGCCTTATTTAGTTCTCCACGCTTCAGGTAGAGAAGTCCCAGATTGTTACGGTTCTGTGCCATCTTGGGGGCAAGTCTTTTTGCCTGCAAAAACATCTGCTCGGCTCTCTCGAACCGTCCCATTTTAGCCAGGCGCGCTCCTTCTTTTGCCAAGATCTGTTCCGGAAACGCCTCATCATATTTTTGGTTTTGTTTTTTTGCCTGCTCTTCCATCCCCTGAGCCTCAAAATATTTTATCAAGATAAAATGTCCGTTGGCGCTTTTTTTGACGTCAATCTCTAAAAGATTTTGAAATCGATGGATGGACTTTTGTTCATTCGAATTCAAAATAACCCAGGGGACAGTGGAATAGAAAGAGCAAAGCACCAATATCAAGCTCAGATATTCAAATTTAGCTTTGTTTCTAAATAGATGAATAAAGATAAATAGTCCTAAAATGGTATATCCCAGACCGACAGAAGAAAACAGATCCCAGTCCCGGGAAGCGCCTAATCCGGGATTGATGAGAAAATTGAACATAAGTTGCGATAGGCTGACCAAAAGCAGAAATTGGAAAACTTCATCCTTGAAAAGGGATGTTGTCTTTCTGCAAGCGAGCGGCGCCAGGAGCATGATCAGACCTACTGAGGAAACTAAAAGCTGTTGATTAAAAAAATCAATGATGTGAGGAGATGAAAACAGAAGGTAGCCGGGAGCTGTATAGCTATCCACCGAAAGGGGAACGAAAAAAGGTGGAAGGGTCCAGCTATAGTTTTTGTATACCACCAGGATAAGTCCTAAAAAAACCAGACCAGACCCCAGAATAAGAATTTTCCTCATGGAGAACCAGTGATTGCCTTTATTCTTGATGATGAAAAGAAATAAAAGTGAAGGCAAAAGATATAAGGATAAGACATGAGAGAGGGAAGCGAAGATAAAAGCCAGCAGAGGGAAAAACCAACTGAGTTTTCCCTCCAGATAAGCCAGAGACGAAATTATGAAGGCAAATATAAAGACATACAAAAAACTGTAATGTTCCACATATCCAAAGAAGAGCTGGGTGCTTCCCAGGCTGAGAAGAATTAATGAGATCAAAACTCTTTCCCCTCGTTCCTTTCCCCAAAAGTGAGCCAAAAGGAAAATCAAGAATACGAAGAAAACACCCGCCAGACAGCTTAATATGGCATAAACGGTAGCTGAATCCATTTCCCAGAATTTATGAGCCAAATCAAAAGCCCTAAGATGGAGGAAAATCTCTAAAGGTTCTGCCCAGTTAACCGAAAGCTCCCCAGAGTTCATGCGACTTATTATCTGGGCTCCGTCACCTAAAAAATGGGTTCGGTCTCTTAATAACCAGAAGGGAATAAAGAAAGGAAGACTCAATATAAAATACCACAGATATTTCTTTTTTTCGCCGATTACACAAATCCTGCGGAGAAGAAATGAAACTGTGGATACCAAGGAGCTTATGCCCTTTCGAGTCACCTCATTCAGAGGAGGAATAAAAAACAAAAGCACAAAAATTCCTGCAAACAGGCTTATCATTGGTGAAAAATAAGACCAGTGATTGATTCCCCAGATTCTACCTTTGGGGAAAAAGGAGGCGGTTAGATGAATTAGAATAATTACGGCGCAAAAAGCAGATAGAAGGGAAACCAAACAGTCTTCAGAGAAAAGGACAGAGCGTTTCTTTCCCTTATCTTTTCTTCTCATCGAATAATATCCCCATCAGGGTCAGCTAAATTTTTTTATAGACCATAATAACCGGATATTGGGTTTTTTGTCAAGCCGAAATTGCCTCAATATGTGCAGAAAAAGTAAAAAGCCAGCCTAATTGGGCTGGCTTTTATGCCGAATATCTTTTGGATTTTGGGTGCAGATTCGCTGTTTTCTTTCTCTGGAATGAAGACGAAGATAGAGATCTGTCTTGAGGTGTTATTCCAGATTATATCCGAAACAGAAGACCGGGGTAAAATCCCGGTGTCTGCAAGAT
>CAYOFL010000041.1:0-26560 GCA_964403165.1 uncultured Ignavibacteria bacterium
TAAATCTATCACTGATTCTGTAACCTACCACCCAGGCGATTCTATCTTTTGAGGTTAAAATTGGCACCTCATCCCGCAGGTGATGGGGTACTTTGGCATCTATTAGAAAGTCGGCAAGACTTTTGGTCCCCTTCATTCCCAGGGGTTTAAATTTGTCCCCTCTTCTTCGACTGCGAAGGCGGAAGGGACTCTTTAGCTTTTCCCAGTCCAGAAGAGCCATGTTTTGACTGGGATGGAGTAGATTCTTTTGCCCGGGTTTGCGTTTTAGGATCTCCCCCATTATCTTTATGCCCCAATCTTTCAAATTCGCCTCTCCAGGAAGAGTAAGAGGATAGTTATGTTTCTTTGTTTTTCCTTCATAAAACGCCAACTCTTTTTGGCTGAATTCCATCCATATTTTGGTGGCTAATTTGATTCTCTTGCCGCTTTTTTTTTGACGAATCAGCATTATGGCTCGATCCACTGACTCGAAAGGAAGTTGATTTAGGTCTCCTTTTAACTCTTTTACACAGAGCCGGATCATCTCTCTTTGCAAACAGGTATCATAACCTGCGAATTCCTTTGAATCAAGAATTATTTTGCCTCTCCTTTTCTTACCAATATCCTGCAGGATCTGTTCGCATCTTTTTTCGATATATTCCTGTTGGAGTGAGATAATATCTGCGGTTCGATTCAGTGACTCTACTATCTTAGGATTGAACTCTTCCTTGATTTGGGGCAAAAGAGACAGCCTGATTTTATTTCTGAAATAATCTGTCTGGTAATTGGACGAATCCAGCCTGTAGGGGATTCTGTTAGCTTTTAGAAATTTTTCTATCTCCTCTCTTCTGATTTGAATTAAGGGTCGGATGATTTTACCTCTTTTGGGTGGAATTCCCGATAGCCCGGCAGCTCCCGCACCTCTCAAAAGCCTCATCAAAAAGGTCTCCGCCTGATCATCGGCTTGATGTCCCAAAGCGATCCTGTCAGCTTTGATCTGGTCAGCCAATTTTTCCAGATACCGGTAACGTATCTCTCTGGCACCCTCCTCAATGCTGACTTTTTTCCTTTTAGCTTCTCTTTTGACGTCAATTCTTTTGGAGAAGAATTTCAACTTACAACGGGAAGCTAAGTCTTTGGAGAATTTTTCATCCTGGTCCGATTCAGCTCCCCTCAGTTTATGATTTAAGTGAGCCACGTAGAGTTTGAGACCAAACTCAGTCTGTATGGCAAGAAGGCCATAAAGCAGAGCCACAGAGTCCGGTCCGCCAGAGAGCGCCACCACAATCCTATCACCTTTTTTGAGAAGCCCGAAACGATGTATGGTCTCTTTTAATTCTTCTATGAACTCAATTTTCTTCATGTTTTCTGTGTGGATGTGCCTTTATGCAATAATAACAGCTAAAGCTTTCCTTGTCAAATATAAAGCTCCTAAAGTCTATACGTTAGTTAAGGGTGCCCTTCAGAGTGACCCTTGACTCTAAGCTTTGTAGCAGGGTAGGGGCACCCCGCTACAACCAATGCGGCTACCTTTCTCCAATAGCCTTACTTGGTGAAAAGTCGATACCCCGCTTTTTCCAGGCGAGCCAGCGAGGTGGAATAGGGATCACAATATTCCTCCTCCAGGTAGCCGTGATAACCCACCTCTTTTAATTTCTGTAACATGACAACTCTTTCGTCTTTTGGCATCACCTGGGAATCGCTCATGCAGGCAACGTGAAACTCAAGGTTAGTCTGCGACAGATTTTTGATGGCTAAAAATGGCAACTCGTAAAACTTTCCCACTGCTCCGGTTCGCTTCTGGAAGCCCTCCGGGGTGCCAGCCTTCAAGGAGACTCTAACGTGCAGAATGCGACTGAACCTATCCAATTCCTTTGTATAATTTTGATCATACCCTAAAAGTATGCCGTTGGTCTCCAGCATAAAAAGGTAATTAGTGGTCTTCACAAATTCAAGCACCTGCAACAGGTGATCTTTGCAAAGAGTAGGCTCTCCACCGGAGATTCTCAAGTGCGATACTCTCTTCTTTTTTGCATGAAAAACAAGGTTGCCAAAAGCTTGCTTGGGTGTATGAAATTTTCCGTGCGATTCGGGAAAATCTCTGGACCATCCCACCCAGCAATAGACGCATCTCAAACAACACCCCACGGTATATCCGGTGGAGATTCCTCCGTAAACACCCACCTTATAGAATGCAGTATATTTACGAGATGATCCCCGACACACGATCTCATCTGTCATCTTTGCCAATTGGATGGGATCGAAAGGAGAAAAACCGGGGGTTATATAACGGGGATAATCTTTCATTTCTTTTTAGCCACCCACACGCAGGCTAAAGCCTGCGGCTACCAACTTTTACAAAAATCTTTTACCACACAGATTTCACATTTTCTTTTTCGACAAAAATCCTTGCCCAATCTCAAAAGAGCGGTCTCAAAATCGACAAAAGTTTTTCCATCCACCTGATTTTTTTCCCACACTGATTTTAACTCATTCAAAATCTCTTTTCTGGATTTTTTTTGTGAGCATAGCCCAATGTTTTTTACTGCCAGGACAACCAGTTCTCCGGGATATGGATCAGCCTTCTCCCATGTTCCACGTAGTTCTCTCAAGAAGATATTTATGGTCACGTCTCCGATTCCCTTGCCCAGATTCTTCAGCCTGCTCTCCAGATCTAGTGAATCTTTTGCCTCCTGGTGAAGTTGGTTCAAATCTCCCTTGTATTGCTTTTGCAACGTCCCCATTACCTCTAAAAGTTTGGTGGCGGTTTTGAAGTCGTATCGGACATAACCACCATCATCCAGTATCTTCACCAGACCATCCCAGCCGGTATTTAATACCTTTTTGGCAGATAAAACCTTTTCCTTTTCGAATCGTCTGTATGTTTTGACCACAATGCTCTCTGATATCCTGGCTCCAAACAAAATAGATGCCAAAAACCATTTGAAAAGCTCAATAGAATCTGCACCAGAAAGATCGATCCCTAAGGAGGTTGAGAATCTTTCACTGAGATTTTGGACCAGTTTTGTTATCAGTTTACTTTTGCTCATGGTTTCCGGAAATGTCATGGCTTTAGATAAATATAGCCAGCTCATTCGGGAAAGCAAAAAGAAATTGGTCAACGGATTAAACGGATTAGGCGGATATTGTCAAGTTGATTGGATGAAAGTTCTCGAAAAGACAAATGGGAAAGAGTTTTTCTGGAGTGTCCCGCCTTTGGCGGGACCTGAAACCCCTTGTCCTCAGGACCCCGCTTTGCGGGAAAAGACAACGAACTTTTACATGGTTCACCTACTGGTCACCAACTATTTAATTTGATAAATTCGCTTTGGAGTGCGGAAGTGAAGCTTCCGCAGCGTCCCGCCAAAGGCGGGGCGCACTCCTTTTCTTATTCTTTTCCGAATCGCCAAGATAATTAGTTGATAACCATAAGGTGAACACTCCAAATTCTTTTCTCTTTGGTTTTCACAAACATCTGAATGAAAAAAAAGCTCCGCCTGCGGGGTTAAGACAGGCGGAGCGAAGTGCAGAAAGACAATCTGAAGGGGCAACCAACATCTTTATTCTTATACAAAAAGTGTGCCAGAGTCAGTGAATCTTGAATACTAAGATTCAATCACTCCAAGTATTTGCATAAGAAGGGGTTAAATCAAAAGAATTTATTTATCCGAAAACAAAAAAACTCGCCTGTCGCAAGGATTTGCGATAGAATTTTGTCTTCCGAGGGGATATCTGTCTTATTTTTGCACAGAGCAAGATGTTGCTGATAGACAGAAGAACATTAGAGTAAACGCAGGCTATTGCGCTTTGGGAAATGAGACTGCTGAGCAGGTTCCAATACTCTTAGCTAACTTGATACAACGAGAAAAAGACAACCCAGCCGAACCTCTGAGTTAGAGATTCGGCTTGTGGTGAGAGTAATCGAACCGCCGGGTCTCTGACAAGTGAATATTCTTTTGGGACTAACAGGAAGGTGGATCGCCTCCTCTGTAAAGATAGTTAATAAGATAGACCACATCCCCGATGTCAACGATTCCATCGCAATTACAATCCCCAGCTTCCAAAGGACTCGGCGGGTCACCGTCTCTGTAGAGATAGTTTATCACATAAACCACATCACCGATGTCGATTACCCCGTCTCCGCTGGCGTCGCCGGTGATATAGCGCACTCCCAATGCCTCATTGGATGACTCACTCTCATTTCCTGAGAAATCAGTGGCAGAGGCGAGATAGTAATAAGTCCTGCCCAATTCAGCGGTGGAATCAACCAAGCTGGTGTCTATGGTGAAGCCTAATCTATTGCTTGGGTCCGGGGTGAATCCGCTCAGCGTGTCTCGATAAAGGGTATAGTAGTCGAAATCCAGAGCCGAGGTGGCGTTCCAGGTCAACATTGTGACCGCCGGCTCATGCGAGGCGAAAAGTCCGGCTGGCGGAGAGGGTGACAGGTTGTCGAGGGAATAACCGGAGTCGATGGGTGAATCAAAATAGATGGTGGGATTGTCTGTTCCTGCTCTGATGAAGAAGACTGACCAATACATCCCCTCTGATATTGTGGAATCCTTGAGAGTCGGTACGACTGCTGAATAGAGGGTCTCGCCGAAGGCTTCGTATGTGCCAATCATGTCCCACTCGCCCGGGGGGTAATCCTTACCGGAGAAGAATCGTGGATTATGCGCTGGCAAAGCAAAAAACAGTGGGTCGATTCTCCTGAATATGGTGAAGTCCGTTACCACGGGGTCCGAGCCGGGAAAACTGGTCCATTCTACTCGAACCTGCTTGCCCTGGTCATTGCCCACATCCGAGATCGCGGCAATGTGAACGTTGTAGGCATCGCAGGTGACCGTAAGAGACGCCGAATCCCGGGCAGACGTGTCTGCTTGAGAAACCGCGGTCACAAAGATTCTGTCGGTAGTGCCAAGCGGTACGTTCGGGATGGAGACCGTGCAAGAGACCGAATCCACCTCACTGGAGTCAAGGGTAACTTCATAATAGAGCGGATCGATGTTCCAGCCCAGAGAATCTGTCACGTCGACATCGTAAATGTCCAAAACATCTCCCGTGTTCTCGATGTAAAACTTGACTGAGACGTCGGTTCTCGCAGCATCAGATATGTCAGGCCCGGAAGTGACCACAACCTCCCGAAAGGTGAAATTGAGCAGAACCGAGACATTGTCGGAAACCTGATTTGCAGTTGCTAGGTCGAGGTCACCATCCCCATCAAGGTCTGCGGCAAAGATTGAGTGAGGCCCATCACCGACCGGATAGACCGAATGGGGGGCAAAGGTGCCATCCCCGTTGTTCAGCAAGACCGAGACATTGTCGGAGTAATTATTTGCAGTTGCCAGGTCCAGGTCACCATCACCATCCAGATCACCGGCAAAGACTAAGAAAGGACGATCACCCACTGGATAATTGACCGAATCGGCAAAGGTACCATCGCCGTTGTTCAAAAGAACCGAGACATTGTCAGAATTCTCATTTGCAGTTGTTAGGTCCAGGTCACCATCCCCATCAAGGTCAGCGGCAAAGACTGAGTAAGGATAAACACCGACTGGATAAACCGAATGGGGGGCAAAGGTGCCATCCCCATGGTTCAACAGAACCGAGACATTGTCGGAGCCACGATTTGCAGTTGCCAGGTCAACGTCACCGTCACCATCCAGATCAGCAGCAAAGATTGAGAAAGGCAGATCACCGACCGGATAGACAGAATGGGGGGCAAAGGTGCCATCCCCATGGTTCAACAGAACCGAGACATTGGCGGAATCATAATTTGCAGTTGCCAGGTCCAGGTCACCATCAGCATCCAGATCAGCAGCAAAGACTGAGGCAGGAAATACACCGGCCGGATAGACCGAATGGGAGGCAAAGGTGCCATCCCCGTTGTTCAGCAGAACCGAGACATTGTCAGAATGCCAATTTCCAGTTGCCAGGTCCAGGTCCCCATCCCCATCAAGGTCAGCGGCAAAGACTGACCGAGGTTCTTCACCGACTGGATAGACCGAATGGGAGGCAAAGGTGCCGTCTCCATTGTTCAATAGAACCGAGACATTGTCGGAATAAAGATTTGCAGTTGTGACGTCCAGGTCACCATCAGCATCAAGATCAGCAGCAAAGATTGAGAGAGGCCCATGACCGACCGGATAGACCGAATGGGGGGCAAAGGTGCCCGAACCATCGTTGACCACCAAAGTGAAAGACCAGGCATAACTGCTGTCCAGAGGGGTTCCCCCGGATGATTGTATGCCGGTGGTGAGCACCACGGTAACCACCTCCCCTTCCTCGAAATCGTCCAGGGGGTCAAAGGTGGCCGTTCTGCTCGGTCCGTCATAGGTAATCGCGCCTTCGTGAAGCCCTGTAGACCGTGCATTCACCACAAAAGTAGAGTCGTTAATGGTTGTCTCGTCCATGTCCAGATCGAAAGTCACCGATACGTTGGTGGAGACCGGCACATTCAGCTCATTCTGTGCCGGAATGGTGGAGACAACCGTGGGAGCTTGGGCAAAAGCGGGCGCAGCCCAGAGCAGAACCAACAGAAGCATTAAGATTTTTTTGTGCATTACGCACCTCCGGAAAAGAAGTTAAGAGTAAAGGTTCGAAAATGAGTTCACAGTCGGACATAAAGGGTTCAAGGTCTAAGGTTTAAGACTCATATACCACCTGCATGATCGTGGAGAGTCTTATCTCGAATGTCCTGATTGTGATAAGGGTTTCTACTATAATAATAATGAACTTTTCTGGGATGTCAAGAAGAATTTTGCTTGACAGAAGGGTGGTTACAGGATGACAAAGGGTGGTTTGACTTAGCTCATCATTAACGGTTCGACTCCGTTTATCCTGAACGAAGTCGTAGGGGCGATTCATGGGGAACATCCCGCCAGAGGCGGGGAATCGCCCCTACCGCTTTGCAATTTCAGGCTATCCGAATCTATGAGGCTCAATGATCACTTTTATGCATTCCTTAGCCTCTGCCACAAGCTTAAAACCTAAAGCTGTCTCTTCTAAGGGCAAACGATGTGTGATCATCTTGCTCACCGGAACGCGGCGTGCACGAATTAGTTCTATTGCCTGAACGCAATCTAAGGGGGCGGCACCATACGAGGGCATAAGTGTAATTCCGTTTCGCCAGAAATCGTTGACCGGCACGGGAAGCTCAACGCCTGGATCTGTAGGCGCAAAGAATAGGACCGTACCACCGCGATCAACGCATTGTAACGCTTGAGTGAAAACCGATAGAACCCCGGCGCAAATGATCACCAAATCGGCGAGTCTGCCGTCATTGGCTTCACGCAGGCGGGCAGGCACATTTTCGTTGGCATGGATCACCGCATCTGCTCCGAACTCTTTCGCCGCCTTCAGGCGATAATCATTGATATCCGTGGTAATCACTCGTCCCGCGCCCAGGGCGCGAGCCAGAAGCAGATGAAGCAGTCCGGAAATACCACTCCCCAGGATGAGCACACTCAGACCCGGCTTGAGTTTTGCCGTTCTCTGCCCGCGGATAACACAACCTAACGGCTCAACGAAGGTTCCCTCTTCAAAGGAGACTTCGTCAGGCAAAAGAAACGTTCCTCGATCTACGTTGAGTTGAGGTGCACGCAGGTACTCAACAAAACCACCAGGATCATAGTTGGTGGTATGCAAAGTCTCACACACAGTATGATAACCGTTCAGGCAATAGCGGCAGGTATTGCAGGGGATATGATGGGAGACAAAGACCCGATCGCCGATTTTATATTTCTCCACCCCCTCACCCTTCTCCACGATCTCTCCTCCGATCTCATGTCCCAAAACCAGGGGGGCTTTTTTAATACGATACCATTCCATCACGTCACTGCCGCAGATGCCACTTGCCAACACCTTTACTAATATCTCGCCAGGACCGATCTTTGGCGTTGGTAGCTCCTCTATCCGCACATCCTTGTTGTTATAATACATTGCTACCCGCATGATATTTCTCCTCTAGCATATGAATTCATAACTGACTAGGGTAACCGCCCATCTGAGCGAAAACATCTTTGACGACCTCTCCCCCTGTATCCCCCTCTCCATTTCATGTCGAAGATCCCGCCGGAGGCGGGGGAGAGGGGGACAAAAGGGGGTGAGGTTAGCCGTTCTTTGCCTCCTTGAATAACTGATAAGCATCTTTAGCCGTAGCATTTTCATGAATAATAGCACGCAGAGCTTTCGCCACCGCCACCGGATGAGGATTCTGCCAGACATTTCTCCCCAGATTTATTCCGATAGCGCCTTTTTGCATGCCGTCGTAGACGAACTCAAATACCTCCAGCTCTGTTTCACATTTGGGCCCACCCGCCATAACAATGGGAACCGGACATCCATCTACCACCTTGTCGAAGTCCTTTTCGCACCAGTAGGTTTTCACCACTCGTGCGCCCAACTCCGCCGCTATACGACAGGCTAAAGCAAGATACCGGGCATCCTTTTGACCTACCTCTTTACCCACAGCCGTAACTGCCATCACCGGTATTCCATAATCTTCGCACTCATTAACCAGCTTTGACAGATTTAAAAGCGTCTGACGTTCATAATTACTCCCTACAAAGACGGAGATACCCACCGCAGTGGCATTAAGCCTGAGTATCTCCTGTATGGAGGTGGTGATTCCCTCATTAGCCAGGTCTTGACCCACCATGCTGGTGCCTCCGGATACCCTCAATATAATTGGCTTGTTCATGCTGGGGTCCACTGAGGAACGTAAAACTCCTCTGGTAACAAAGAGCGCATCACAATAAGCAAGAAGTGGTTTTATGGTCTCGCCCGGTTTCTCTAAACACTTAGTCGGTCCTTGAAAATATCCATGATCTATGGGCAAAAAGAAACAATGTCCATCGGGGCCAATCAGTTGATTTAATCGGTTTTTAATTCCCCAATCCATTTTAGCACCTCCTTAACACATGGGAAAGCGTTTCCCTTATTATATTTTTCACAAAACAGATTCTATATTCAGTCTCCGTCTCAGTCTCATTCTTCTGGTCTTACGATCAGATAACCTTTATCTATCAACCAATGATGAAACTGATAAGTGGTATATCTGCAGTTGGTTTTGCACGTCTGCCTTATCTTCTCATATTCTTCTGAACCCTCTTTTTGAGCATCCAGCTCCAACTGAACCGGACATTTCACGTCTTTACAAAATTCTCTCCGTTTATAATCAACATATCCCTTGATCGACATAACTCACCTTCTTTCATTCTTCAGATTCCACCTGAGTCCATTATTCGTCCGGGGAGATCATTTATTCTTTGAGTCCAAGCTCTTGTAAGACATGCAACTCTTCAAATAATACAATAAAGAGAATTGCTTTTCATTTGTCAAATGAAAAGCAGAAGTGAGTTGGAGCAGACAAAGAACAAATGCAAAATCACCTCTTTTGGGCTTGCCCAATGTCCTCTGGAAGAACCTGCTTATCCCCAATTTTACGCCAGGGATTAAAAGCATGTTTCAATGGTCTAAATAAACTGGCAAATTTTTGCTTGACTTTCTTAGGTTTTATTCATAACTTCAAAGAACTTACCGGTAACTTTTGGGCTTTCATTCGGGTGGATGGTGAAAGCAAGTCCCGTCTCAATCTCTTTTTATATTAAGTATATTCGAATCATCTTTATTTTTATTTTTTATCTTTTCCTCTCAAGGATGCCCTCTTCTGCGGACGATCTTCTTCCACCCAGTTTCTTGACGGCAACCACCGATCAGGATGGAGAAGTTCCCCTTTTCTGGTTCAATCCACATCCGGATACTTCAACGCTCACTTATCATAAAGATGGGATGTTAGATGGGTTTTACGTGGTTTTGCCCTGGCACGAAAATTGTGTAGCAGTAAGGATGAGCTCACCGTCGGTTCCTTTCCATCTTTTGAAGTCAAAAATTTTCATCTCTCACCAAGGAGCAGATATTGATACTAATTATGATTTTAAAGCCCCCTTCTTTGTGACAGTTAATCAAGACTCCGGGGGTTTTCCTCAAAACAGCTTTCTGGATTCTGTTTCTGCCTCAGCCAACGGAGAGGATAGTTTGTTCCAAGGAGAATGGGTGGACGTAGAGCATAACCTTTTGATGGAAGATTCTGTTTTCTGGATCGTCTTTCACTGGATAGAGGAACATCCACTTTCTCCTTTGGTGGGAGTAGACAGCCTGACAAATGCAGGCAATTCTTTTTGGGGCAAAAGGACGTTTTTGTATTTCGAATGGCATCCCACTCCTTACAATCTCATGATAGGGGCACAGATTGTCACAAATTGTGACACCATCTCAGATGTGGACAGCTTCAGAGTTTATCGTTCCACTGACCCAGATTCCGTGATAGAGCAAAGCAATTTAATTGTTTCGGTTCCGGGACTCAAATTTCAATATACCGATTTAGATGTGATTGAGGATCAAACTTATTTTTACCAGGCCACTTCCATTAACTCACCAACTGAAAGCCCGGGATCTAACCAGTCACAGGCAACTCCTAAAAGAAAAGCCGTGTTGGATGCGGACAGGGAGGAGTTTTTTGTCCACTCAGTTTCCGGTGAGCAGATTCTCGATAATCTGACCTTGACCAATTCCGGTGGCTTGTCCTTAACGTTCAGGATTCGAATCGATATGGAATATGCAGATTGGATGGGTGGTTCGGATCTATTTGGCTATACCTGGACAGACGACAGTCGTCAACCGGGTTTGGAGTTTGCATGGGTGGATATTGAAGATAGGGGAATATGCTTTGGCGATAGTGGAGACGATAATGAAGACTATGGGTTCTTCGACCTGGGATTTTCCTTTCCCTTCTATGACGACTCATTCGACAGTGTAAGAATTGCCTCCGATGGCTGGGTAAACTTTTCTGATATCATCCCCTGCTACACAGACACCTTTCAATGCTTTACCAACCACAGCCTTCCCTGGCTATGGGGACCTTATAATCTGGTGGCACCGTTCTGGGACGATTTAGAACCTGTTGACAGCTCTGCCATCTACTTTTATTCAAATAGCGATTCTGCCATCATATCGTTCGTCAACCTCCATGAGTTTTGGGGTGGAGGTCCTTACACTTTCCAGACCATTCTCACCCAAGAAGGTGAGATCACTTTTCAATATCTTCATGTCCATGATTCCCTCTACTCTGCCACGGTAGGCATACTAAATCAGGACGGAACCATCGGGCTGGAGGTTTCTTATAATGAAAATAATTTGCAGGACTCACTGGTGATAAAGATAAGACCAAGTTGGGTTATAGTAGATTCTATGCAAGGATGCATTCAGCCGGGTGAAGGCAAAGTTTTGAATTTGACCTTTGATCCGCTCACCTATCCCAAGGGGATTTATTATGCCAACCTACTTATTGATAGCTGGGATGTGAATCATCAACTGGAAACGAAAGTCATCCCAATAACTTTTTGCATAGACACCACAACTTCTGTTGAATGGACTGAGTCCCAAAAACCTGAAAAGATCACTTTATTTCAGAATTATCCTAATCCGTTTAATCCGGTGACCCTTATTCAGTTTACTTTAGGGAGTGGGGATGGGAAAGCCGTGGACGGTGGACTTGTCCTGAGCGAAGTCGAAGGACTGTCGACTGCGGACGTATCCTTGAGGATTTACAACATTTTGGGCCAACTCGTGCGGACATTGGTGGACGAAGAGATGATGCCTGGAAATTATCAGGTTGTCTGGGATGGAAAAGATGATAAGGGAAAAGAAGTGGCAAGCGGGATATATTTCTGTAAGCTAAAAGCCGGCTCTTACCAGAAGATACGGAAGATGGTTTTATTGAAGTAGGGGTCGCATTTCCACAGGATCCGTAGGACATGCGACCTGCTGTCGGGCAGTCAGCCAGAAGACCACCCGGCCTCTGAGCTAAGAGATCTGACTGCGTCTCTAAACGTGCACTCTGTAACCTGATTCCTTTTTAAAGGCTTGAGAGTTCCCCATCAAGCTCATCATTTGATAGGATACTCACAGCGAAACCTGCTTGCCAAGTTGTGCAGAAGAATACACATAAAGTTGCAAACAGGGGGGCTTAATAAATGAACTTCAGATGTTAAATCGCAGGGCTATCTTCCCTCAGGGCACAAGGTTAAGTCGAAAACTAAAGGAATGCGGTAGGTGGCACGAGCTTTGCAGTGTTGTCAAGGCTGGAGAAAGGAGAACGCAATGAACCTAAGTTTACGCCACAGTCAGAAAGGATACACCCTGATTGAGTTGTTTGTTGTGATCGCGGTAATAGGAGTTCTGGCCACCATCGCCATCCCCCGCTTTATGCGTTCCTCGACGAAGACCAAGCAGTGCGAAGCACAACTGATCCTAAAGCAAGTCTATAGCATGCAAAGGGCTTACCGTCAGGAAAAAGACACCTATTATCCGAGTGATGGAAGTACCATGATCGTTCAGGCAGGAGGGACTTTTGGCAGTCTGGACGTGGAGTTAATGTCTTCAGCCCGTTACAGCTATTCAGTTACAGCGAGCCGCACCAGTTTTGTAGCCACTGCCGGCTCCAAGGATGCAACCGGCTTAGACGATGATCCAACTTTGGACGTGTGGACCATCGACCAGACTGGAAAGCTCACCTGTGTCACCGATGACGCATTGTATTGAGCAACACAACGCTTAATTCCGCTGGCAAACACGGGGGCTTCTATAATCGCAGCTGGCAGGCACACGGGCGAGGAAGACTCAGGACAGGGAACCTAACAGTCTGGGAGACCTCCACATTTTATAGTCGTTAATTTGTTCAACCACCTGCAAACTTCTCATTGCTCCTGTCCAGCAAAATCTAAATATTCACCCTTTCAAAGCCGATAATAAAAATATAGAATAGTCTTGACAAATAGTTAAATCATACGTATATACGGTGTACGATAGGTAAAAAGGCTAAAGTAGGTTTTTGTCAGGTCGAAATCATTCAACCACGAAAGCTTATTTAGGCAGGCTTTCGTGGTTTTTTTTATTATGGAAGAAAGGAGGTGATTTTGTGACGCAAGGTACGGTAAAATGGTTCAATGAATCCAAAGGGTATGGATTCATTACTCCGGATGACGGAGGAACTGACCTGTTTGTGCACTTCTCTGAAATACAGGGGGAAGGATACAAAACTCTTCGAGAAGGTGACGGAGTTAGCTTCGAAGAAGGACAGGGACAAAAAGGACCTCAGGCAACAAATGTCCAAAAGGTATAGTTTAGAGAAACCAAAATTCTAAAATATATCGTTGGTCTTTCCGAGGCCTCCCTTGGCCTCGGGACTTTTATGTGGCGGGAATGAAATCCCGCCACAATTAGTTTCAGTTAAGCCAGTTGTGGGCTTCCCTCCTGTTCTGTTGCGGTTTGATCCTGACTTGTCTGGTTGGGACGTTGTCTCCCGGATTTCTGATACTTCTGAAATAGTCTCAAGATCCCGTCAAAGGTGGGGGAATTCCCGAAGCTGGCTGGGGCCGGGTTTGGCGGGTTTGCTCATAACAAGGCATCAAAAGGGCAACTTCAGATCTATTTCTCTTTTATTCTCTTCCTCCATTTTCTCGCAATTTCCAGAAAAGGATACGGTTTGCGCATAGGCAAAAGCGGTTCGGGGAGCCATGGGAGTTCGTGCCTCTTGAAATAACTATCAACGGTAAGATCCAAAATGAGTCGCGCCATTCCGACTTGGTATAGGGATGTTCCCAATTTCCGTCCATCGTAATCCTCTTCCTCAATTTTGGGAAGAACCGCTTTTACCTTCTCGTATGATTCAACTAGCTGTTTCATTGTGATTCCCTCACGCACCAACTCGTCCAAGAGCTGGCCAGTCCTGCTCCTGTCCGACTTCTTCTTCTTAGGGAAGTAGTGGTCGAGGTAGGCTTCCAGGTTATCTAAATTCAGAGATAGACTCGAGTCGAAGACTCCTTCGGCTTTTTCCGCCTTGGCAATGAGTCGCTTTCTGTATTCTTCAGTGTCCACCCTCAAATGTTCGAACTGCTCGTCTGTTTCCTCCAATTTCGCAGCGATTATCGAAAGCTGTCTCTGGAATTGCGTAGGAATATCGGTTTGCTTCTTGTACGCCAACTTGTGTTGGATTTCAGCCCAGGCGTGCATCAAGACAGTTCTGACTTGGATCTCTGCTTTCAGATTCTCCAAGCCTCTGTAATTGGGGGCGCTCAGCCAACTGGGTTTTATTCTAACAATAACATGAGCCGATCTATACCCGAATTGATCAGTGCTCAGTAACTCCCCCTTATCCGTTGACTCAACAACCTCAAGTTCTTTCTTTATTACATCACAGATTTTGTCTACGTCACTGTTATAGTAACAGATTATTCTTAGACCACATATGTCTTCGACTTGGCTGAACGGATCATCATATACTTTTCTGCCTATCTTATCAACGAATGAATCGATATCTTTAATCCTATGATAAATCGTGAGATAATCAATGCCGGCCTCGTTCAAAAACTGTTCCAGAGCCTGCTCCAAGTTGACCGCCAAATTCTGATACTTGGGCATCAGTTCGGAATATCTTTTTCTAATTTGGTCTGCATCAATCTCCATTTACTCTCCTTCGCTTCTTGCTGGTGTTCCTGTTGTTCCTTTCGAAAAACGGCTTCTGTCAAAATAACCCAGCATGTCTGAACTGTCAACTACTCACCGCCATATGGAATTATAAGTTTAAATTTCCCCGTCTTAGCATCATTCTCTATTTCTTTAACCACCTCAACCTCAAAACTGACTACGTCTTCCAATCCCTTACCTTTAAGAATCTCTTTCATTCTTTTGCGAATCGCTGAAAGAATGTCTTCTTTATTGCCATGAATTATTACTTTCATCAAGAGTTTGTTCCTCTGGGTTTGAACAACCTGCAATTTTTCCAAACCCGGGACAACAAACTCAACTATCACCAAGGGATGAATATATTCTTTTGTGCCATCGCCCTTTTCAAACCACAAGAATTCTTCTTGCCGTCCAGCGATATTTTTGATAAGCGGAAAAGGACATCCGCATTCACAGGGCTTGTCGTCTAAGATAATCTCATCATCCAGTCGATAGCGGATAAGAGGCTGGGTATAGTTATAAAGATTGGTCAAAAGAAGTTTTCCTGGCTCTCCTGGCTCTACTGGTTTAAGATTTTCATCAACTATTTCGAAGGAATGCCAATCATCAAAGAGATGAAAGCCCTGACCTATATCGCACTCAGCCGCCATGCCGATTGATTCAGAAGCAGCGTAGAAATTTATTGGTTCAATTCCAAACGCTTGTTTTATAGTCTGCCGCATCTTTAAAGTAAGAGGGTCTGCGGAACACATAATTCTTTTGGGCTTGATGTCAATATTCCTTTTGATTTGCTCCTGCGCCAAAAGATACGCGCCGGAAGAATAACCGCTTAAAGCATCAGGTTGAAATTCATTTATCTTTTGGCAAATCTCTCCAAGAGGACTATTGACGGATAGGGGTAAGAGATCCATGAGGAGTCGCGGTGCACCCTGAACCAAGCTTATTCCCGCAAAATGTCCGTCTGTTGCCCCAATATAGGCAAGCTTTGTCTTCTTGAAGAGACTAATTTTAGTCTTAGAGACTCTTGTTAGAACCAAAGCTCTAAGCATATCCCAATCATTTGCTCCATAGACGAAAAGACCTATAGTTCCGGATGAACCAGAAGTATGGATAACCTGATATGAGCCTCGATATTTTTTGCCTCGATTTGAAGGATCACTGATGAACTTTTCTAAATCCTCTCTTTTAAGCACTGGATCGCAAACAAAATCGTCATAATGTCCCATCATGATCTTTTTATTGATGGTTGGTAAGTCCTGTAATGTAACATCGTCAGCCTTATCAATTGTTATTCCATGCTCTTGATAATATCTTTTATAAAACTTCGATTTTTCCAAAACATGCTTTAATAAATCTTTAAATCGCTTTTCTTGAAGAAGTCTAATTTGCTGAGTATCTAAATGCTCCGATTTTTTAAGATGATGCATGTTTCTTATTAAATTAAAGATAGGCATACTGTATGAAACCTCCTTTTTTAATTTAAGGCCGTAGGGGGCGCATTTCCTCAGCTTTTTGTCAAGCACCCTACGGGATGCTTGACCTACGAAATTAAATCCTGCACCATATCCAGAAGAGCCTGCACTAAATCCTTTTCCTTCACTTTTCCGACCACTTTACCTTTGCGAAAAAGAAGACCATAACCTCTGCCACCTGCTATTCCCACATCCGCATCTTTAGCCTCTCCGGGACCATTTACCACACAGCCCATGACGGCTATCTTCAGTGGTGCTCGGATATTCCTGACTTTTCGCTCCACCTTTTTGGTCATGGAGATTATGTCGATCTCACATCTTCCACAGGTGGGGCAGGAGATGATGATAGGCCCGTGTTCCCTTAAGTTCAGAGATTTCAAAATCTCATATCCCACCTTAATCTCCTCAACTGGATCACCGGTCAGGGAGACTCTGACTGTGTCACCGATGCCGGAAGCTAATAGTATCCCGATCCCTAAAGCTGACCTGACCGAGCCTGCCTGAGGCAATCCCGCCTCGGTGATGCCCAGATGCAAAGGATGGTTTGTCTTCTTCGAGATGAGCTGATAAGCTTTCACGGTGGTGGGCACGTCAAAAGACTTGAGTGAAATGACCATGTCATCAAAATTCAGATTTTCAAGAATTCTTACCTGCCTTAAAGCCGCCTCCACTAATGCAGGTGGGGATGCTTTTTTATACTTCGTCAAAATATCACGGGGAAGCGATCCCGCATTCACCCCTACCCGTATGGGGATTCTTTTCCCCGATGCCGCCTTCACAATCTCTTTGACCTTCCATTGTGCCCCGATGTTTCCCGGATTGATTCGGAGCTTATCCACGCCCGAATCTATTGCCTTCAATGCCAGTCGGTAATCGAAATGAATATCAGCCACCAGGGGAATTTGGATGCCTTTTTTGATCTTAGGCAAGGCAGAGGCGGCTTTCATGTCCGGCACCGCCACCCTTATGATGTCGCATCCGGCATTTTGAAGTTTTCGTATCTGTTTTACGGTGGCGGAAACGTCGCGGGTGTCGGTTTTAGTCATCGACTGAACGGAAATAGGTGAACCTCCACCAATAAGAACTTTGTCCACCCACACTTTTTTGGTCTTTTTTCTTTTTATCATGTCATAAAGATTACGTTTAATCTATCAACTGTCAACCTAAATTTGCAGGCGTAGGGGTGGAGCTAAAGCTCCACCCGGCAGAATGCGGGGTGAACCTAAAGGGGCTGTTGAAAAAGTGTCTTTGGAGTGCGAAAGCTTGTCCGAAGGATCCCGCTTCGCGGGGCTTTCGCGGTTTTTAAAAATCTAAATGTTTTTATACCACAACCACCTAAACTTTGAAGAAAACCGCACCCCCCCATCGGCGGGTGCACTCCAGTTTAGGTTTTTCAACACTCCTTAAAGATTCGCTCCACAATTTCTCCATAATCGGGTAACGAGGTAAAAGAGTTCAGCCAAAAAAATGCCGGATAGCGCCCAGAATGGAAGCACATCCGACATTCAAAGACTTCGATAATTCAGAAAAGGACAGATTCCTCAGATCTGAGGAGCGCAGTTAAAGCTCCACCTCCTCCTCACCGGTGAAGTTGTCCACTTGAGCTAAAAGCTCAGTCAATTTGTCTTTGATGTTCTGCTTGATGTTGTTGAGCGTCTGCTCTGCTTCCTCTACACTCTGGCACTTGACCGAGAGATTTATCTCGTTCATGGTGTGTGATCCCAGACCATCTGAACTGAAATCGACGGTGGGCATGCCAAACTTCTCTATCTTTTCTGTCTCCTCCGGATTTAAATCCACGTTCTCAAAAGAGACAAAATACTCGCCACCCTTTAGCAGTTTTTTTACCTTTAACCGCATGGCTACCTCCATTCAGGTTAACATCAGGTTAATTGTATCTTGAATACTCTTTACTCCGATTATCTTAATATTAAACTTCTGATTTAGTCCTTTCAAATTGCCGTGCGGAATAACGCATCTTTTGAAGCCAAGTTTTTCCGCCTCTTTGATCCTCCTTTCTATCTGACCTACTGCCCGCACCTCACCTCCCAACCCCACCTCACCAATTATGACCGACTCATGCTCTGCTGGCTTCTCTTTCAAGCTGGACGCCAATGCTACCACCACCCCCAGATCCACTGCTGGCTCATCAATTCTTACCCCTCCAGCCACGTTGACGAACACGTCAAAGGCTGCCACAGAAAGCCCCTCCCTTTTTTCTAAAATAGCTAAAAGCAAAGCCAGCCTTTTGTAATCCACTCCGGACGAAACCCTCTGAGGGGTGCCATAGCTGGAAGGCGAGACCAAGCCCTGAAGCTCAAGCAGAAGCGGCCTGGTTCCCTCCATACAGCAAACCACCACCGACCCGGAAACATTCCTGGCTCTTTCTGGCAAAAACAGCATGGAGGGATTTTCCACCTCTAAAAGACCCCGCTCCTCCATTTGAAACACTCCGATCTCATTGCTGGACCCAAAGCGATTCTTCACCGCCCTTAAGATTCGAAAAAGACAGCTTTTCTCTCCCTCGAAATAAAGAACCGTATCCACCATATGCTCCAGCACCTTGGGTCCGGCGATGGAACCATCCTTGGTAACGTGTCCCACCAAAAAGACCGGGCTTCCGCTTTGTTTGGCAAAGCCAATCAAAGCGCCAGCACATTCTCTTATCTGGCTGATGCTTCCCGGAGTGCTCTCTAAGTTCTGAGTATACGTAGTCTGAATGGAGTCGATCACCGTCATGTATGGTACATCCTGCCTCAGCACATCCAATATCAGGTCAAGGTTAGTTTCAGTAAGTATCTCGATTCTATTCGGATTGATTTTTAATCTTTCAGCCCGAAGTTTGATCTGCTTTAAAGACTCCTCTCCTGTAATATATAAAACTTTCTCATATTGTGAAGCGATTTTTTCAGAAATCTGCAAAAGCAGGGTGGATTTGCCTATGCCCGGGTCGCCCCCAACTAAAATCGCCGATCCTTTAACAATTCCTCCTCCCACCACCCGATCAAACTCCTTCATTCCAGTGGTGATTCGATCCTCATCTGCCACATCCACTTCTTTCAAGGGAACAGAGGAGGTTTTTTCAGATGAGGGAGTGCCTCTGCGTTTTGTGATCTTCTCTTCAACCATGCTATTCCATGCCCCGCAGTCCGGACACTTCCCTATCCATCTTACGGACTTGTGTCCACAGGATTGGCAGATATAGACTGTTTTGATTTTACCTGGATTAAGCATAGGTTTTTCCTGTCCACAGTCAACCGTCCACGGTCCACGGCTAAAGCTTGATCTGGTTCGCATTTACGTTGGCTGTTGTCTGTCGACCGTGGACTGTGGACGTCTTTCGGCGGTCTGTTGTCTGTCGACCGTGGACTGTGGACGAATTTTCCTGCTGTGGACTATCGACTATGGACCGTGGTCTTTTATCTCAATTTTTTCCGTAAAGCTTGAAGCTTCACAAGTAACTTTTCCCCGAATTCATAAGCTTGACTGAAGACCTTTTCGTCAATATATCCTCTTCTTTTTATTAAATGTAGACAGACTATCACTTCAACACCAGATCTTATTGCCATTCCGATAAAGCGACCAAACTCTGCATCAGTTTGACCGGTGGAGCCCTCAGCGATATTCAAAGAAACAGAGGTTGCTGATCTTATTATCTGCGTTTTCAAGTTATACTCTTCTTTAGCAGGCAGTAGATTAGTTATTTCATAGATTTTGTCCACATATTCTAAAGACAACTGCCAGACTTCCAGATTTTCAAATTTAAACGCCATTAGCACCTTCCAAAGGTTTTGCTGTGGACTGTCGACCGTGGACTGTGGACGTCTTTCGGCGGACCGTGGACAGCGGACGTCTTTCGGTGGACTGTCGACCGTGGACTGTGGACGTCTTCACAAGGCGGGGATCGGTCCCTGCGCGCTCCCTTCGATGAACTGCCTCACCACCGACTGATCCGTATTTTTCACCTCCTCAGGTGTTCCCACAAAGACTATCTTACCCTCATACAGCATGGCGATCCTGTCGGCAATCTTATAGGCGGAGACGATGTCATGAGTAACTGCTATGGAGGTTATGGAGATGGTATTTCTCAAATTTATGATAAGTTCATTTATCACGTCTGCCATGATCGGATCCAGACCGGTGGTCGGTTCATCGTATAGGACATACTCTGGGTTCATGGCAATGGCTCTTGCCAGTCCCACTCTTTTTTTCATTCCTCCGGAGAGCTCAGCCGGTTTTTGTTGTTCCACCGCCGAAAGTCCAACCATCTTCAGTTTCTCCTTCACCTTTTGTCTTACTTCCTTCTCCGATAATCTTGTGTGTTCTCTCAGCGCCAAACCCACATTCTCGTCCACGGTCATAGAGTCAAGCAATGCTGATGCCTGAAAGAGCATGCCGAATTTCTGTCTGACTTTGTTTAGCTGGCTATCATTCAAGGAAGTAACATCGTCTCCATTGACCAATATCTTCCCCTGATCCGGCTTCAAAAGCCCCATGATAAGCTTCAAAAGCACGCTTTTGCCGCACCCGCTCCTTCCGATGATGACCGCGGTCTCACCTTTATTTATGACCAGATCAACCCCTCTGAGTACCTGATTATCCCCGAAACTTTTGTAAACGTCTTTTATTTCTATCATGTTCTCTGTCTGATAGAGCCTTAATAAAAATCTTTGCCGAATTCCAGCCGTGAATAATTCTTTTTAACTTAACGTTTCACCCTACTACTTTTTATTTCCCCCACTCATAATACTTTGACATCACTAAATTATATGCTTCTGTGTGCAATCTCTCAGTTTCCAAATCTTTACACTTTTGGGCCCATGCAATTTCAGACAAATGCACTTGGGCATAAAGCAATAATTCTCTTCTCTTCACCACATCAGGTGGATATGGTTTATCTGTTTTAGGTCTATTCTCAAAAAGTTCATAATCTAGGATTTTCCACTCTCGTTTAGGAATTGTTCTTCTCATTTTTTGGGACTTAATTTATCGAGCCCAATAAATTGGGCAACTACAATTTCAATCTATTATCCGAAAAGTATGCTTGCCACGATATAATCAGCGATCAATATCAAAACTGATGCCATAACCACTGCTTTTGTGGCGGATCTGCCAACACCTTCTGCTCCACCTCTGGTTTTAAATCCCTGATAACATCCGATGATAGAGATGATGCACCCGAAGACCAAAGCCTTGGAAAGCCCTGACATCAAGTCCATCATCTTGAAAAAAGATTTCAAGCTATTCAAAAACACGTGAGGGGGGACGTTCAGGGTGATGGCAGAAATTCCCATTCCTCCGGCTAAAGCGATGGCGTCGGCGAAGATGGTGAGAACCGGAAGCATAATCAAACCGGCTACAAATCTGGGCACCACCAGGTATTCCACTGGATCTATGGCTAAGGTTTTGAGCGCATCGATCTGTTCTGTTACTTTCATGGTTCCCAGCTCTGCGGCGATACCTGCTCCCACCCTTCCAGCCACCACCAGGGCAGTGAGAACCGGAGCCAGCTCTATCATTATCGCCTTACCCACAGCCGTGCCCAAATATCTCATGGGAACGAAATCTGAGATCTGGTATACTGCCTGAACTGCAGAAACCGCTCCGGTGAAAACAGACACAATAGCCACCAGAGGAAGAGAGTTTACCCCCATCGCCAGCATCTGTTCGGTGGTGAGATGAAATCTGGTAAAAGCTTTGGGCAGTCCTAAGAAGATATTTTTTACCAGAAGAGCCAGACCTCCCACATCCTCAAAAAAGATGAGGGTCTTTTTGCCTACGAAGGTGAAGATATTTTCAGTCCGAGAAAACGGCGTTTTGTCTCACCTCTTTCCTAAATAAAAGTGAGTTTATTTCTGATCGAAGCTTCCCCCTCACCTTAGTCCTCTCCCCCGAGAGGAGAGGGAAAAGTGATGGGCATCTGCTCGCTCAACATGTCAGGTCCTATGGATCTCATTTGAGTCAAATGACCTGCGGACAATTTGTCAACTTGTTTTATTCGTTTACGATAGTTTAGAACGGAACCTCCCGATGGATGAACTCCATATTCTCAAATCTGGCATAGTCTCTTATGAAGGTTAAGCGCAACTCACCGGTTGGCCCGTTTCGATGTTTGCTTATGATAATCTCCGCCACCCCCTGGGAGGGGGTTCCATCTCTGAATTTCTCTATCCCGTAAAATTCCGGACGGTAAACAAATGCCACCACGTCTGCATCCTGTTCAATTGCTCCAGACTCTCTTAGATCAGCCAGCAGAGGTCTTTTCTCTCCACCCCGGTCCTCCACCTTTCGGGAAAGCTGGGATACAGCAACTACTGGAATGTCCAGTTCCTTGGCTAATCCCTTCAAGGAGCGGGATATCATGGAGATCTCCTGTTGTCTTGATTCTGTGTTTCGAGGTCCTTGCATCAGTTGAAGATAGTCCACTATGATCAGACCCACATTATGCTGAGCTTTGAGTCTGCGAGATTTGGCTCGCATCTGCAAAATCCCAAGATTAGGGGTATCATCGATGAATATGGGGGCTTCTGCCAGAGGACCAACTGCTACCGCTAAGCTACTGTATTCAGCATCGCTTATCTTTCCGGTTCTCATCTTATAGGTGGAAAATCGCGCTCGACTGCAAAGCATCCTTTGAGCTAACTGATTTTTTGCCATCTCCAGGCTGAAGATGCCTACCGGCATCCTCTCCTCGATGGCAACATGCTCGGCTATGGAAAGACAGAAGGCAGTTTTGCCCATGGAGGGACGGGAAGCCACCACAACTAAGTCAGATCTCTGAAGACCACCGGTGAGAGTATCGAACTCAACAAAGCCGGTGGATATGCCGGTAATCATCCCACCCTTTTTCTGATATTCCTCTATCGCCTCGAAGGTGTGAGGAAGAAGCTCTCCCAAAGGAATAAATCCCTCCTTTATCCTCTTCTCTGAGATGCTGAAAATTCCCTGCTCTGCCCGATCCAGAAGGTCATCCACATCCTGGGTGGCGTCATAACACTGGGAAACTACCTGGGTGCTGGTGTTGATCAATTTCCTTAAAGTAGATTTTTCCAACACGATGTTGCAGTGATATTCGATATTGGCGGTGGTGGCGATCTTCTCGGACAACTCCAGAAGATACATCCTCCCACCTATCTGATCCAATTGCTTGCGCCTGGTCAACTCTTCCGAAACTGTTATGATATCCACTGGCTGATTCTTGTCATACAGATTTACCAGCACCTCAAAGATTTTTTGATGATCATCCCGATAAAAACAGTCTTTGTCAATTATCTCCAAAGCCCTTCCAATAGCTTCCTTATTCAGAAGCATAGCCCCTAAAACCGCCTGCTCCACTTCTATTGCCTGCGGCGGCACTCTTTCCGATTGTGAGGAACTCCTACGATCTGCCATGGTTAATTCTCCGGTCTGGTCAACGGATTAAACGGATGTTTCCCCTTGGTTGAATTCATATGATTGGTAGCCGCAGGCTTTAGCCTGCGTGGTTCTCGCCCAGATGGGCGGCTACCATAATATGTTTTCATCGAAGACATTATTCAAAATGTTGCCTTTGTATAAGCCCACATTACCTCTCCCCCTTTGTCCCCTTCAGGGTGAATCCCTTCAGGGTGAACCCCTCTCCATGAAATGGAGAGGGGGAAACAGGGGGTGAGGTCCTCAAAACATCGATTATACTGCATCCGCAAATTCAATAATCTCAAACTATTCTATCATACTCCTTTCTCAAAAGCTTCAAATCCTCCCAGGCTGGTCTTTTATACTGCTGGTATCTTAAAAGCGCGGCCGGGTGATAGGTAACCAGGAATTTAATCCCGTTAAAATCGTGAAATTTTCCTCTTAGCTGACCTAAAGGGCTTTTGGTTTCCAAAAGCACCTGAGCGGAGATTCTGCCCAGAGCCAAGATGATTTTAGGCTGAATCAGTTTGATCTGCTGAAGAAGATGTGGTTTACAGACTTTGATTTCATCTGGCTGAGGATCCCGATTCTCCGGAGGACGGCATTTTAAGATATTGGCGATAAAAACGTCTTCCCTTTCAAAACCGATGGCGGCAAGCATCCGGTCTAAGAGTTGACCCGCCCTTCCCACAAACGGCTCTCCCTGCAGGTCCTCTTCTCTTCCCGGCGCCTCTCCGATAAGCATAAGATTTGCTTCAGGATTTCCTGCACCAAATACAAAATTGGTGCGAGTGCGATAAAGATGGCACTTTTTACAATTCTTTATCTGGCTGTAGAAATTACTCAAGTCTGTCGGGATGGGACCATCTTCTTTCTTTACAGTTGATTTTTTTGGTTTCACCTGAGTGTAAACCTCATCAAATCCTAACTCTACCTGTTGTTTGATAAAGTTTTTTGTCAGTGCGAAAGCCTGAAGCATTTTTTCATATTCGGTGGGGGGCATAGTAAAATGTCTTTCAATGAATTTAAGAAATAACCTGGGAAAGGGTGCCCTGCCAACTTTACAGCTTTTGTTTCACCTCACCCCCTATCTCCCCCTCTCCACAGTTGTGGAGAGGGGTTCACCCTGAAGGGATTCACCCTGAAGGGATTCACCCTGAAGGGATTTCCCTCGATCCTGAGATCTTCGGGATCGAAGGACACCCTGAAGGGGACTAAGGGGGAGAGGTTTGAACTAGCCCTCTTTCATTTTCTTTTAATCTTTTTTAAAAGAACACTCACCCTATCCAATACCTTCTCCGCCACCTCCTGTTTGGAAAGCAAGGGTAGCTTCTCCGTCTTCCCTCGTTTGTCAATCAACATAACCTGGTTTGTATCAACTTCAAAGCCGGCATCCGGAACATTGGGGTTGTTTACCACGATTAAGTCCAAATTCTTTTCCACCAATTTTCTCTTTGAATTCCTTATCTCGTCTTCTGTCTCCAGGGAAAATCCAACCAGTATTTTGTTCTTTTTTCGTTTTCCCATCTCTCTTAAGATGTCCACGCTGGGCTTGAGCTTCAGCAGAATCTCCTCATCTTTTTTCTTGACTTTGTTTGGAGAAACCGTGCTCGGAACAAAATCTGAGACTGCCGCCGCCATAATTAACGCATTCGCTTTGCCAAAATGCGATCTGACCGCAGAATACATCTCTTTAGCTTTCTCCACCCGGAGGAAGTTCACTTCAGCAGGCACCGGTAGATTAGAGGGACCGCTTATCAGAGTTACTTTTGCTCCTCGTCTTTGTGCCGCTTCCGCTATAGCATATCCCATCTTTCCGCTGGAGCGGTTGGAGAGGTATCTTATCGGATCCAAAGGCTCCTGGGTTGGTCCCGCAGTTACTAAGATCGATCTCCCCTCTAAATCCTTTTTCCCGGTCAAAAGTTTAACTACTTCTTTTACGATGGTCTCTGGCTCAGGCAGTCTGCCTTTACCCGTCCCATAAGCTAAGTCACCTGTCTCCGGCTCAATGAACCTATATCCTTTGTTTTTTAAATACTCCATGTTCTCACCGAAGATGGGATTTTCATACATGTTAACATTCATGGCAGGAGCGATTAAAACAGGGGACTTAGAGGAGATAACCACGGTGGTGAGTATATCGTCTGCAATCCCTGCTCTAATTTTTCCGACTATGTTAGCGGTGGCTGGAGCTATCAAGATCAAATCCGCCCACTGTGCCAGGTTGACGTGTCGAACGCCCACCACTTTTTTTTCCGGGAACGTCTCGCAGACTACCTCGTTTTCAGAGAGGGTCTCCAGAGTCAGAGGGGTGATGAATTTCTGGGCATTTTCGGTCATCACCACTATAACCTGCGCCCCAAATTTTTTTAACCTGCGGACTATCTCGCAGGCTTTGTATGCCGCAATCCCCCCGGTTATTCCCACGATTATCTTCTTCTCCTTTAACATGATTTTTTTGAAAGAAGGGTGTTGAGCCGAAAAGGGCTTAAACCACACAAATTCTCTTAGGTATGTTTGTCCTTTGAACCATTGAACTTTTGAACCATTGAACTTTTAATAATATATAACAAATTCTTATCCCAAAATCAAGGACTTTCAAGAATGTCTTTTGTTCGTCACGGACGAGGGCGTCCGTTACCAACGAGGGAAAATCCCGGAGCCGTCCTTCGACATCCCGCCTTTGGCAGGAGACAAAGTGTAAAGGCCCGGCTAAGCGGTTTTTCTTGACCCTTGCCCCTAGACCCTAGCCCCTAGCCCCTGATCCCTGCCTTTCGGCTATTTCAACAGCAGCATCTTCTTGGTTTCGGAAGTCCGAACGTCGTTTTTCTCTACTGTGAGCTTGTAGAAGTAGATGCCGCTGGCAAGAGGCTCTCCATCCTTCCCTTTTCCATCCCAAACGACCCGGCGGACGCCTGAACCCTGCAATCCGTCGACAAGTGCCCTAATCTCCTGACCGAGCAGATTATAGATCGTTAGGGTGACCCGACTCGGTCTGGTCAAATTGTAGCAGATCGTAGTCTGGGGATTGAACGGATTAGGGTAGTTCTGCGCCAGGCTAAAACTCTTTGGCCGGGTGATAGGTTCATCACCCTCTTCTCCCACTGCGCTGCAACCGCCGGTGGTGGTGTGTAAGATGGCACCAAATTCACCGACCGCCCAACCCGTGTTAGTATTGGCAAAAAAGATAC
>CAYOFL010000042.1:0-25328 GCA_964403165.1 uncultured Ignavibacteria bacterium
TGCTCGGGCGGGCGAATTCTTCCGGGCCATTGGTACCACACAGCCATATCTCTGGCTGGATCGCTTAAAGCTACTTTCAACGACTCGGAACAGACTCCAGCCATGGTTACAAAATGACCACCAATCCGTACATATTCGCCAGGGCCGATGTATTCATAAAAGCCCAAAAGCAAAATGATGTCCTGGCATTTCTTCAGAGAGTCTTCCATCTCGTAGAAGCTGGGTTGGTAATAGGTGCGCTCGTAAAGATTGAACCCATAATCAATGAAATACTGGGTCAGACCCATCTCCATAGTGTCAACATAGGTTCCCCACGCGGGATTGGTATGGAAGTATCTTGCCAGAGTATCAATCAACTGAGGGGGAGTCCATCCTGCGGGGACAGCGTCATACCACCACAAACAGTTTGCCACAGCAACCGGACCGCAGTAAGCTATCCATGGCTCCTGATACTGATCAAAATCCGGCATGCCGCTGGGAGCATGGGTGGTATCCGGTTTCCAATACCAGAGGGAATCGCACTCTCCTGCCCCGGTATATCCGGTCGCCCGGATGATGGCATCTCCCGGAGGAGGGAAAGTCCAAAAATCATACCACTCGGCACACGTCCCATCTCCGTGAAGTCCCCAGTTGTCGCAAGTATCCGGAGGAGGAGTATCGGCATCCATCATCAGGCTGGGGTGTGGATGCGCAGGGTCGCGTGGTTGGGTGTACATTATCTCTAAGAAAAATGGCTGATTCACACAGCAGAGGGTGCTCAGATCTAAGGTCATCATTAAGGGGTAAGCTGAATCACTGGGTATGCTGAAATCTTCGTAGCACAAAACACTCCCCGGTCCGGAACAACTGTCACCGTAATTTGAGTCCCTTATATTTACCCGTATGGCTACGGGCCATTTATAAGTTTCGTCGGGGGCATAGAGGTAGAAATGAACGTCAGTGATTTTGAAAGGATAAGGAGATAGACCACATTGTGCCGGGTTCATAAATACCGCAAAACCCATTCCCGAGTCGAAGCCTGTGTAGCACCACGTAGGAGTATTAAAATCGTTGAAAATCTCACAGAAGGTTCCAGATTTTTCAAAACCCTCAAAAGGCTGAGGGACAATTTGATCTTCTAAAATCCGATTGGGGATTTGTCTTTCAAAAGACCAGGCAACTGAGTTTATAGAAAAAACAGCGCCAAACAGTAAGGTCGCCACCATTAAAAAAGTTAGCTTCTGTCTCATGATTTTCTCCTTTTCAGACTTTGAAACCTTATTAAGGTTTCAGGTTAAGGATCAATGCTTGCCTTACGCCTCTTTCTCATCACCTCCTTTTTAAAGGTTTTGAGGTGGTGTGACAAGTTCAGGTAAGCTATTCTGGCTCGAATTCATTCACTTGGTCACAAAGACACGTTTTAAAGGATTTATTTTTAGTGATAAATACAAACCCCCGTGTAATTTTTTTCCTCCCTCTATCGATTTGATTCCAATTCTTCGGTTATTCTAAATATACAGATGCCCTCAGAAAATGCAAGAAATTTATTCTCAAAAGGCAAATTTTTTTGCCCTGAAATTATCTTATGATCTATGGAACAACATCCTCAAACAAACAGAGCACCTTTGTTTAAATGTTCTTAAGAATCCTTACCGTTTAATTATCCGCTTAATCCTTCAGGCTAAGCCCTCAGGACAAGTCCGTTGACTATTTCAGCAAAACCATCCGCCTGGTTTGGATAAGCCCACCTGCCTGCAACCGATAAAAATAAATGCCAGAGCTTAAATCTTTTCCCCTGTCATCCTTCCCATCCCAGATCACCGTCATCAATCCGTTCTGCTTTTCTTTTCTCACCAGGGTTTTAACTTTCTGTCCTAAGATATTGTAGATGACCAGCGATACATCAGTTGTTTTCGATAAGCTATATTTGATTACAGTGTGGTTATTGAATGGATTGGGAAAGCTTTGGAATAGCTCAAAATATTTAGGGATCTCCACCTCTTCTTCTTCCACTAAGGTGGGCTTCTGGCAGATCATGATGGCATATTCCACCACCGCATACAAGTTTTTTGTAGAGTCGTAATCGTGTCTGTATTGTTCTTGCTCCGGCTGAAAATTCTGCCCCTCAAACTGGGAAAGCCAGGGCAGACTGTCATCCTCACAATCTTTGAATTTCCACAGGTCTTCTGCATAAGGCTCCACCGACAGGGTATCTGAAACATACGCATCATGGGAGACGAAGCCTTTTGTGTTATGCAGGGTGTGATCATCTGGATGTGGATAATGGGGTGGCAGAAACCTTCCCCTTGCTCCTGTTTCCGCATTGTCTTGAGCAGGATCGCTTATGGCAACCAACGTGTCGGGGCATGCACCCGCCAGGGAGACATAGTGCCCTCCAATGCGACACCAGACATTATCTATCTTCTGCCACAGTCCCAAAAGGAGCACAATATTGGTTGTGTCTCCAAGCGAGTGGGAAATCTCAGAGAAGGTCGGGTTCTCAAGAGTAGTGTCATACAGATTCAAACCATAATCAGCAAAAAGTGAGTCCAGACCGGCTCCAATTGAATCCACCAGAGTCCCCCCACCTGCTAATGGACTGGTATGAAAATAATCGGAGAGCAGTCGAATCAGGCTGTCTGGATCTGCTATGGAGGGGATGGCATTCAGCCAAACTAAACAATTGGCTATCGCGGTGGGACCACAAAAGGCTGAAGTATCTTTAAATTGACGTTGATCAAAATCCGGCATACCGCTCGGAGCTTTGGTGGTCCTGGACATCCAATCCCAGCATATATCACAGTCTATAGCATATGGGTATCCGATCACGCGCATGATCGCCCTGCCGGGGATAAGATATTCCACCCAGGCAGAGTCCCATTCGTAATAATCGCCCTGCCATAATAGCCAGTTTTCTTGGCTTTCAGGACGATCGCCGGTGTCGCTCATGACCAGGCTGGGATTGGACCCTGCGGTTCCTCCCGTGTAGGTTATTTGGAGAAAGAAAGTGGAGTTTATGCACCAAACTTCGTCTAAGGTCAGATTTATCGGATTCGGGTGGCTTACCGGATCGTAAGCTGAATCCTCTTCAATGCTGAAGGTCTGGCTGTACTGGACACCGCCGGGGAACGGCATCACAGTATCCGGCGGCTGGCTAAGGGTATCAATCAGGGTGTCGACGTTGAGGATCTTTATCTCAATTTCGGCCGGCCAGACAAAAAATCCGGGAGGGGGATCATAAAGGTAAAAATGCACGTTGCTGATCTTGAAAGGATAAACATTAACATAAGACCCACAGTCTTCCGGGTCCATGTAAACTGCTATTCCATCTCCGGCGCCGAATCCGGGAAAGTAGAAGGCGACTGAGTCGACATCATATTGAATCGTGCAAAAACCGGTGTCACCTTTTGGGGAAAGAGGTGTATGATAAGCAGAATGAGGCGGAATCCTAACAGGTGTCCTTCTGTCGAAACTGTATCCGAAAGAGATATGGAAAAATGCAAACCAGAGGAAAAACAGAACAATCCATACGGGAAGGCTAACTTTCTTGTTCAATTCACTTCTCCTATGTGTCCAGTCAGTGAGTATACAAAGGGAATGTGAAAAAAACAAGAGATTTTCTGATGTAGTGGTAAATACGGGAGGGCATTTCCTCTGCGAATTCTACCCCCCCTTAGTTCGTCACGGTCAGACGACCCCAGACGGGAGCGTCCGCTCGCCCCCAGACGGGCCTGTATGGGCGTCTGGGCGGACACCTTGTCCGTGACGAAGTCTAATTGGTAACGGACGAGGTGTCCGTTACCAACGAAGGTCGAAGATCCCGCCAACGGCGGTGGTCGTAAATCCCGCCTTTGGTCAAATTCTATTTTTTTACCCTCGACCCATGCCCCTTGACCCTTGACCCTGTTTTTTTAATCTTTTCCAATCGCTTTTTCATACTCGGCTTTGGCGATCAAATAATCCGATAGCGCCTGAAGGTAGTTGGTCTCTGCCACGGTCAAGGCAAACTCGGTGTCCATCAACTCCAGATTGGTCAGCATACCCTTACTGTATTGCACCCTGGCGATCCTTAAGCTCTCCTTAGCCTGTTTTACATTCTCCTCTTGGGAAAGGATATTCTCCTCGGCTAAATTTAGACTAAAGATGGCTTGACTGATCTCTAACTTTATAAAATCCTGAATCTGTCTCTCTGCAATATCTATCTGTTTTAAATCCGATCTTGCCTGACGAACCTTTGATCTCATCAGAAATCCGTCGAATATGGGGACATTCACCAGGAAGGTGAAATTCCAATCCGTTTCCCATTCGTCATTGAAATAGAAAGGTCTTTTGTATTCGTAATTGGCCATTCCCAACAAATTGGGCTTATTGGTCGCTTTAGCAACAATCAGCGCTTTTTGAGCAATTTTTCCTTGATGAAATATCGACTTCAATTCAGATCTGTTTTTAAAGGCAAATGCCTCCGCCTGAATCCGATCCACTTCTATAGATTCAAAGTCTAAAGTACCTTCCAGATTTACTGAATCCTGCAAGCAGATTCCTAAAAGGTTTTTCAAATTGTCTAAGGTTAAGCTGTAAAGATTTTTCGCCAGCACCAGAGGAGGCTTGGCATTGGCTAACTGAACTTTGACCCTTAACACATCAAATTCCGAAGCATAACCTTTATCATATCTATCTTTCACTACTTTCAGATGGTCTTCGATTCGGACGATCGATTCTTCTCTGACTCCGATCAATTCCTCAGCCAGAAGGATATTATAAAATAGATTGACCACGTTAAATTTGATCTGTTGTTTTGTCTTTCGATATTCCTCTTTAGTCAAGGAAAAATTGTATTTCGATATATCGTAACCTGCCCGAATTTTTCCCCAGGTGAAGATAGGTTGTTGATATGAAAGCTTAAGGTTGTAATTGTTCTCTGTGCCCAACTTGGCTTTTCCCATCCCTCCCATATCAAAGCCAGGGACCTCTGCCAAACGGGTATAGCTTCCGCTGAAGGAAAATTGTGGATAGAAGCCCGATTTAGCTTGATCTATCTGATATCTTGCCGAATTGATTTTTTCTTGTAACTGCAGGAGAGTTTTATTGTTTTCATAAGCAATCTTTAGGCATTGATCCAAATTCAAGTTGAATATCTTCTCTTGTGCTTCGCAAAAACTGGAGAATAAAAACAAAACAAAAAGAATCTTAATGAAATATCTAAAAACCATCTTTACCTCCTCTGGACGCGCAAAAAGTCTGTTTTTCGCACCCTGAAGGGTGCGGCTACCATGTCATTCGGTAGTTTTTACACTATCTCCTCCAAGGGCAAGACCAGCATCCTTATCCCCTCACCGGGAAACTGCTCTCTGATTTTCCGCACCCCTTGAGCCATCACGTCTTTCTTTTCGTCTTCTAAAGAAAACATCAACACAATGTTTACTGAGGGCCACACTTCATCGTCGAAGTGCGGACCGGTCTGGCCCACCCCTTTGACCTTTTCCCAGCGGGTATAATGAACCACTTGGGTCTTCTTTAAAAGATCCTTCACATCCGGCTCTAAAGGGCTATTGAATATCAAAAAGATTAATTTCATCGTGATTTTATCCTCTGTTCTACAATTTCGTTTCCCAAACAATGTTACGATAATTTGTCATTGCGAAGCTCTGTGTAGGGGCGATTTGCAAATCGCCCCTACTGCTCATTTTGCGAAGATTTTTCGTTTCAATTTCTCCTCAAAGATGGTATATAACGTGGGGATAAAGACTAAAGTGAACGCCATGGAGACGAAGAGACCACTGATAACCGCCACTGCCATGGGAGCGTAAACCTCGCCTCCTTCTCCTAATCCCAAAGCCATAGGAACCAAAGCCAACATGGTGGTGAAGGAGGTCATCAGAATAGGACGCAGACGGGTTCTGCCCGCTTGGACTACCGCCTCGTGAAGCTCCATACCTCTCCTTCTCAAAATATTGGCGTAGTCCACCAAAAGTATGGCGTTGGAGACCACAATTCCCACCATCATGATCATCCCCACAAAAGAAAGAATGCTGAAGGTATGCCCGGTTAAGAACAGACCCCAGATCACCCCGATGAATCCTAAGGGGACAGAGAACATCACTATAAATGGATCAAACAGCGACTCAAACTGGGCGGCTAAAATCATGTAGATTAAAACAACGGCTAAAATCAGAGCCAGGATCAAGATTCTGAATGATTCCTGTTGATCCTCATAGGCTCCGGTTACATCCACCGAGAAGTTCTCCGGCACTTTTAGGTTCTTCTTGATCTTGGACTCCACCTCAGCCGCCACAGTCCCTGCCGGTCGACCATAAGCCTGGGAGGTAACCAAAAGCATCCTCTCCTGATTCTTTCTATCGATTTTGACCGGACCTTCGGCTTTGACCACCTCAGCCACATTGGAAAGAGGGATCTGTTTGCCTGAATAAGAGGTGATAAAGATTCGGTCTAAGTCTAAAAGATTCCTCCTGTCTTCCTCTCTTAATTGGACCAAAATATTATATTCTTTGCCCAATTTCGGATCCCTGAACAGAGAGGCAACCTTCCCGCCCACATTGGTCTGAATGGTCTGAGCGATTTGAGCTAAATTCAAACCAAGGGCGGCGACACGCTCCCTGTCGATTTTGATCTGCAGTTCAGGCAGACCCTCTTCACGCTCTATTCTTACGTCTCTGCTTCCGGGGGTTGCCTTCAGTATCTCCTTGACTTTGACCGCCAAACTCCGTGCGGTTTCCAGATCATAGCCTCTTATCTCCACCACAATAGGAGCGGAGGCTCCGCCAAAGCTGGTCATCCTTGACATCATTCCACTGGCTCTGATATTGAAATTCGCATCTGGAATGTCCTTTAGCTTACCACGCAGAAGCTCCATGATTTCGAATATGGAACGCTTTCGTTCGCTCCGATCGACCAATCCGATTCGAACTGTGGCGGCATGCGGACCGGTTATATCCTGAAACACAGCCGAGAGTGCGGCGATTCCCTTCCCTTCAATACCTGCTCTGACCATCATAGTTTTCAACTCGGGGACATTTTCAGCCACAATATTTTCAATCTGAGCCATGACCCGTTCCGTCTGTTTCAACTCTGTCCCCACTGGCATTTTGACAGAAATCTCAAACTGTCCTTCATCTGTTTCAGGCGTAAACTCAGACCCTATAAACTTGAGCAAGGGCAGGGTAATCAGAAGCACCCCCAACACTCCCAGGAGTACGGTGGTTTTGTGTCTTATTGCCCAGCTTACCGTCTTATGATAATTCTCATCGATGGCATCAAAGGCTTTCTGGCCTAAGTTGAATAGCCTCCCCTTAAGGGTGAACTTCTTCGGATTTCCTAACACGGTTACTCGTTCCACCTTCAAAAACTTAGAGGTCAAAAGAGGAATTAAGATCATAGCCACAAAGTAGGAGGCGGCTAAAGATATGACCACAGTGTAGCCCATGGGACGGAACAGAATTCCCACCATCCCCCCTACGAAAAATATGGGGACGAAAACTATGATGGTGGTGACGGTAGCCGCAAGGACCGCAGTAGATACCTCGCTGGCGCCGATCACCGCGGCCTCTTTGGGTCTTTCGCCCTGCTGTCGGTGTCGGAAAACGTTCTCTAAGACCACAATGGCGTCATCCACCAACCTGCCAATTCCCAAAGCTAGACCGCCCATAGTGGTGATGTTCAAAGTCATCTTGCCGAAATAGAGCAAAATCAAAGTGACTAAAACCGATATGGGGATGGCAACCGAGATGATAAGGGTGCTGGAGAAACTTCTCAAAAACAACAGGATTATAATTATGGCTAAAAGTCCTCCCTCCAACGCTGATTTTTCTACATTGCCCACGGAGAGCTTTATGTATTTGGAGGAATCCATAATTATGTTAATCTCCACATCGGAAGGAAGAACCTTCTGAATATCTCTTAAAGCTTTTTTGGCTTTATCAGCCACCTTCACCGTATTAGCCCTGGATTCCTTTTGCACCAGCAACATAATGCCGGGCCCTCCACCCACTCTGACCACGCTGGTCTGCTCTTTAAAATCATCTCTGATGGTTGCCACATCTTTTAGATAAATAGGAATACTTTGATGATTGGAGACGATCACATTTTCCAATTGAGAAGGCCGACTAAATTCTCCGGTTGTTCTGACCAGAAAATCCTTCTGTCCAAACTTAAGATGTCCACCCGGAAGATTCAAATTGGAGGCTCCGATAGCGCCGATGACTAAATTTACAGAGATTCCCAAAGCTTCCAATCTGGCTCGATTAAGCTCAACTTTTATCTCCCTCTCCAATCCCCCTATGGGCATAGCTGCAGCTACCCCATCCAGCCTCTCCAATCTCGGCTCTATAACCTCCTCAGCTAAATAGCGTAATTCCGCCGGGCTTTGGCTTTCTCCGGATAAGCCCAAGAACAGAATGGGCATCATGGAGGGATCGAATTTTATGATGGTGGGATTCTCTACATCCTCGGGCAGGCGCCAGCGAACCAAATCCACCTTCTCCCTCACGTCCGAGGCAGCCACGTCCATATCGGTTCCCCATTCGAACTCCATCATTATGGCACACACCTCTTCTAAAGAGTAGGTGAAGATATTCTTCACATCCTTGGTGGCGGCTAAAGACCCCTCCAGAGGTTTGGTGACCATGGTCTCAATCTCGGAAGGACCTGCTCCTGAATAGCTGGTCACCACCATCACCATGGGGAAGGAGACGTCCGGCATGAGGTCAATGGACAACTGGGTGAAGGAGATTACCCCCAGGATGATTAGCATGATGAAGATCATGAAGACCGTGACTGGTCTTTTAATGGCAAATTTGGGCAGAAACACTATTCGGCACCTCCCTCAACTATCCTGACAGAGTCACCGCTTGAGACTCGATGGTGTCCTGCCACAATGAGAGTATCCCCCACATCAAGTCCGCTTTTTACTTCCACTGAGTCGCCCTGATCTACCCCCAGTTCGATCAACTTCAGCATTGCTTTGCCATTCACCACCGTAAATACCTTTTTGTTATCGCTCTGTTCAAGCACGGCGTAGGCGGGTATTAAAATGGCATCGTCCGTCTTTCTGATTATGACCTCGACCTCAGCAAACATACCTGGCTTAAGCTTGTGATTCAGGTTGGGAATGGTGATCTCAACTGATGCAGTTCTGGTCATGGGGTTTATGGTGGGGCTGATCAAAGTTATCTTTCCGGAGAATATCTGGTCCGGATAGGCAGCCACACAGACCCGGGTTTTCTGATGAAGTTTGATCTTGGAGAGATCTTTCTCAATGACGTATACCACCACTTTTACTATGTCCATGTTTACAATTCTCAGCAAGGCAGTTCCCATGCCCGGTCCGGGTTCAGGCGGGTTAACTCTTGCCCCTTTGTCCAGATAGACTCTTCCCACAATTCCCTCTACCGGAGAGATAACCTCGGCTTCCTCGAATCTGACTCCTTCCACGTCCCGGTCGATGATAGCTAAGATCTGTTCTGTCTTGACCTTTTCCCCCTCCTTGACCTTCATTTCCACTAACTTTCCCGAAACCTTTGGATAAACGTCTATCTCCTCTATACCCTTGACGTCTCCGGTCAGATTCAACAATTCAGTCAAAGGGCTGGTTTTAACCACCTCGATTTGAACCGGCGGGATTTCCTCTGTCTTTTCAACTTCTTTTATCTGGCTCCGCTGATAAGCCACCCAGACTCTATAGCCCAAAAATCCAATAATGGCTAAAAGAACAATCCCTAAAATGACTCTTTTCATTACTTCTTCCTCTCTTTCGATTTCAAAATCATTTCCAGTTTCGCATTCTCTGTATCTGTTTGATAAGACCGTCTATCCTTTTGATCTCCAATCTCATATGATCTATTCCACTGTGCAGAATAAAGTTCCAATGGAAGGGCATATCCTCTCCTTCATCTTTATCGGCTTTGAGTAAGTGCTTTAATGTTTTTTGGAAAATCTCCTCTTTGTATTTAAGACAATCTAAAGCTTTCCTTTTTGACAAACCCTTGATAAAAGCAACCCCCACCACGAAATTGCTTTGGGGTATTTGGCTGGCCTTCAGGGTTTGCTCCACCAATGAGGCTAATTTCTCTTTGCCTTTTTTGGTAATGTGATAAACGTTTCTTTCTGGCATTCGGCCCGGCTTTTCCCTTTTTGGCTCAATCATCCTTCTTTGTTCCAATCTATTGAGGGTATTATAGATGGATGCTAAGTTAACCTGAGCCCAATGTTCCATTCTGGTTCTCTCTATCTCATGATAGAGTTGATAACCATGCATGGGCTTTTGGTCCAGAAGTCCCAATACCACAAGCTCATTTTTGGTCATAGGGTCGACTCACCGGTTGATATTATAATCTATACTATTCTAACTTAGAATAGTATACGATGTAAATAGTGAGATGTTGCAGATTTTTTTAACTTTCCATAAGAATTTCGGAGTTTTATTTTGAATATTTAGTAATTTGCTTCAAATTTTAACGAAATTAGATGGAAGAAAATCTTTTTTGTCCGAGAGAAGATATATCCGATCTAATGATAGAATAACAAGAATTAAGGATGTAGGGGTGGAGCTTCAGCTCCACCCCGCAGAATGCGGGACGAATCTGAAGATTCGCCCCTACAGAAGATTGCTTTATAGAAAAACAGAGGAAATTTGATGGGGAAAGGAACCAGAACCTAACTTAAGTTAGGTTCTGGTTTTTGGCAACTATAAGGTACCAGTCAGCTTTCTGATTCCTTTTTAATGGACAAAATATAAAATCCCCGTTAGGGTGGGGGTTGCATCCCCACCCTTGTTACGGTCAGACGACCGCCCGTCTGGGCGGACAGGGGTACAACCCCTGTCCGATCTGAGAGAATTTATGAAATCCCCTCTCCCCTTGGGGAGAGGGCTAGGTTGAAAATCCCGCCAGAGGCGGGGGTGAGGGGGATTAGACAGATATTTATAATCATCACTGGTTTGCGTATTGAATAAATAATCAATAATCATAACTTAGGCTCTGGTTGGGGAAAACTAAATGTCGCTTTTTAATTTCTTGGTTCCCTTTTCGTCAACAATTAACAAAACCTTTTTCAATCTGTTTGTTTTTCTTTTCCCGATTCGATAGGCCTCTTCTATCTCTTTACCTGCCAGCTTCCCTCTGCTGATATTATTTGTAAAGATAACGGCCACAGTCTCACCTTTCTTAATTGTATCTCCCACCTTTTTCTTAATCAACAAACCCACCCCGGGGTCAATTCTACTATCCAGTTTTTCTCTGCCAGCACCTAACTTCACGGCACAAAGTCCGATCTTTCGGGTGTTTATGGATTGAACATATCCACCTTTTTCAGAGCCAACAATTAGCTTATGTTTTGCCCAGGGGAGAAGGCGATAATCATCCAGCACTCTGGGATCGCCCCCTTGTCCTTTGATCATTTCTCTGAACTTTTCCAGCGCCTGACCGGTTTTTATAGCTAAAGAAAGCTTCTTTTCTGCCTCTTTCAAATTCTCTGCCTTTTTCCCTAAAACAAGCATTTGTGCGCTAAGAGCTATGGTGACTTCGATAAGATCTGTGGGAGCCTTTCCTTTCAAAGCCTGGATGGCTTCCACCACCTCAATGGAGTTTCCTACCGCCTCACCCAGAGGTTCATTCATGTCCGTTATCAAAGCGACCGCCTTTTTTTTGAATCTTTTTGCCATCTGGATCAAAATTTTTGCAAGAAGCACGGCTTCATCCTGTTTTTGCATGAAGGCGCCATTCCCCACCTTGACATCGAACACGAACCCATCCGCCCCTTCAGCCAATTTCTTGCTCATGATGCTGGCGGCGATCAAAGGTATAGAGTTGACTGTGGCGGTTACGTCTCTTAAAGCATACATTTTCCTGTCGGCGGGAGCGATCTCTTTTGTTTGCCCCATCATGCAGATACCCCCATCCCGAAGGTTTGTCATAAATCTTTTCAGAGACAAATCTGTGCGGAATCCGGGAATGGATTCCAATTTGTCTAAAGTTCCGCCAGTGTGACCCAATCCTCTTCCGGAGATCATGGGAACCTTAACCCCGCATGATGCCACCAGCGGAGCAAGTATCAAGGAGACCTTATCTCCCACTCCTCCAGTGCTGTGCTTGTCAACCTTCACCCCGGGAACAGAGCTTAAATCAAGCACCTTGCCAGAGTTCATCATGGATCGGGTTAAATGGAATATTTCTTGAGCATCCATACCGTTTAAGAAAATAGCCATCAAAAGTGCAGATGCCTGGTAATCGGGGATTTGGCCTTCAGCATAACCGGAGACGAAATACTCTATTTCCTCCTGGGTGAGTTTCTTTTTGTCTCTTTTTTTGCTGATTATCTTATACATGTGCATGTTTTTGGACTCTCCATGTAAGTAGCTTTGACAAAGATAAATTGCTTGTGCCGAAAGGTCAAGTATTCATCTTCAATTTACATGAGGGCTTGAGAAAGAAGATATTTTATCTGTAGTTGCCCAATTTATACCGCTTTTATCCCGCCGGAGGCGGAGCAAAGGCGGTGATTGGGCATTGTGTAAGCTCGATCCTTCGACAAGGCTCAGGATGGTGAGCTTGTCCTTCGACTTTGCTCAGGACAGTAAGCTTGCCGAACTGTCGAACCATGAATCGAGCAACCACGAAAGTCTTGTAGGGGCAATTCATGTGGAACATCCCGCCAGAGGCGGGAAATTGCCCCTACGGGGATTCTTTACCCCACCCCTATGTCCCCTTCAGGGTGAATCCCTTCAGGGTGAACCCCTCTCCATTTCATGTCGAAGATCCTGCCAACGGCGGGGGAGAGGGGGATTAAGGGGGAGAGGTCAGAAACTCTCAATCCGAATGGAATAAGCTTCGCCCCCGCCTGCCGGAAGATACACTGAAACACCCTTGGAGAAAATCTTTTCATGGTCCCCATTGCAGGTTGTGAGAAGAATATACTCGTCCGTCACCTCGGTGATCGAATCATAGATTATTCCATTTCTGATGTTGCACGTATTGGGGGCAAACTGACTGGTGTCTATCTCCAGGGGAATCTCGGCATTGTGACCCAGCACATTCTCCTTGAAAGTCACTAGGTCACCGCCTGGTAACTGCCGCACCCGGATAACCTGCTTTCTTGCCATTCCCTTCCGGTGGAATTGGATCTGTGAAGCTCCGCAATAGATGTTCGGCGCGCTGGTATCTCCGCTGACCATGACCACGAAATAGTGCGTGTCGGTATAGATTGCGTAGCTACCGTCACCCAGAAGCCACACTCCCTTTCTCCATTCAGCCAACTTGTTCCCTTCGGATAACTGATTCTTCTCTTCGAGGGGTGGAGCGGAGCAAGAAACAGTAAAAAGCGCAAAGATCGTAGCCATAAAAATCCAATTCAATCTTTTCATGGAAGTTACCTCCGATTTGCCAAATTTATGAAAAGCCAGTCTTAGTATGACCGTTTACGCCTTACATCTTTTTTACGGAATTTCGTGGAGGAGGTTTCCCCGAATGTCTTGTGCGTTCCATATGTAGTTGCCCGATTCATCGGGCTTCTTTCAACCTATCTTCGTCAGACCAGGTTGAGCTTCGCCTACTCCACCCGCTTGGAAAATTGCAGCCAGGAGAAGGTGAAAATAACGATGCCGAAGGCGATCATGGCTAGCACCTGGGGATAGAGGACGTCAAGAGATGATCCCTTCATCATAATGCCGCGAACGGTTGCCATGAAGTAGCGAAGGGGGTTGAGATAAGTTAAGTGCTGCACCAAAGGCGGCATGTTGGCGATGGGCGTGAAGAAACCTGAGGTGAGTATGGCAAAAATGGTGAAGAACCAGGTGAAGAACATGGCCTGCTGTTGGGTGGAGGAGATGGTGGAGATGAACATGCCCACTCCCAGGGTGGTGAAAAGAAACAAGAAAGCCAGAGCGTAAAGCAGTGCCCATGAGCCTGCAAATGGGATATTGAACCAGATTACGCCCAGAAAAAGAGCCAGCGACATCTCCACAAAACCAATTAGAGCAAATGGGATGGTTTTGCCCAAAATCAAAGCCGGTGTCGAGATAGGCGTAACCATTAGCTGTTCTAAGGTCCCGATCTCGCGTTCTCGTACGATGGCCATGGCCGTAAGCATGGCGGTGACCATAGTCAGAAGGGTAGCCACTATGCCCGGCACCATGAAGTAGACCGACTCTCCCTCAGGATTGTACAATTTTCTTTGTTGCAACTTTATGGGTTGGGCGAATCCGGTTATCCTTTGATTGAATTGTTGGGTGATGACGTTGGCGTAGCCCAAAGCAATGGAAGCTGAGTTGGCGTTAGTCCCGTCGACCATTAAACCCACCTTGATCTGTTCAGACTCCTGCAGGCTAGCCGAGAAGTTGCGGGGAATGATCAATACCACATCATATCTGCTCTCCTTGAAGCCCCGCTCTGCGTCTAAAACCGGAAGGTCAGACGAACCGGTGATGAAATAGTCACCGGCGGAAAGTGATCGGACGTACTCACGGGACAGATCGCTTCGGTCGTTATCGTACACCGCAGCACGTATCAGCTTAACGTCCGTGCTGACGGCATATCCCAAGACGAACAACAGGATGGTCGGCATCAGGAATATCAACCGGAGCATATTGTGGTCGCGCAGAACCTGGAGAAACTCCTTTTTCATCAGAGCAAGAACCGTACGAAGCATAACCTAACCCACCTTTAATCGGAACCTCTTCGTGGCGATCATCAAAAGCAACACCGTCAAGCCGATCAGAAAAGCCGCCTCGTGCCAGAGCACGGCGACATCCGATCCTTTGAGCATAATCCCCCGGATGATCTGGATGAAGTACCTGGCCGGCACGATGCGTGATACATACTGTAATACCGGCGGCATGTTCTTGATCTCGAAAATGTAACCTGACAGCATCACCGAGGGCAAAACCGTCAACACCAGAGCCCCCATCATGGCCTGCTGTTGGGTGGACACGACGGTGGATATGAGAATTCCCAGGGAAAGCGCGGCGGTGACGTAGATCAATCCGAAAAAGAAAAGCAGCAAGGCCGATCCTGTAAACGGCACCCCAAAATGAAGCACGGCGAAAACCAGCACCAGAATTCCGTCCAGCAAGGCCAAGCCTATGTATGGAATCACCTTGCCGACGATGATTTGACGCGGAGTAACCGGTGAGGTCAGAAGCTGCTCCATGGTTCCGGTCTCCTTCTCCCGGGCAATGGTTATGGAGGTCAACAGCGCCGAGATCATCATCAGAATCACCGCGATCAATCCCGGAACGAAGAAATGTGATGATTTCAGATCCGAGTTGAAGAGGACCTGCGGGGAGATGACCACGCCCGGCATTTCGAACCCCAAAGGCAACCTATCCTCCAGGAATCTTCCCAGCACCAACTTGGAGTAACTTCCTGCTGCTGCAGCCATGTTGGCATCGGCACCGTCGATCAACAACCCCAGCTCGAACTTGCTCCAATCGGAAAGCGATTTGGCGAACCCGGAGCGAATCACCAGTATGGCATTGGCATCCCCCGCCTTCAGACTTCTCTCGGGATCAGAAAGGGTGGGATACACGTCGGCCCTGAGGAAATAGCCGGAGTTATAGAACTTGTCGGCCAACTCCCGGGAGGTGGAGGTTCTGTCGTAGTCCAGAATACCCAGCTTTATGTTTTTGGTATCCAGATTGATGGCATAACCATAAAGCAGGGTCATAAGAATGGGCATGAGGATGGCGATGATCAGAGAGCGGGGGTCGCGAAGGATGTGCCTGATTTCCTTTTGGGCTATGTACTTAATTTTTCGCATTTTCAACATCCGGCGATGATATCAGGCGGATGAATGTCTCTTGAAGGTTTGTCTGATGATATTTTTTTATCAGATCGTTTGGGCTTCCCACCTCTATGATTCTGCCCTGGTGCATGATGGAGATTCGTCTGCAGAATTCAGCCTCGTCCATGTAGTGAGTGGTGACGAAGAGAGTCGTCCCCTCGTCGGCCAACTGATACAAAATCTCCCAGAATCTTCGCCGAAACACGGGATCCACCCCGCCGGTCGGCTCATCCAGAAACAAAATCTTGGGGCGGTGCAAAAGTGATGCAGCCAGCGCCAGCCGCTGGCGCCACCCGACCGGAAGGGAACCGGCGGTACGATTAATGAACTCCTTTAAGTCCAATCTAAAGGACAGCTCCTCGATTCTTTCCCGCAAATCACCCTTTGGTATCTGATAAACCGATCCGTAAAACCAGAGATTCTCCCTGCCGGTCAGATCCGCATACAGCGAGAATTTCTGCGACATGTATCCGATGCTTCTTTTTATCTTCTCATTTTCATTGTAAATATCAAAGCCGCTGACCATACCCCGCCCGGATGTGGGCAAAAGCAAACCGCAGAGCATTCGGATGGCCGTGGTCTTACCAGCGCCATTGGCGCCCAGAAAGCCAAATATCTCCCCCCTCTCCACGGCAAGGCTGATATGGTCCACCGCCACGAAATTTCCGAATTTCTTTGTGAGCTGATCGACGATAACTGCGCTTTCCATTTCTCATTTACCCATGAGTTGTATGAAAACGTCCTCCAAATTGGGCTGGATCGGGCTGATCATGTTCGGCTCAAGCCCAATGCGCCGAAGATCGTCCCGGTATTCTTCTATGGTGTGGTTTTCCGGAAGGTGAAGGTGTATTGTTGCTCCAAACCGCCTGGCCGTTATCCCCTCAATCTCCTGCAGAGTGTGCATGCATTCGGGAGTGGGTTTAACGTCCGCTCGATAAACTCTGACAGTGAACTTACCCACCAGCTCTTCCGGAGTCCCCTCGGCCATTTTGCTGCCCTGATACACGAAGATGGCTCGATCCGATAGCTCCACCTCGTCCATGTAAGGGGTGGAGACGACGATGGCCGAACCCTCCTCTCTTAGATTTTTCAGGATGTCCCAAAATTGCCGGCGAGACAATGGATCAACGCCAGTCGTCGGTTCGTCGAGCACCAGGACTTCCGGATCATGAATCAGGGCGCAAGATAATGCCAGTTTCTGTTTCATTCCTCCGGACAGAGCAGAAGCGCGGCGATCATTGAAAGGACCAAGCCCGGAGAAACCGTAAAGGAGCTTTTTCTTCTCCTCGAACTGGTGACGGCTCAGTCCGAACAGACCGGCATAAAAATGTAGATTCTCCTCTACCGAGAGGTCGCCGTCAAGAGAGAACTTTTGGGGCATGTATCCCAGGATGGGCTTTACTTTCTCGAAATCACCAGATACGTCGAATCCTGCGATCTTTATCCGGCCTGAATCGTACTCGATCAGACCGCATACCGCTCGAAAAATCGAAGTCTTTCCGGCACCGTCAGGCCCCACCAGAGACAATATTTCACCTTTGTCGGCGGTAAAAGCGAAATCGACCACCGCCTTTACCGAGCCGTAAGTTTTCGTCAGATTCCTGACCTCAACCATGCTCATTGTATCTTCACAGAAACCGGCATACCGATTTTGAGGATTTTTTCTGGATTGGAAATTGTGATTTTGACGGCATAGACTAAATCTGCTCGCGCTTGTTTGGTTTGAACGTTTTTTGGTGTGAATTCCGCTTCATCCGAGATCCAGCTGATTTTGCCGTCAAGAGGTTTGGTGCGGCCATCCTCCGGGTCAACCTGGGCGTGGCCGCCCAGAGCGATTCTGCTTAAGTCTTGGGGGGGTAAATACACCTTTACCCAGACGGTGTCGAGTTTGGCGATCTTTGCCAAAGGTTTCCCCGCCCCGATTAGTTCCCCTGCTTCTACAAACTTGGTCGTGATCACGCCCGATTCCGGCGATTGGGGGAAACAGTCGCTCAACTGCTTTTCAAGCAGAGCAATATCAGATTCTGCTCGGGCTAACTCGGCCTTGGCACCTTCATAACCAGCATCAGCTTGTCTTTTGGACAGCACGGCCTGATGATAAGCGGTCTCTATCTGGTCGTATTGCTGTTGGTTGATCGAGCCGGACTTTAGCAAGGCGGAAACCCGATCGTATTCCTTGCTGGCAAGATCTAAAACGTTAGACGCTTGTTCAATATTCAGATAAGAGGTCTTTACCTTCGCTTCTGCCACCTGTCTTAGGGCTTCAGCCTGACGTAAACGAAGCATGGTGGTGACCGTATCGATTTGTCCTATGGTATCACCCTTGTTTATCAAATCGCCCTCGTCAAACCTTAAGGACTTAAGCTGACCGGATACCTCAGACGATACCACTATCTCCGTCGCCTCGATGAACCCTGATCCGCCCGGGGGAAGGTCATTCCTCCCGCATGAGGTAAACAGCAGATTCAATATCAACAGGCATAAACAAATGGCTAATCTCATTTAACTACCCTCCATGAACTTTCGGAAAGCTCACCTTTCCCTGTCGGGTCCGGGGACCCGACAGGCACAAAGGTTACAAACCCTTGAATCTTGGGCACACTAATGTTTCCGAACCCCGCCGAGTGCTACTTTGCGGTTTTGTCGCTTTGCCAGAGGGCAAAAACGTTATTTTCAGTATCAAGACACACCGCGAACCATCCCATGGTTGGCACAGCCGTTTTGGGCATAACCACTTTGCCGCCGAGCTTTTCGACTTTGGCGGCATATTCATCTATGGAAGAAACATCGATGTAGTTGGTAATCGGCTGATTCGGATCTTGTTTCTTCATCATGCCACCATCAACCTGCTTTTCACCGCTGGTGGTAACCATCCAGTAATCCATTTCTGGCACTTTTTTAATTTCCCAGTCAAAAAGATCAGTGTAGAATTTCCTTGCCCGGTCAACGTCGTCTGCCGGAATCTCAAAATGAACTATAGTCGGCATATTCTCATCACCTCCTTGAAACTTGATGTTTGACCTTTAAAAACGTTAAGATTTAAGAGATATTCTATCCCGCTCTAAAGGGCGGAGCTCGGAATTCTTATGCGAGGACTTAACCCGCCTTTATGGTAAAACTCAATCTGGCTCTCGACGCAGACCATACTACTTTTGTTCAGTTTACAGGGAATTGACCGAGAATCCCTTCGACGCAGTTGCCTCTTTTCCTCATGACCGAAACTTTTCGTGCCCTAAAAGTTCAGGTGGGCAACAGATTGACCTTAACATACCCATTTTCTTCCAAAAATCAACCATTTTTTTCGTATCCTCGTAGCGTTCAAGTGTGCGACGAAGTTTCAGCCTGAGGGGTGGAATGAAAAAAAGCAGAAACTTTCCAACTCACTTTTTTGTTGACAAATCCATTTTTCAAACTAAAATGTTATTGGATGATTAAAGTTTAAGTTGGTTGGTTAGCAAATCGAAAAAAAATGCAAAAAGATAAAATAAAGTTGAGAAAACAGACAAGAGACGACGATATTGTATTAGAAGGAATAGACATCCACAAGAGCTTTCAAACGGGCGCTGAGGAGCTTCACGTATTAAAGGGAGTGGACATCGGGCTAAGACGGGGCGAGATAGTTTCCGTGGTGGGCGCATCGGGAGTGGGGAAAAGCACACTCCTTCACATCCTGGGAGCATTGGATCGTCCTACGAAAGGAAAAGTGAGATTGGATTCCGTCGACGTTTTTGCCTTAAGCGATAAAAAGCTGGCACATTTCAGAAACAAGACCATAGGATTTGTGTTCCAGTTTCATCATCTTCTGCCGGAGTTTTCCGCGCTGGAGAACGTGATGATGCCCCGACTTATAGCCGGAGAGGAGATGGACTCAATCAAACAGAAGGCAGAACAGATTCTTTCGGAGGTGGGACTTTCCGATAGAGCCCATCACAAGCCGGGGGAGCTGTCCGGAGGAGAACAGCAGAGGGTGGCGGTGGCGCGGGCATTGATCAATGAACCCCAGATAGTGATTGCAGACGAGCCCTCCGGTAACTTAGACCGGGCAACCGGAGAGGAGTTACATAATCTGATTTCCGAGTTGAATCAAAAGAAGGGTCAAACTTTTATCATCGCCACCCACAATCATCTTCTGGCCCAGAGGGCACACCGGATAATCACATTGGTTGAGGGCAAGGTGGTGCCCGGTTCAAAAGAGGAATTAAAAGTTAAAAAGAAGTAAAAGGTCTCTCTGAAAAAGCCAAATTGGTTTCACCAGAAGGGAAAAGGTTTGCTGGAGCATCAAGCTTTAGCTTGACCCAGATCGGACAGGGGCTTGTCCTGAAGGCTCGCCCTGAAGGGTTGCACCCCTGTCCGCCCAGACGGGCGGTCGTCTGACCGCATAGAGGGGCGAGGGCTCGTCCTGAAGGGTACAACCCCCGCCCCCAACAAGGGAAAGGAAAAGGTTTAATGGAGTGTCAAGCTTTAGCTTGACCTGAACCTTTTGTCCGCAGGATCCCGCCAAAGGTGGGATACTCCAATTTGCCCTTTAAAGTTGTTTTTCGGAGATATCTAAAACATACGGTGAAAGGCAAAAAAGATGCTGTGTCAGGATTGTGGAAAAAGAGAGGCTACGGTTCATCTGACCCAGGTGATCAACAACAAGAAGGTGGTTCTAAATCTCTGCCAGGAATGTGCAGAAAAGAGGGGGTTTCGCAATCCCTTAGAGGGAGTCCCCTTCCCCTTAGCTGAGTTTTTAGCCAGTATGCTCACTCAGGTTCAGATGCAGAAGACCGACAAGGGGACTGAGGTGGTTTGCTCAACCTGCGGGATGAGCTTCTCCGATTTCACCAAAATAGGGCGCCTGGGATGCGGAAACTGTTACTTAGCCTTCAAAAACCAGCTTAAAGACCTCTTGAGAAAAGTCCATGGTTCTACCCAGCACCGGGGGAAATTCCCTCATACCACCAAGGATGTGATGAAACCTTTGTGGGAGGAAAACAAGCTTCATGAGGAGTTGAGGAAAGCTATCGAGGATGAGGATTTCGAAAAAGCCGCACAGATCAGAGATCGAATAAAGTCTTTGTCCGCCCAAAAATGAAGTTTTATACAAGAAGGATCAGAATATGTTTGAACAGATGGCGAAAAAACCAGCAGTGTGGCTTTCCGGGAAGGGTTCCAACTCGCAGGTGGTCTTATCCTCCAGGGTGAGGCTGGCGCGCAACATTGCAAATTCCCCCTTTCCCTCCAGAGCTGATACAGATGCGCGGGAAAGGATTCTCACCTTTGTCAAAACCGCTGTGAAGAAAAACGCAGATTTGAATCGGGGAACATTGATAAATTGCAGTCAGTTGGATGATCTGGATCGGTCCTTTCTGGTGGAAAGACACTTAGTAAGCTTAGAGTTCACTCAGTGTCGAGATTTTTCCGCACTTTTAATTGGAGAAGAAGAGAATGTGGGCGTGATGATCAATGAGGAGGATCACCTGAGGATACAGACTCTGGCTTCAGGGCTGGAGATAAAAGAGGCGTTTGAAATGGCGAATCGTATAGACGATGAGTTGTCTAAATCGCTTGAGTTCGCCTTCGATCCCACCTTTGGTTATCTCACCTCCTGCCCTACCAATACCGGAACCGGTATGAGGGCTTCGGTTTTGATCCATCTGCCCGGATTGGCATTGACCCAGGAGATCGAGAAGGTCATCTCCCAGATCAGCAAATTAGGATTGGTGGTCAGAGGCTTTTACGGAGAGGGTTCAGATGTATGGGGAAATCTGTTTCAGGTTTCCAATCAGACCACCCTGGGACGATCTGAGGAGGATATCGTGGAGAGCTTAGAGAGGGTTACAAAACAGATGATAGAATATGAGGAGAATGCTCGAAAGCGACTGTTCAGCGAGGCTAAGGATCAGATAGAGGATAAAATCTGGCGAGCCTATGGGATCTTAAAATATGCCCGAACCTTAACCTCCGAGGAGGTCTTGAATATGCTCTCCGCTATAAGGTTGGGAATCGGGACGGGAGTTTTGGAGATGGTGGGCCTCTCCCGGGTAAACGAGATTTTAGCTCTGACTCAACCTGCTCATCTGCAGAAATATTTCAAAAAAAGGATGGAGCCAGGAGAGCGAGACCAGGTGAGGGCGGAGTTGGTCAGATCAAAATTGGGAGTATGAATTTTTTGAATATTTGTTTAACCAAAAAGCAAATGAACCTGAGTACATAAGATATAGGTTGAGCGGACCAAAGAGTTTTTATGGTAGCTTTCCCCAAAGAAGTTGACATTTTGAGTCTTTTTGCGTAATTTATTAATGGAGGGTTGAAGGGAGATGGGTGAATCAGAAAAGCCCGGAGAAGTTTTTTAGCTTGACAGATCAATGTAGAAATTGGAGCGGAGGTTTTCCATGAATGAGATGTTTACAGAGAGGGCACGAAAGGCGATAGAATATGCCCGGGATGAGGCGGCCAGACTTAAGCATGATTACATTGGAACAGAACACCTTCTTTTAGGGCTTCTACGCCTGGGAGAGGGGAGTGCGGTTGAGATTTTAGTCAACATAGGGATAGATTTAAACGAACTTCGGCAGTCGATGGAGGATGTGGTTCAGCCCTCGGGTGGAACCCTGGCCATGGGTCAGCTCCCCTTGACCGCCAGAGCAAAAAAGCTTCTGGAAGTCTCCGCCCAGGAAGCACGTGCTTTAAGATCAAAAGATATCGATACCGAGCATCTTCTTTTAGCCATACTTAGAGATGAGGAGGGGGTAGCGGCTCAGGTTCTTTCCATGTATGATTTGGATTACAAGGAAGTGTATGAGGAGTTGAAGAACATAGAAAGTGGAAAGCCGTCATCTTATGCCAGAAAAAGAAAAAAAAGCAAAACCCCGGCCCTAGATCATTTTGGAAGAGACTTAACCGAGATGGCTCGCCGGGGGAAGCTGGATCCCATCATCGGTCGGGACAACGAGATTGAAAGGGTTTCTCAGATACTTTCCCGGCGAAAGAAAAACAATCCGGTTTTAATTGGTGAGCCGGGAGTGGGCAAAACCGCCATAGCTGAAGGTCTGGCGCAGAGGATAGTAGCCGGCAAGGTCCCCCAGACCTTAGAGAACAAAAGGATCGTCTGCCTGGACATGGCGGCTTTGGTGGCGGGAACCAAATATAGGGGACAGTTTGAGGAGAGGATGAAGGCGGTGATGAACGAGATCGTAAACTCCAAGGATGTGATCCTCTTTTTAGATGAATTGCACACTATAGTGGGCGCGGGAGGAGCAGAGGGCTCTCTGGATGCCTCCAACATATTTAAACCCTCCCTTTCCCGGGGAGAGATTCAGTGCATCGGCGCCACCACCTTGAATGAATACCGAAAATACATTGAAAAGGACGGGGCTTTAGATCGGCGTTTCCAGACCATCATGGTGGACCCACCATCCACCGAGGATACCAGAAAAATTCTAAAAGGGTTAAGAAGCAAGTACGAGGAACACCATAAGATAAAGATATCGGATGAGGCTATTGAGGCGGCGGTGAAACTCTCAGATAGATATATTACTGGAAAGTTTCAGCCAGATAAAGCCATCGATGCGATAGATGAGGCTGGCTCCCGGATCCATCTTGCCACCTGTACCCGCCCGGAGATATTTGAGAAGATGGAGCAGGAAAAGGTTGAAGTTCAGCGGGAAAAAGAGAAGTCGGTGAAAAATCAGGAGTTTGAGAGGGCGGCGCATCTGCGGGATGAGTTGAAGATTAAAAGAGAGAAATTAGAGCAGATGAAAAAAGACTGGGAGGAGGGGAAAGGAAGAGAGCGGGTCAACCTGTCCGCTGAGGATGTGGCTTGCGTGGTCTCTAAGATGACCGGAATTCCTCTGTTCAAACTGGAGGAGAAAGAGTCAAAGAAGCTTCTGCGAATGGAGGAGGAGCTGAAGAAAAGAATCGTGGGGCAGGAGGAAGCCATATCATTCATCTCCAAAGCAATCCGGCGAAATCGTGCCGGCTTGGGAGATCCCCGAAGACCCATCGGATCCTTCATCTTTCTGGGGCCCACCGGAGTGGGGAAAACCGAGTTAGCCCGGGCTTTAGCCGCATCGCTGTTCGAAGATGAGAACTCTCTGGTGAGAATCGATATGTCAGAATATATGGAGAAGTTTGCCGTCTCTCGTCTGATTGGCGCTCCACCCGGATATGTTGGCTATGAGGAGGGGGGACAGCTCACCGAGAAGGTGCGGCGGAAACCTTATTCAGTGGTCCTTTTAGACGAGATAGAGAAAGCTCATCCGGATGTTTTTAACATACTTCTTCAGATGTTCGATGATGGCGCCTTAACCGATAGTTTTGGCAGAAGGGTTGACTTTAGAAATACCGTGGTGATTATGACCTCGAATTTGGGAGCAAGACAGATCAAGGGAGGAAAGACCTTAGGTTTTCAGAAAGAGGACTCTACCTCCTCCTACGAACAGATGAAACAGAAGCTTTTGGAGGAGACCAGACGAACTTTCAACCCCGAGTTCTTGAATCGTATCGATGAGACCGTAGTTTTCCACGCATTGGGCATGAAGGAGGTTCTCCAGATCATCGATATACTTCTCCGGGATGTATCCAAGAGATTAGAAGAGAAGGGAATTACCTTTGAGCTAACCCCCAAAGCGAAAGAGTTTCTGGCAGAAAAGGGATACAGTCCAGCTTTCGGAGCCCGACCTTTGAGAAGAGCCATTCAGAAACAAGTGGAGGATCCTTTAGCCGTAGAGATACTCAAAGGACAGTTCTCTGGGGAGTGTGAGGTGATTGTGGACAGAAAGAAGGGGGAGGAGAAGCTCTCGTTCGATATCAAAGCTAAGGGAAAGGAAAAACCGAAAACCACACCGGAGAAATCTTTGACTTAGAGAAAAATTTCACTTGCCATCAGAAGAAGAATTTATTATTTTTAGTAAACCCAGAATTGCAGAGGCAGAGGATGCACTTTTCTGGGATTGGTTTTGATGGAAAGAGAAAAAGGTCGGTTAAGCAAAGTTAATGGAAGGTAGATTTTTATGGCACACAAAAAGGGAGTAGGGAGTTCCAGAAACGGAAGGGATTCGCACGGACAGAGGCTGGGTGTAAAAAGATTTGCTGGTGAGGCAGTTTTGGCTGGCACCATTCTGGTGCGACAGAGGGGAACCAAAATACATCCAGGACTGAACGTGGGCAAGGGGGGGGATGATACCCTTTTCGCCCTGATGGATGGAGTGGTTAAATTTGAACCGAAGGGGAAAAGTAAAAAAGTAGTTGGTGTTTATTGATGCTATCTGAGGAACCCCCTTCCTCGGATGGATAATCTCAGACCATATCCTGCCTTTACTCTGCAGAGTGTCAGGAATTGAAAAACATCCTTGCCAGACAAAATGAGCAAGTATCCCAGATCAACTTAGTTAAAGAGGTTTTTGCACCATACTATCTACATAATAATAAAAACCCATATGATGTGGTTGTTTTGACAGGACAGATTGAATAAACCAAGTAGTGGGTGGCAAAGACTATTCACTCGTTCTTTGAAAAGTAAATTTTTTCTCTAAAGTGACATGAGCAACTTTGCTGTGATCTTAAGCGGATGCGGG
>CAYOFL010000043.1:0-24006 GCA_964403165.1 uncultured Ignavibacteria bacterium
CTCTGAGGTGGCTGGTTTTCCCACCGACTTTATGTTTCCCAGTCCGCTTATCTTTGTCTTTAAGGTGATGGGCTGACCCACCTCCACCTGGGTTTTATCCACGCTGACCTTCAGTTTATAATTTCCCACGGTTCCACTGAAATTCTCCGGCTTGCCCATTTCAGGGAGAGGCAAAACCTCAATTCCGATGGGTTTTGATTTTAGAATCTGAGGCTTTCCCTGTCGAAAGAGGCTCAACAGATCCCGATCGAATATGGCAAACGGATCCCGGTTAAGGAAGCGATCAAGATCCTCCTCCGTGCACTTTAGCTCTGCTCCTCCGATGGTGAGCTTTCCCGTGGATGTGGGAAAGAGTGCGACTTTAAGCTCCTGCACAAAATATTGTCTCCCATCTATCTCCTGATAATATTGCCTTTTGGGTGGCAAATCCTCAGACCAGAAACCGGTAAGTGATGGTGGAGTGTATTCGGGATTATTGAACAACCTCACTCCTTGATAAAACCTGAAGGTTAAGGTGATCTGCTCATTCACATACACTTTCTTCTTGTCCACCACGGTCTCTATGAACAGATTTTTACCCTGAAGCTTAAGTTTCGCCTTTTGCTTCTCTTTGCGAGCTGGTGTTGGGGAGGATTGGGTTTTAGTTTTACTCAACACCGTAATCTGGATGGGGATGGTCTGATGGGTTTTTCCTTTTAACTTTATTCGCGCAGGACCTATGGTGAATTTTCCTGGCTTTCTGGGAAACAGAATATAATTGAAGATTACCGAGGAGGATATCCGCCCATTGGTATAGGTGTAACTATGTGATCTTCCCGCTGAGTAGACGGTGAAGTCATCCAGAGGGGGAAGTTGAGGCTGGGGGATGGACTTAACATTGCCCGACACGGAGATGGTGAGAGTGATCTGGCCATCCAGCTCCACCTCGGTTTTATCTACAGAGGTGGTAAAAAGCGTGTTTTCTGCGAAGGAGAGCTGGGTGAGGAGTAAATACAGAAACACCCCTACGGTCAGGATGATTCCCTTTTGCAGACGGCAGACTCCAGACTGCAGACTCCAGACTGCAGACTGCCTACTGCCCACTGGTGTCTGCCTACTGCCTACTGCTGACTGCCTACTGCTCACTGCCATCCTACCAATCCTTTCCTCCTCTTTTCCCTCGTCCCTGAGGAGCCTTTTTTTGTTTCTTAAGCAACTCCTTCTCATCGTCCTTCAAAGCATTCAATATCCTTTCAGCCTCCTCCTTAGTCATACCTTCTTTAGGTTTTAATTGTTCCCGTTGTTGCTCTTTTTGCTTTTGGTCATCTTCAGTTTGTGACATTTGGCTTTGGTCCTCTTGTTGCTGGGGCTGTGGTTGAGTTTGTTGCTGTTGTTTTTCTTGCTCCGACTGATCCTGTTGTTGTTTTTGTTCTTGCTGTCTTTGCAATTCTTTGTCCAGCATCTCTTTCATCTTCTTTCGAACGAACTCCAAATTATATTTGGCATCCTCATCGTCCGGATCCAATTCTAAGGACTTCTGGTATGCCTGGATGGCTTCGGGATATTTTCCTGATCGGTAAAATGTATTGCCAAAATTATAATAAGTCTGAGCTTGATGTCCGGATTCATCTGAGCTTAACGCCTTATAATATCTTTCTAAAGCGTCTGGATATTTCTCCTGCTGATACATCACGTTCCCCAGGTTATAGGAGAGCTCAGGTGATTCCGGCTTTTCAATCTCGGCATCTCGATAATACTTCAAAGCCTTCTCCCAAGTTTCTGCCGCTTTATATTTCTCCCCTTTTTGCAGAAACTCCTGCGCCTGCATATATGCTTTATTCCCCTTCTTACTTAACGAAGAGAAGGAATCACCAAAAGCTAAGCTTGTCCCAAAGAAAACCATTGTGATAATTACAAACAGGCAAAATCTGTCTAATCTGTTTAATCTGTTGGGCAAAATAACCACCTCGGGAATAAAAGTTCAAGAGTTCAAGGGTTCAAAAGTTCAATCAGTTTTTATTTGGTTCTTGTGTCTGACTTTAGTTTTTCCATCATCTTTTTGCTTCTTCTCTCAGACAAAAGAAATTCGATCGTCAGGCACAAAATTGATAGAAAGAGGAAGACTTGATATCGATCCTCATACTGAGTCATAAGTTTCCCTTCCAGTTCTTTTTTCTCCATCTTGGATATCTCGTCGTAGATTTTATCCAGTTCCATCTCACCGCTGGTAGCGTGATAGTATTTTCCACCGGTGGTAAGGGCAATCTTTTGTAAAGTTGTCTCATCTAATTTGCTCATTACCACATTCCCCCCTTTATCTTTTTTGTATCCTGTCACCGCACCTTTTTTATTTCTTATAGGTATCGGCTCTCCCTGAACCGATCCTATACCAATGGTGTAAATTTTTATACCTTCCGCGGCTGCCTCCTCTGCCGCGCCGAGTGGATCTGAATCATGATCCTCCCCATCAGTCAAAAGTATAAGCACCTTGTATTTTCTCGTCTTTTGATCAAAAGCCTTAATCGAGGTGCGAATGGCGTCTCCCACGGCAGTTCCTGGCTGAGGGATCAAATCCACGTCCATTATATCTAAAAACATACCGGTGGCGGAGTAGTCTAAGGTAAGGGGGCACTGGATGAATGCCGCCCCGGCAAAAGCCACCAATCCCACCCGATCCCCTCGCATTCGAGCGATCAATCCATTTACCTCCTGTTTGGCTTTCTTTAGACGGGAGGGCGAAAAATCCTGTGCCATCATGGAGAGAGAACAATCCAGGGCAATGACTATATCCACCCCCTCCCGTTTCATCAGAGTGAGCTTGGTTCCCAGTTGCGGGCGGGCTAAAGAAAACAGAAGAAAGAAAATGGCTAAAAGCAACAACGCCACCTTCCATCGTTGTTTTCTTGGGCTGAAGGATGAGGTGAGCTTCTCCATTAAACTAAGATTACCAAATCTCTTTAAGGCTTTTCTTTTCATCCTGAAGACCAGCATGTAAAAAATCATCAGAAGTGGAAGCAAAAACAAAAGGACGTATAAAAAGTCAATTTGGGCTATTCGCATTCTTGTACCCTGATTATCTTACCTGTGTGGTTACATTTTGAGTATAAAATCCTGACACTATGAAAAACTCACGATCACTTAGCGTCAGGATTACAAAATCCTAACGCAACAAAAAACTCTCTTTTCTGGTTTCATCGGGACGATGTCTTTGTTTGAAATCAAAACCTATGGAATCTTTCTATATCTGGTGTTAGCCAGGACTATCTCCACTACCAGAAGTACCAGTCCCACAAAGGCATAATTTGAGAAAAGCTCGTTGTATTGCAGATATTCTTTCACCTTTATCTCGGACCGTTCCATCAGGCTTATCTGTTTATAAATGTGAGCAAGCCCCTTTTCATCTTTGGCTCGGAAATATTCTCCGCCGGTTATCTGGGCAATTTGCATTAAAGTGGACTCATCTATCTCATTTTCAATGTAAATATATCTTCTGCCGAAGATGGGATCATCAACCGGGTAGGGGGCATTTCCCGGCTTCCCTGCGCCTATGGTATGGATCTTCACCTTCATTGCCTTTGCCGCCTGGGCGGCGGTTAAAGGATCGATCTCTCCGGCATTGTTCCTTCCATCAGAAAGCAGAATCACCACCTTGCTTTTGGCGTCACTTTCTCTGAGTCGATTAACCGCATTGGCAATGGCTAAGCCTATGGCGGTTCCGTCCTCGATCATTCCAAAATCTACCAGATCTAAGAAGCTGAATAAAACCCCATGATCTAAAGTTAACGGGCACTGGGTAAAGCTCTTTTTGGAGAAGACCACCAATCCTATCCGGTCGCTGTGTCTTCCTTCGATGAACTCTTTGATCACCTGCTTGGCTACGTATAGGCGGTTATGAGGTTTAAAGTCCTCTGCTCGCATGCTCCCCGAAATATCTAAAACCAGCATGATGTCAACCCCCTCAGAGGAGGTCTCCTGTCCCTTTCTTCCGGATTGAGGTCGAGCCAAGGCAAATGCTAAAAATATTATTGCCACCGCCCTCAAAACAGCCAGGATATGCCTCTCCCTTAATCGAAAAGAGGGCTTGAGTCTTCTTACCAGATTGACGTCTGAATATCTTATACTTGCCACCCTAGCTTTTTTGAACTTGAAATAATAGACTAAAAGCCCGATGGCGACCAAAACGAAGATCAGAAATATTGGATCTTGAAATCTGAACATGGTGGATCAACTCGAACTGAATGATCATCAGCCACGAAATGCGGGGGCCAAACCCCGTGGCTACAGACTTTCCTACCTCTCCCTCTTAGTCCCCCTCTCCATGAAATGGAGAGGGGTTCACCCTGAAGGGATTTCCCTCGATCCTGAGATCTTCGGGATCGAAGGACACCCTGAAGGGGGTATAGGGGGTGAGGTGCATAAATCTACTTCTCAACCAAAACCTCTTCTTTTACCTTCTCCTTCTTTGTCATATTAACCACATCATAGGCATCGTTTAAGCTTTTTTCAGTCTCCTCGGTTGAGGGGATATATTTGGCGAATTTCACCAGATTACAAAAGCACAGAAGACCATATATCAACTCCACTATCCCCGGGTCTAACCTGATCCTTTTCATCTCTCCTCTTATCTCCTCCGTGGTTCGGTCCACAGCTGAAATTTGGTATCGACGCTCGACATATTTTCTGATAATATTGGAAAAGATGATGAAATACTTTTTGATCTGTTTCTTTTTGAGAAGATCTGAGTTTCTCAGGGATTCAAGCTCAAAAAGCGCCACCTCCCAGGCGGGCTTCTGCAATTCTTCAGGGATTTCAGGCAAAGCCAAGCCTTTTGTCCTTTGTCGGTAATACAAGAAGCCCCCTGCCCCCAGCAAAATCAAAATTGGGAGAATAATAAGATATGCCCAATATCCTCCCGTTATGTGGATAGGAGGTTTCAGTCCTCTTATATCTTCTTTATCGCTTTCGGAAGCTCCCACACTTTTGACCAGGATGAAAAGAGGTTCCGATTCAATCTGTTTTTTTTCGCCTTCAGGATTGGTGTAGTTTATGGCAATAGGAGGGATGACGTATTCTCCGGTGGTGAAGGTGGTGATTACGTATTCGCTTTTGTTTATGACTGTTCCATTTTTGGCTTTCTTCGGATCATAAATCTTATAGTCCTTGACCTCAAATGCTCCCAGGTTCGAGCCCAAAGCTAAAGGTTCCAATTCGACTTCCGAATCTGTGGTTACGATCAGAGTGTAAAGTATTCTGTTGCCGATGGTGATGGTGGCGCGATCCACAAACGACTCCACGGAGATTAGAGACTTCTCGGCTGGATGGATTTCACCCCAAACGCTCATCCTGAAGGGAAAGTAGAACAGGATCGCTACCAGAAGAAACCCGATAACTTTCAGCACCTTTAATTTTCTCTCCTTCATCATTTTTTTGAAGAACTCTTGCTTAAATCTTGAATACGTTCTAAAACTGATCATCAAATATCTTAACTTTCTCCGCTTCCATCATCCTATTAATTAATTTGTTATAAGCTTCCTCCTGCTTCATTCTCTTAAGCTCTGATTCGATCTGTGATCTAATCTCGTTTAGCTTTCTGTCTTTAAATTCTTCTTTATGAGCATCATAGTAAAGCTTTATCTCGCTTTCGCTAATTTCTATATCCTGGGGAATCTCCTCAGCTAAAAGTCTATTTATCATCATCTGCTTTTTGAACTGAAAGACTCCCTCCTCTACGTCTTTATCCTCATCCAGTCCCTGACGAAGAGCGGTATGATACAAAAGCTCCGATCCCAGATAGCTTTGTAAAAACTTAAATTTGCCCTCTTTGCCCTTGAACTGGCTTTGAACAGATGGAGGAAGTTTTTCGATTTCGTCTTCCAGTTCTGTCATGCTGATCTCCCGGTCACCGATTCTGGCTACCACCACTCCCCCTTTCTTTTCCGTTTCGGGTCGATTCAGATCAGTACTTCTCTCCAACTGTTTCTGAGCTTCCAGTGAGCGTCCCATTCTCTCAAAACAGATCACCAGACTTTTATTAACCTTATTTTTCAATTCGCTTTTCGGATCAAGAAGTTTAGCCCGGATGAATCTGGCGGCGGCATTTTCATAATCTTTTAAGTGACTCAAATATATATTGCCCATGATGTAGTTTATATTGGCTTGTCTTTTCTTTCCAAGTCCACTATGGTCAAGCAGGCGTTCGTATTCTGCCACAGCCTGAGCGTAAAGTTTGCTGTCTTCAAGCTCTGCCGCCAGATCTTGCTGTTGGGAAAAATTCAGCTCCCACTCTGCCATACCTCGCACCTGAAGATAGATCAAAACAGAGATAATGAGCAACACCCCCACCAATGTTAGAGTGACAAGCAAAATTGGATTAGTTTTAGTATGGGCCGTATACATTTCTTTCTCCATTTTAGCGTAAGCTTGCGGTATAAACGATCTTGAGAATTATGGAAAAGATACAGACGTAGCGGTGATACTCTCGCTTGCGCCCCCACCAAGCTTAATGTAGGGGTGAAGCTTTAGGAACTACTGAAAAAGTGTTTTGGGAGTGCGAAAGCTTGTCCGCAGGATCCCGCCCAGACGGGCTCGGACGAGTCCCCGTCTGGGGGCGTCCGTCTGGACGCTTCGCGGGGCTTTCGCGATTTCTTTAAATTTAGATATCCTTATACCGTCACCACTCAAACCCTGACGAAAACCGCCCAGATGGGCACTCCGGTCAACCAGCCAGGTCTTTCTTTTCTGGCGGCTGGCTCTTCTCCGGTCCCTCTCCTTTGATCTCCTCCTCTATATCCTTTGTTCCTTTCTTGAACTCAGCCACGCTCTTGCCCAGTCCGCGAGCTATCTCCGGAATCTTTCTTGCCCCGAAGAGCAGAAGAATGATCAAAAGGATTAACAAAAGTTCCTGTGCCCCGATTCCTCCTAACATAACTCCTCCTATCGGAACCTTTTGGCTCTCACCTTGAAGAAAGCCATCAAAGGTTCCACGTATGATCTATCCGTTAAGATGCGAACATGATCTATATCCATGGATCTAAAACCTCTATCCAGCTTTGCCTTTTCTTTCAAAGCGTATTGAAAAAAACTTTTCCTCACCTCCGGGTTTTTTGTGTCTATGATGATCCGTTCTTCCGTTTCTGTATCCTCCAGCTCTATAAAGCCAACGTTAGGCAACTCTATCTCTCGGGGATCAGCTATTTTGATAGCGATAAGATCATGTTTTTTGTTGGCTATGGAAAGCATTTTCTCAAAGCCTGAGCTTAAAAAATCTGAGACCAAAAAGACCACGCTTCTTCTTTTGATCACCTGTCCCAGAAACTCAAGTGCGCAATTTATGTCCGTCCTCTGATGTTGAGGCTTAAAATAAAGCACCTCCCGGATCAGTCTCAAAACGTGGGAGCTTCCTTTTTTGGGAGGTATATATTTCTCCACCCGGTCGGTGAAAATGATCATCCCCACCCGATCATTGTTCTTTATGGCAGAGAAAGCCAGGACCGAGCACAACTCAGCCGCTATCTCTCCTTTCATCCTCTGTGCAGTCCCGAACTCTCCTGAAGAGGAAGCATCCACCAGAAGCATCACGGTAAGTTCCCTCTCCTCCTTGAACTTTTTGACGAACGGAAAACCGTATCGGGCGGTAACGTTCCAGTCGATAATCCGAACGTCATCTCCCGGCTGGTATTCCCTCACCTCCTCAAACTCCATTCCCCGACCCTTAAAGATAGAATGGTATTCCCCGGAGAAGACATCGTTGACCAGCTTTTTTGTCCTGATCTCGATTCTTCTCACCTTTCTTATGATTTCCTTTGGTAACATCCAGTGTCTCTAAAATTAAACGTTTGCAATGGAGTATCTGCCTTTAGGCAGATCTTTTAGTCAAGCTAAAGTCGTAGATCCCGCCTCGGCGGGGCTTGACACTCCAGAGTCTATGAGTTTTTACCAGAACCTAACTTAAGTTAGGTTCTGGTCTAATAATCAGAAAAACTTAAGGCACTTCTATCTCATCGAACACCTTTTTTACAATATCCTCTGAAGTGATCTCCTCGGCTTCAGCTTCATAGGTAACGATGACTCGATGTCTCAAAACGTCCATGCCGATGGCTTTAACATCCTCAGGGGTAACGTAGCCTCTCCCTTTCAGAAAAGCATGAGCCTTGGCGACCAGATTCAGATAGATGGAAGCTCGAGGTGAGGCACCATAAGCGATCAAATCCTTAAGATCAAGATTATATTCCTGTGGAGCTCTGGTGGCAAAGACGATATTTAGGATGTAATCCTTTATCTTCTCATCCACATAGATTTGAGCTACCACCTCTCTGGCTTTTAAAATATCCTCAGGTGAGATCACCTTTTTTATCTCCGGGAAACCAACCTCAGCATTACAATCTATGATCTCCAATTCTTCCTTCCTGCTGGGATAGGTGATGGAGAGTTTAAGCATGAATCGATCCACCTGAGCCTCGGGGAGCGGATAGGTTCCCTCCTGCTCGATTGGGTTTTGAGTGGCCATGACTAAAAACGGCTTCTCCAAAGGGAAGGTGTTATCACCTATGGTCACTTGCCTTTCCTGCATGGCTTCCAGAAGAGCGCTCTGCACCTTGGCCGGGGCACGGTTTATCTCGTCTGCTAAAATCAGATTAGAAAAGATGGGTCCCTTTTTGGTGCTGAAGGTTCCGCTCTGAGGATTATAAATCATGGTGCCGGTAAGATCGGCTGGCAGAAGGTCGGGAGTAAATTGAATCCTCTGAAACTTGGTCTGAATGGCATCAGAGAGGATCTTGATGGAAAGAGTCTTGGCAAGACCGGGTACCCCCTCGATCAAGATGTGTCCATTAGCTAAAAGACCAATCAAGAGCCTTTCCACCAGATATTTCTGTCCCACTATCACCTTCCCCATCTCGGCTAAAAGCTCCTGCACAAAAAGAGATTCCTTCTCCACCTTTTCTTGAATGGCTTTGATGTCATAAGCGGTCTTAACTGTTTCATCCGGCATATTTCTCCTCCACCCAAAAGCAGTTTTATCTTTTATGATTGGTAGCCGCAAGCTTTAGCTTGCGTAACTGAGACGAATGTCTCGCGGACAATCGATCTCTATGGCTCCTTGTGGATGTTATCCCAGACGAGCAGACGCTCCCGTATGGGGGTCTTTGTCATCCACAGCGAGCAGTATTTTTATTCTACACCCTCTCACCGATTTTGTTCCAAAAATTCTCTCACCTGTTTGGTCATCTCCTCACATCTTTTCTTTTCGAACTTCTCTCCAGCAAACTTAACAAGATCGCAGGCGGAGAGGATTTCTTTTAAGAGAGAAATTCTTTCGGGTGACAGATTCAGATTTGATAATGAACTGATGATATCATTGGTGGTTTTTCCGGAGGTGACGATCTGGTATTTTGCCTCAAGATGGCCAGTGAGTAATTTGTAAACGTCAGCCGAGAAGTCGTCCAGCTCTTCTTTTTGAACCCTCTGGTAGATTGCTTCCAGTTTTTTCAAGGTTTTATCTTCAAGAGATTCCTCTTTAGCAAGCGATTTTTCCATCTCCTTTTCTTTGGTGATTTCGATTCGTCTTGCCTTCCTCCTGGCTGAGTAGATCACATAGATCAATACGAAGAATATAACTATGATTAAAACGGTCGTATACTTTGGTCCCTTTTTCTCGATGGGTGGGGTTATCTGCACGTTTATAGGCTGAGTGGAAAGAGAGGAGCTATCCTGTGTCAGATTATCGACATAACTAAGTTCGATCGAGCCGATCCTTCCTGCTTTAGTCTGAATGGGCTTCAGAGTGAATCTGAATATCTTGAGCGATTTCGTCTTTCCCTCTTCTGTTTTGGTCTCATTCAAAGAGGAAGTCCCCAAAATCTCAAGATTTTCACATTCTGGTGGCTCAACTGGAGTTACGCTAAACCTGTCCTGTTCTCCCTCCCAGCTTGTCTCGACTGTAAAAGTCAGCTTCTGATTGAAAGGAACTTCAGGTCGATCCACCCATGCTTTAAGCTCAATTTTTGCCTGGATCGAATCAGTCTGGCAAGTGGCTGGCAAAGGAAAAAGAAAAGCCACAATAGCAGATAGTAATAATAAATGTAAAATCTTGATCCCGGTTATAAAACCTGAAGTATATTTACCCATTTGGGGTTACTCCACAAACAATGAGCTTGTGCAAAACTATCGTTGTTTTTACCTTTCCCCCGGTGTCTCCCTCTCCTCCTTGTGGAGAGGGGTTCATCCTGAAGGGATTTCCCTCGATCCTGCACTTCGTCCCCCGCCATAGGCGGGGTGTCGAAGGAAGATCTTCGGGATCGAAGGACACCCTGAAGGGGAGTAAGGGGAAAGGGTTCAATTGAAGGTTTTTACACATGAGTGCACCAGCTTGCTGGTGCGGTTTCCCTCGGGATATTACCACTGGTGGAACAAGAACTTCAACATTTCGATAAATCGCGAAAGCAAGCTTTCGCACTCCTAAAACTTATAGTTTGAGTTATGGAAAGCTGAAGCTTTCCGTTACATGAGTGGTTATCCTTTCCTTTTCGTAGTCTTCCTCTTTTTAGCCATCCTCTTTTTCGCTTTTTTCGGCTTGACAGTTACTTTTTTCTTTGTTGGCTTTTTAGCCCTTTTCGATTTGGCAGTCACTTTCTTCTTAGCTGGCTTCTTAACCTTTTTTGGTTTGGCCACCTTTTTGGCTGGCTTTTTAGCTTTTTTCTCAAGCTTTTCCAACTCCTCTTTCATCAAGACTGCTACTTCTGCCGGGCTTTCTGCCACCTTGATTTTAGCCTTTTGGAAGGCGGCGACTTTTTCAGCCGCAGTTCCGCTTCCACCAGCGATTATGGCGCCAGCATGCCCCATTCTTTTTCCCGGAGGAGCGGTTCTTCCTGCCACAAAAGCCACCACTGGCTTGGTCATGTTCTTCTTTATGAATAATGCCGCTTCCTCCTCATCCGTTCCGCCGATCTCACCGATTAAAACCACCGCCTTGGTCTGGGGGTCTTTTTCAAACATCTCCAGCACATCTAAAAAACCTGTGCCCACTATCTGATCTCCACCAGTGCCCAAGCAGGTGGATTGACCCATGCCATTTTGGGTGAGATGATACACCACCTCATAGGTTAAGGTGCCGCTTCGAGAGACCACTCCCACATTGCCCTTCATATGAATCTGTCCCGGCATTATCCCCACCTTGGTCACTCCGGGGGTAATCAGGCCGGGAGTATTCGGACCAACCAGTCTGGTCTTTTTACCTTTCAGGTAATTATACACTTCAAGCATGTCCATGGCTGGAACGCCCTCACTTATGCAGATCACCAGATCAATTCCCGCCTCTGCCGCCTCATAAATGGCATCCACGGCAAACTTCGAGGGGACGTAGATCACTGAGGTATTAGCTTTTGTGGCATCCCTTGCCTCTTTAACCGAGTCAAATACTGGAACGCCTTCAACCGTTTCTCCTGCTTTCCCCGGTGTGACCCCTGCCACGATCTTTGTCCCATAATCCAGCATTTGCTTGGTATGAAACGCCCCATCCCTTCCGGTGATCCCTTGAACTACCACCCGGGTATTTTTGTCAATTAGTATGCTCATGTGATTCTCCTTTTTTAATGCGTCTATGGCTGGGATAAATTCCCAGCCCTATGGGGTTTTTCTCACTACACTTGAAATCATCGTTCATAGTCGGAGGAATTCATCCTCCGACATAAGTATCAAGATCGGTATCAAACTTCCCTGTTGCTGAAGCGTATTTGTAATCCTCCGGTTTCTCCACTAATTTTGCCTTGACCGGATTATTATACAGGTAATTAAGCCGTTCGTCAAACTCCTTTCTATTCCGAATAACGTGATCATAAAAACTCTCTTGCCAAACCTTCGGTTTGGGCAGGGACGAATTCCCTGCCCTATGATTAAGGGCATCATAGTCGGGGGAATTCATCCCCCGACTGAGGTTATTATATCTTCGGGAAAAACTACCTTTTATGTGTCGCATCACATCGGAGATGGTGTTTCTTCTATCTGGCACCACCATCAAGTGAATGTAATCGGGCATTACCACGAAACCGATGAGCTTGAATCTCAACTTTTCCCTGACCTCATAAATGGTTTGAATCAAAAAATCCGCTGTTTTTCCATCAGAGAAGATTTTGGTGTTGCAATATGTTTTGCTCGTGACAAAATGACAATAATTCTCAATGTTGAAACGGGTTACTTTAGCCATCCTTGGATTCCAACTGTCTTATGGCTGGGATAAATTCCCAGCCCTATATATTAGGTGGCTACATTCACCACCATATGCAATAAAGTCGATGTTTGGCACGTCTGACTCAAACTAACCTCCGAACATGGTGGTTTGGGTCATTCCCGAAAGCTGAATCGCCCTCTTCACCACCTCTTCCATGGAGCTGGAGGCGGTGAGGTTTACCTCCTCCAAAATTTTTCGAGCTTTATCTTCATTTGTTCCAGTCAATCTCACCACGATAGGGACCTTTGGCCTTAATTGGTTGACCGCATAAACGATTCCTTTTGCCACGTCATCGCACCGGGTGATTCCGCCGAAGATGTTGAAAAGAATGGCCTTCACGTTCGGATCCCGCAGGATGATGTTCATGGCACTTACCACCTTCTCCGGGTTGGAGCTTCCTCCGATATCCAAAAAATTAGCCGGCTCCGCCCCAAATCTTTTTACTAAATCCATGGTAGCCATTGCCAGTCCGGCTCCATTTACGATGCATCCTATGTTTCCGTCCAGTTTCACAAAGGAGAGATCCTTCTCCCGGGCTTCGATTTCGGCTTTCTCCTCTGCATCCAAATCCCTCATCTCTTCTATCTCCGGATGCCTTGCCAGCCCGGAATCATCTATGTTTATCTTGGCATCCACAGCCCATACTTCCCCGTCTGGTGTGGTGATGAACGGGTTTATCTCGGCTAAAGAACAATCGTTTTCTGTGAAGGTTTTATAGAGTTTCAGAATAACCGGAGAGGTTTGATTGGCGATCTTTCTGTCCGAATAAAGCAAATAGGCTAAATTCCGTGCTTGAAAGGATTGCAAGCCTAAAAGCGGATCCACCTCCAGCTTAAAAATCTTCTCTGGAGTCTCCCGAGCCACCTCCTCGATGTCTATTCCTCCGGCGGCGGAGACCATGATTACCGGCTTTTTGCTCCTCCGGTCCACGATCACGCCCAGGTAGGCTTCGCTGGCAATGTCCTTGCATTCGGTGACTAAGACCTTTTTGACGGTGAGCCCCTTGATCTCCATACCCAGAATTTGAGAAGCTATCTCGAATGCCTGATCCGGGTTATCCGCCTTCTTTATGCCGCCAGCCTTGCCTCGTCCTCCCACATGCACCTGCGCTTTTACCATGACCGGCTTGCCGATCTTTTCTGCAATTTCTTTTGCTTCATCCGGTGTGGTGGCCATCTCACCGGCAGGAAGAGGAATGCCATACCTGGCGAATATCTGTTTGGCCTGATATTCATGTATCTTCATTATAGCTCCTTTGGTTTTACCCCCCTCCTCCACACTCAGTCCATCGTCCGCCGACCGCAGTCCACCGCTAAAACAGGTTTTGCGGCGGACTGTCGACTGTGGACCGTGGACGCTTTTTATTTCTGATTAGCTGAAGTGGTTGAAATATTTTTCAGAAAAAATTCTGCCTCCTTCATAAGCCTCTCTTTTTTGTTCAACTCAGGATTATCTAAAACCAACTCCAAAAGGTAATTCAACACCTGACCTACTAGTGGAGAAGGTGGAACTTTAAATGTATCCATGATGTCATTTCCCTTCACCTCCAGATCCTTCAAGCCAAATGGAGGTTTTCTCTCCAACTCCAGCCTTATCCTCTCCTCCAGTTCGTCTACATCTTTTGTGCTCCCTTCCTTGCCCTGTGCCGCCACGTCAGCTCTGCGCAAGTCCAGAAGGGGAAAGACCAGCTCCTCTCCCATCTTTCTGATCAATCTTCTTACTCCCTTATCAGTCACTCCGGTGGTGAACATGTGCTTATCTACCAGAAGCGTAACCTGGTCAATAATCTGATTGGAGTAGCGCAATCTTTGCAACACCTTTCGGGCGACTCTGGCTCCTCTTTTCTCATGCCCATAAAAAGTGGCACCAGATTCTGTGGGGGCTTTTGTCTCAGGTTTGGATGCATCATGGAACAGTGCGGCCAGACGAATCACCAGATCCCTGGGAGCGAAATCTACGGTCAATATGGAATGTTCAAACACATCATAAGCGTGATAGCCGCCCGGTTGACTCACTCCCACACAACTGGCTAACTCCGGTAAAATCTTTTCCAAAAGCCCTACCTTTTGCATCAATCTGAAGCCGGCGCTGGGGTATTTAGCCTTAAGTAACAGTTTGTTTAATTCCTCCTGTATTCTTTCTGCTGAGATGGTGGTGATCAAATCCGCATTTTCCTGTAGACTCTTAAGAGTGTTCTCCTCCAGTTCAAATTCAAACCTGGCGGCAAACTGCACCCCCCTCAGCATTCTAAGAGGATCATCCCTAAAAGAATTAGGATTAGTGATCCGAATTAATCTCCTTTTTATGTCCCCTCTTCCTTTCAGAGGGTCTACCAGCTCTCCGGTGGAAAGATTCTCTGCCATGGCGTTTATGGTAAAATCCCGACGAGAAAGATCATCCTCCACCCGCAGGTTATGATCGTATTCCACCCTGAAGTCCTTATGCCCCGATCCGGTGCTGTATTCCTTGCGAGGCAGAGCAATATCGAAAACATGTTCGCCGTCGAATTCTTTGAAAGGTCGGAATTTAATCACTCCAAAAGATTTTCCTACCAGGTCTACTTTTCCAAATCTACTCAACAGGGAAGAAAGTTCATCCAAAGGTATGCCGGTTATTAAATAGTCTTTGTCCTTATCCGGCAGGATGGGGGAGATATATTTATCCCGCACCGCCCCACCCACCTCGTAGATCTTCCCTTTTTCCAAAATTGCTTTTATGATCTTCTCACTCAATCCAGCTATCTTTTCCATACACAACTTTCAATTTCAAATCAAACTGCGGATATTTCCCTCAGCTTCCCGTTGGTGTTCCTCACCAACGGGATATCTCATTACGGTTGGTCAGTCACCAGGATCCCGCCAGAGGCGGGAGAAGACCAACCTTGAGCCATATCTCATTTAAGCACTATTCTGGTTCCAGCGGTCTTTTTCTTCACCGCTTCGTATGCCTTAGGTATGGAAGTGATTATAACCTCTTTTCCTCCTGATTCCAAAAACTGAATGGCGGCTTCGATTTTGGGACCCATGCTTCCGGGAGGGAAATGTCCTTCTTTCAGATATTTTTTCGCCTCCGCTATAGTTAGTTTATCTAAGTCAATTTGCAGGAGAGTTCCGAAATGTAGAGCCACTTTCTCCACCTCGGTCAAGATCAAAAGCAATTCTGCGCCTATGTCCCGGGCTAAGATGGCGGATGCTCTGTCCTTATCGATGACCGCATCCATCCCCTCCAAAGCTCCGTTCTTCTCCACATAAACCGGGATTCCACCACCGCCCGCAGCAAGCACGATCACCCCATTTCCCACCAACGTCTTTATAGTTTTTTTTCCCACGATCTCCAGAGGAATGGGGGAGGGGACCACTCTCCTCCACATCTTTGCCCGATCCTCCTTCATCACCCATTCCCTCTCTTTGGCAAGTCTTTTTGCCTCCTGTCTGGTGTAGTATTGACCTATGAATTTAGTGGGCTCCTTTATGGAGGGATCGTCCTTATCCACTATCACCTGGGTGACGATGGTGAGCACGTCCCGCCTTATTCTTTCTTTTTTCAGCCGATTCTGCAGAGATTGTTCTATCATGTATCCCATTCCTCCTTCAGTATCTGCCACACAGATGCCCAAAGGGAGGATGGGAGCTTTTCCCCGGGCAAGCTCCACCCGCAGGATGGCGTTGCCCACCTGAGGTCCATTGCCATGGGTTATAGCTAAGTTATAACCGTCCCGAATCAGCTCCACAATTCCACGTAAGCTCTCCCGGGTGTTGGCAAACTGTCGGGCAACGGTGTCCTCTTCTTCTTTTCTGGTGATGGCATTTCCCCCCAAAGCCACCACCGCAGTCTTCTTTCTCATTGCGAATTAATAGGAAATCAAACCAAATAATCTACTTGGGGCAAACCTATCTTTTTCTTCTCAGAAATTCCTCCACCACCTCTTCTAAATCCGGCTTTCCAATCTCGGCAAGCTCATAGCGCACCCGGACTGATGGTTTGTTGATCTTGAGCAGTCGGGTCAAGTCAATAGGGGTGGCTATGATAACCGAGTCGCAGGGGATAGCGTTTATGGTTTTTTGCAAATCCCTTATCTGTTTTTTATCGTAACCTAAAGCTGGAATAAGAGCACCGATCTCAGGATATGTTTCGAAAGCCTTCTTTATCTCGCCTTTCACCCAGGGTCGGGGATCGATAATCTCCTTTGCTCCGAATTTTTCTGCGGCTATCACCCCGGCACCATATGTCATTCCGCCATGGGTCAAGGTGGGTCCATCCTCCACCACCAGCACCCTTTTCCCTCGAATCCTTTCAGGATGATCCACAAAAATCGGAGAAGCCGCCTCAATTAAAGTCGCCTCTGGATTTGTGGTTCTCACATTGAATCGAACCTGTTTGATGTCCTGGTAGTCAGCCGAATCCACCTTATTTATCAAAACCACATCTGCTAAGAGCAAATTGGTCCTGCCAGGAAAATAACAAAGCTCATCCCCGGGTCGGTGAGGATCCACCACGGTTATGTGGAGATCAGGTTGGTAGAAGGGGATGTCGTTGTTCCCCCCATCCCAGACAATTACTTCTGCTTCCTTTTCCGCCTGCTTCAATATAACTTTGTAGTCCACACCTGCATAGACCACAGTTCCCCGAATTATATGGGGCTCATATTCCTCTCTCTCCTCTATGGTGCAATGGTGTTTATCCATATCAGCAAAGGAGGCGAAACGTTGACAGATCTGCTTGGTGAGATCACCGTATGGCATGGGATGTCTGATAACCACCGAATTTATTCCCTTTGCTTTTAAAAGCTGGCATACCTTCCGGGTGGTCTGGCTCTTTCCACTTCCTGTTCTGGCGGCACACACCGCGATAATTGGCCGTTTGGACTTAAGGGTGGTGCTCTCCCTGCCCAGAAGCTTGAAGTCTGCTCCTGCCGCCAGAACCTGCGCCGCCTTTTGCATCACGTATTGATAGGAGACGTCGCTGTATGAGAAAATCACCTCGTCGATTTTAAATCTCTTTAAAAGATTCACCAGATCATCCTCTGAGAGGATGGGGATACCTTTGGGATAGAGCTTACCAGCCAGCTGGTGGGGATACTTGCGGCCATGGATATTGGGTATCTGGGTGGCGGTGAAGGCAATAACCTGGTGTTGAGGATTATCTTTAAATATCATATTGAAATTATGGAAATCCCGCCCCGCCGCACCCATTATCAAAACTTTTTTCTTACGCATAAAACTTCCTTGGTTTGAATATGAAGTAAGTTTCCTTTAAGTCATTTTTCTTTTTAAAACCCTTCCGTTTTCCTTTTCTCTTCCTCCATGAAATGGAGAGGGGAGTCTGTGAAAAACTACTTTAAAAAGGCAATTTGGAGTGTTCACCTTTAGGTGAACCGGGTTAAAACTTTTTGTCTTTTCCCCGCCAAAGGCGGGGATCCTGAGGACAAGAAGTTCCAGGTCCCGCCAAAGGCGGGACACTCCAGAAAACCTTTTCCAATTTAGACTTTTTCAGAGAGTTCTGAGAATCAAAATTGGTCAAATTATGTTTTTCACAAGAAAACAGGTTTGATTTGTTGTTGTTGCGGGGTACCCTTCGGCCTGCGCCCTCAGGGCAAGCCCTTACCCCGCAACATACGTATGCATTCATACGAATTTCCGGTTCGGCATGACGGAGACCCCCACCCGTACGGGCGCTCCCAGACGGGAGCTTGTCTGAGCTCGTCTGGGAGGGCACCCAGAACCAACCTTTAATCTCCGGATGGATTGCTTCGTCGCTTGTGTCCCTCGCAATGACGGGCATTGTTGTATTTTCCCGACTGAATCTAAATGCTGGCGGGCGTCCATAAGGACGCCCACCAGTTTATCATAACGTGTTTGCCGTAAAAAAGTTACGGCATAATATCGTCGATCTGAGCCTTCTGTAACTTTCCGCTGAAATCCACATAGATCGCTTTCCATTCGGAGAAGACGTCCAGTGCCGCAGTCCCAGCTTCGCGATGTCCATTTCCGGTCTGGTTGGTACCGCCAAAGGGGAGATGAACCTCGGCTCCGATGGTGGAAGCATTGATGTAGAAAATTCCAGTATACGCATCTCTCATGGCAACGAAAGCTTTGTTCACATCCTGAGTATAAACCGATGCGGAAAGCCCGTAGATGGTGCCGTTGTTTATCTCGATGGCATTCTCCAGGCTGTCGCAGGGGATGACCGCTACCACCGGACCGAATATCTCCTCCTGCGCAATCCTCATCTGGGGAGAAACGTCTCCGAAGATGGTGGGCTCATGGAAGTAACCGTGAGCATAATCGCCGGAGGTCAGTCGGTTGCCGCCGCAAAGAAGCTTGGCCTCACCTTTGCCGATCTTCACATACTCCATCACCGTGTTAAGCTGATCTTCGCTTATCGATGGACCCATCTCCACGCTCGGATCCAGACCATTGCCTATCTTCAAAGCTTTGGCACGTGCCACAAATCTGTCGGTGAACTCCTTTATCACCTTTTTATGCACAATCACCCTGGATGCGGCGGTGCATCTCTGACCGGTGGTGCCGAACCCTCCCCAGATGGCTCCTTCCACAGCCAGATCAATCTTGGCATCATCCATCACCATGATGGCATTCTTGCCCCCCATCTCCATGTTGGTATGCTTGAAGCTGGGAGCACAGGTTTCAGAGACAATCCTTCCCACCGCGGTAGAGCCGGTAAAGGAGACCAGCTTCACATCATCTGATTTCATCAAGGGCTTACCTACTTTGCCTCCTGATCCGGTGACGAAATTAACCACCCCTTTGGGGATACCCGCCTCCTCACAGGCTTTCACCAGGTTATAAGCGGAAAGCGGAGTATAGGAAGCTGGCTTGAATACCACGGTGTTCCCACAGACCAGAGCTGGCATCAGCTTCCAGGAGGGAATAGCCATGGGGAAGTTCCAGGGGGTGATCAGAGTGCTAACTCCCATGGGCATTCGCACAGACATCATGAATTTATTAGGCAGCTCCGAGGGGGTGGTCTGTCCGAATTGCCTTCTCCCCTCGCCTGCCATATAGTAACTCATGTCGATGGCTTCTTGAATATCACCTCGGGTCTCCTTTAAGACCTTTCCCATCTCCTGGGTCATCTGGCGGGACCAATCCTCTTTTCTTTTTACCAAAATTTCCGCCACTTTGAACAGAATCTCCCCCCTTCTCGGAGCCGGGACCAGTCGCCATTTCTTATAAGCCTCCTTAGCCGCAGCAATTGCATTGTTGGCGTCCTCCTCATTGGAGGCTTGAAACTTCCCCAGAAGCTCACGGGTGTCTGCTGGATTTCGGTTCTCAAACGTCTTGCCGGTGACCGAATCTACCCATTCGCCGTTTATGAAATTCTTGTAGACCTTTGCGTCTGCCATAAAACCTCCTGAAAATAATACGTGATTGTTAATGTTTGTCCTAATCTCCTATTTCCATAATCTAACCAACTGACGGTCTTGTTTTACTCAAAATCTCAGTTTTTTCAACGCAAATTCCACATTTGCGAAACAACAAATATATATTGCCTACTTTAAATTGTCAACATTTTTCGATGGATAATTCGCGCATCCACAGATGCGGTACGATTAGGTTATTCTCCGTGTTAGAACCAGATGCGAAGCATCTCCATAGGTGCTGTGGGAGTACACCTGCGGACCGAGGGGGAGCAGGAGATTACCTCACGGAGACCTCCACCCAAACGGGCGGGCGTCTGGGACAGCTGATTAATGAGATTAAGCTGATACCAGCAATTCTCATCTGCTTAATCTGCTCCATCAGCTGTGATGAATTTTGCCTCTCAACGGAATCACCTGGTTTCTTAAAAAACTGTTGACAATGGGGAAGTGTTTTTCTAAATTTCCTGTGAATTTGCAGTCCGTGGGACGGGTGGCCCACAGCTCTGCTGTGGGACGATTACCATAGGCGGCAGTCAGGGGGAAAATTCTGTTTTCCTCTCCCCTTAGGGGAGAGGATTAAGGTGAGGGGGAAATCCAAGGTGGCCCACACATCCTTTCACCCTCTCTGGTTGGTAACGGACGCCCTCGTCCGTTCTCCCCCGCCTTTGGCGGGGGATCAGGATGAATCCGTTATCTTCTATGTCTCCATCACGGACGTCGAAGGTCCGTCTGGAAGGCATCCGCCCAGACGCCCATACGCCTTACAGGCCTGCAGGGGGCCCGTCTGGGGGCGAGCGCCCGTACGGGTGGGGTCGTCTGACCGTGACGAACAAGAAATTAGAGCGGCTCAAAAGGTCCTCCAGCGCAAAGTCTTAACTTCCCCAAAAGGCAATTGCACTACGATTTTTATGGTGATCGAGATACTCCCCCTGTTATCAAGGAGAGTTATATGAGACGAAATAAGGCTCATATTCAAAGAAAAAGCCTTTTGCGATCGCCTTTCTCACCACCATCAACTTATGGACGGATACACCTATCCCCCTGGGTAGGAAGGGGATAAAGGCGAGGACATGATTACAGATGATGAAAATTTTTCAAAATGAGCATCAGAAAGCCCAGAAAGCCCAGAAACGCCAGTAAGCCCGGCGCCGACGTCGAAACATCCTGCTGGGGTGGAAAGGGTTACACCCCCGCCCCTTTCTGGCGCAAAGGGGTCACAACCCCTGTCCGATCTGGCAGTAACGCCAGAACCGCCAGTAAGCCCGGTGCCGACATCGAAATATCAACAACCTGCCAAAGAATGCAAACTTTTATTTCAACCACAAAAGTCTCTGGTCCGCCCCCCGGCGGCGGAGGCTGTATCGCATCCTTCTAAGGTGTGGCCCCTTTTTCCTCTTGTTTCGGGAGCAGCAAAACGAATCTTAGGTTCTTTCCCCTCTTCACCGTCAACATTATCTGTTCATTATCCTTTGCCTGATCTAAGCTTTTCTTGAAGTCATCCAGATTCTCAATCTCCGATTCCTTCACCTTTTTGATCACATCCCCATCCTCCAACAAAGCGGTGCTGGCAACTCCTCCCACCTCCACGAAGGAGACTAAAACCCCCTCCTTATCGTCCAGCATGTATTGACGATATATGACGTCGGTAACCTCCTTTACGGTGAAGCCAAGCGCCTTAAGGGAAGCCCAGGCCTTCAGAGATAGATTTGCCAATCTTTATCCTTCCGCGGTTAAATCATCTGAAGTGTCCACCCAGACATCGTAAGTTCATCACCTCCACTAACCTGGTGGAGCGCTCCTTCTTGGAGGAAAAACGCAGAAGCCCCGCCAAAGGCGGGGCTTGTTTGATGAGAAAAGTGGGTTGAAGCTTGTCTTTGCCACCTTGATACGAGCCTCTCAAAGGTGGAGGAGAGTTGCCATTACCTTTGATGAAGAGATTAAGCTAATGGAGTTACGAGATAAATTAAATCAGCAAGATAGAGGAGGACAGACAACATTTATAAACCTGAGGATGCCTCAGAAGTGTGAGAAAATTTTCCAGAAAAAATAAGACTTGACCGCTTAAAGAAACCTCCCTGCAACAGGGATTTCAGAAGCTTTATATCATTTTGTTTATGTGTAGTTAAACAAAGATGCAAATAAAGCAAAACTTTTCTGCGAATATTTGCTATGAGTTATATACAAGTGGCAAATTCTCTTGACAAGCTATTAGTATCAGCTTATTTTTCAATTGGTTAGCACTCTCGTGAGGAAAGTGCCAGGTGGGCGCTAATTTATTGAAGGTAAAAAGATTACGAGGTAGATGATGGCTTTTGAGAATTTGACCGAAAGGGAGAGGTTCGTTCTTCAGTCCCTGATCAATTATTATATCTCCACTGCTGAGCCAGTAGGCTCCAAAGTGGTGGCACAAAAATACAAGTTGGGAATAAGCCCCGCTACGGTAAGGAACACCATGCAGGACTTAGAAGAGATGGGACTTATCACCCAGCCACACACTTCAGCCGGGCGGGTTCCCACGGACAAAGGATACCGGGTGTATGTGGACGGCATGATGGGGCTGGAAGCTCTCACTCCTTCTGAGGAGGATCAAATCAGAAGGGAGATATGTGCAGATTATGCCGCAGTGGAGGATATCTTAGAGCAGACCGCCAGAGTGCTGGCCACGGTCTCCAAACAATTGGGATTGACCATCGCCCCCCGGTTTGACAAGGGTATTCTGACCAGCATAAATTTAATTCCAGTAGCGGACAAAAAGATTTTGGTGATTCTGGCGGTTAAACACGGGTTGGTCAGGACGGTGCTGTTGGAAGCTGAATCTTCTATTGACTTAGAACAGGTGGAGAAGACTGCTCGTATTCTTAATGAGAGACTCTCCGGGCTAACCTTGGGAGAGATTAAGGATTCCATCGATGTGCGTTTGAAAGAAACGTCGGCGGATGATCCAAAGCTGATAAAGCTCTTTTTGAATTCGACCGACAATCTTTTAAACTTCACCGATGCAGAGCAGATGCATTTGGGAGGAACCACCAATATCGTGGATCAACCTGAATTCAAAGACAGAGAAAAACTAAGAAGCATGATCGAGGTGCTTGAGGAAAAGAAGCTCTTGGCAGAACTTGTTTCTGCCAAAGGAATCAAGGAGGGAATCACCATCACCATCGGAAGAGAGATAGACAGAGGAGAGATGCAATCGTGCAGTCTGGTGACCTCACCTTACAAAGCAGGAAAGGTGCGGGGAACCATCGGGATAATCGGCCCCACCCGGATGAGATACTCCAAATTGGCTTCACTGGTGGAATACACGGCTAAACTTTTAAGTGAGATGCTTTCCAAGTAGAAGAAAAAATTCATCTTTATTCATTCCAAAGGAGGAATAATCCAAGTTGAGCAAAGAAAAACATCTAAAGGAAGACAAAAAGAAGGACAAAGATCAAAGGCAGACTGAGGTTGTGGAGAAAAGGGGAAAAAAGGAACCCAAACCAGCAACCGAGATCGAACTTTTGAAGGAGCGGCTTGCCAAAAGTGAAGAGCAGGTGAAAGAACTGGAGGATCGGCTCTTGAGGCTGGCGGCAGAGTTTGACAACTATAGAAAACGGACCGCCAGAGAGTTTGAATATGTGTACCAAAATGCCAATGAGAATCTGATCTTAAAGCTTTTGGACACTCTGGACAATTTTGAGCGTGCTTTGGATTCTGCAAAAACCTCCAATGATTATGATAGCTTTCACCAGGGGGTGGAGCTGATTTATGCGCACATAAAAGATATCCTGATCAAGGACGGTCTCAAAGAAATTGATGCGATAGGAAAACCATTCGATCCTAACTTTCACGAAGCAGTCACTCAGGCAGAAAGCGACGAATACGAAGAAGGGATCGTAGTGAACGAAATAAACAAAGGATACATGCTCAACGATAGACTTTTGAGAGCTTCAAAGGTGATGGTTTCCAAAGGAAAACCCATGCACGAAAAAGAAGAAGACAAAGATAAGGATAAATGATACATCCCTCAAGTTGGTAACGGATACCTTGTCCGTTACGAACTGCGACAATCAGGACAATTAATCGTTAGGAGGTAAGAATAAATGGCAAAAGTAATCGGAATAGATTTAGGGACAACCAATTCTTGTGTGGCGGTGATGGAGGCGGGTGAGCCGAAAGTTATTCCCAACCCGGAGGGGATGAGGACCACACCATCGGTGGTGGCTTTCACCAAGACGGGTGAAAGGCTGGTTGGGCAGGTGGCAAAAAGGCAAGCCATCACCAACCCGGAAAATACGGTCTTCTCCATCAAACGATTTATGGGTAGAAAGCACAACGAGGTTCAAGAAGAGGAGAAGATAGTTCCTTTCAAGATCGTGGAAGCTCCCAATGGAGACGTGAGGGTGAAAATTAGAGACAAAGATTACTCTCCTCCGGAGAT
>CAYOFL010000044.1:0-23706 GCA_964403165.1 uncultured Ignavibacteria bacterium
AGTGAAATTTGGTGGGGACTATGTACCTCCTCCTGACTCTTTGAATCATTTAAAAGAAATGGTGGAGGAATGCGAAGACCTCTACCCCGGAATAGATATTTGGTTCAAAAAAAAGGTTATCCCTGGTTTAGAAGAAAAGAACAGGGTTGCCTTTTTGGTTTACCAGCATTCCCGCCCCATCGGTTCCGCTGTAATTCGAAAGGAGACGGATGCTAAGCTCTGTAGTCTTCGCGTGCTCCCTGAAGAGCAGAAGAAGGGTCTCGGACACCTCCTAGTTGCTTTGGTGGCCAACGAGCTTAGAAATATAGCAAGTCACTTTCATTTCACCGCCCCATCAGAATTGTGGTTCGAATTGGAGCAGTTTTTTAAGACCTACGGATTCGTAAATCATGGACCTGCCGCAATCCAATACAGGTTGTTTGACGAAGAACTAGCTTGTAGTGCAAACTTCAAGAATGTTTGGCAAGGTGTAGTTAATAAACTTCCCTCGATAATCGAGAATTTCACCTTAAACGGCAACAGGGCGCACTGCGATTTGGTGTTTAGCATTCGACCCACCTATGCTGAGAGAATAATTAACGGAAGCAAAAGAGTTGAGATTAGAAGACGATTTTCAACTAAATGGAAGGGTGCTACGGCCCTCCTTTACGCTTCTTCTCCTTCAAGGCATTTCGTTGGGGAGGCAGTCATAGGCGAAGTCATAACAAGTTCTCCTGACAAAATTTGGTCAGATTGGAAAGATGAGCTCGGGTGCACCTTTGACGAATTCGCCTCATATTGCAACGGTGCATCGGAGGTGAGCGCTATCATATTCAAGGAAGTCAAACCGTTTAAGTACCCTATACCACAAATGCAAATAGAGCACCTGGTGCAAGAAGAACTGAAAGCCCCCCAGTCTTTCTTACAGGTGAAGAAGCAATCATTATGGCCGACTGCTTTATCTCTCAGTTGCCTCATGCGTGCCAACTTGACAGATGATTCTTCTAAGACTGATCATTCTTAGGCTTGTTGGTCTCCTTCCACCAAATCAAATCCTTGACAATTCTGAAAAATTTTGTATTTTATGCTTAGGCTTGATCGTCTGGGTATTTTGTGAGAAGAGGAGCAGGTGAACTTTCACAATACTTGCTAACCCTTCTATGGGGTGTGGAGCCATTCATAGATTTAAGGAACACAGCCAGTAAGCAATCTATAGCTTCTTGAAGAAGTTAAACTTGTGTAGAATTTTCGCTGACTGTTTTTTGGACAAAAAAACTCGACGTAACACTAATCTTTTAACCTTAAAATTTTTGGAGGTTTGATATGAGAAAACGGTTAAATTTCTCCACCGTTTTGAGGATCACTTTTACCAGTATGTCTTTTTTAGTGTGTGTTCTCTTCTTGATCACCAACCTTCCTGCAGGAGAAATAGAACAAAACTTTGCAGAGTACCTCAAGACCTTGCCACCGCACGAGCTTGCTTCTGCCATCGTGATCATGGCAGATCAGGCTGACATAAAGTCATTGAATGCTGTTTTGAAGGCGGAAAGGGCAACCATGAAAAAGCGGCACCTGAGAGTAATCTCTGCACTGAAATCTGCCGCTTCTAAGTCTCAAGGGGGCATAATTAGTTATCTTGATGCAAAGAAAAGGGAAGGTTCAGTAGGGGGATATACCCCTTATTGGATTATGAATCTTTTGGTAGTGCAGGCTACAAGAGAGGAGTTGGAGAGGATAGCGACTCGCGAAGATGTGGACATTATAGAGGCAAATTTCAAGGTGAGCCTGATTGAGCCTGTGGGGGACAGAACCAGGTCGGTGATAATACCAAAGAAGGGAATAGGGGTTACCCCGGGTTTGAAAGCGATAAATGCAGACAGGGTATGGCGCGAACTGGGCATCACCGGCAGGAAGAGATTGGTGGCTAATTTAGACACTGGAGTGGATGGAACCCATCCCGCCCTCTCCAGTAGATGGAGAGGCAACCATGAGCCCTGGCAGGAATGCTGGAGAGACGCTCTGGGCTTCGGCGATACCACTCCCCACGATTATTATGGTCACGGAACCCACGTGATGGGGACTATGTGCGGTCTGGGAGCCGCCACCGGTGATACCATTGGGGTAGCCTGGGAAGCTGAGTGGATTGCAGATAACGCCATTAACCAGGGGGTTGGTTCAGAATTCGACAACGATGTTCTGGATGCCTTTCAGTGGTTTGCCGATCCGGATGGAGACCCAGGAACTACCGATGATGTCCCGGATGTGGTTCAAAATTCTTGGGGCGTTTATAGCTGGTTTACTGGATATGAAGATTGTGACTACCGGTGGCAAACTGTTATAGAAAACTGTGAAGCGGCTGGAGTGGTCTGCATCTTTTCTGCTGGAAACGAGGGTCCTGCTTCACAAACTCATAGATCGCCAGCTAACATATGCAACACCCCCACCACCAACTTTTCCGTGGGAGCCGTTGATGCAACCAACTACAGTTTTCCTTTTCCCATTGCCGACTTCAGCAGTCGGGGTCCTTCCGACTGCCCTCAAGGGGATAAAAAGCCAGAAGTGGTGGCTCCCGGAGTGCAGGTCTACTCATCCGTACCCGGAGGCGGGTATGAGTGGTACTGGTGGAGCGGAACCTCCATGGCGGGTCCGCATGTAGCAGGAGTGGTAGCCTTAATGCGACAGGCAAATCCCGATTTGGACGTAGACTCGGTCAAACAAATATTGATCAATACCGCAGTCAACTTAGGTGTTCCCGGAGAAGATAATACCTATGGCTGGGGCTTAATCGATGCCTATGAGGCGGTGCTGGCTGCACAGCAGAGCCCCTATGTGGCGGGTGATGCTAATGGGGATGAGTTGGTGGCTTTGGCAGATGTGGTTTATCTGATTAACTATCTTTATAAAGGCGGTCCACCTCCCGACCCTCTGGCAGCCGGAGATCCCAACGCCGATTGCATAATTGATATCGCTGACGTGGTCTACCTGTTAGATTACCTGTATAGAGGTGGTCCTCCTCCCCAACCTGGATGCGCATGAGTTTGAGTTCTTAGCTCCTGGTAGATGTTATCCCAGATGAGCCGACGCCCGGACACGCCCGGACGGGGGCGTATGCCCTCCCGTGTGGGGGTCTCCATCATCCACCAGGGATTCATCCTGTCCGCAGGATCCATACATACAATCTCAACCCAGCAGAAAGGGGCAAGGCGTAATTGTAACCGGGCTTTCATCCATACAGAGTTTCCCCCTCTTGTCATCAGGACTATTTCTGAACATTCGGAAAGAAATGCTTGACAGATGCAGAGGATTAATTATCTTTATACTGGGGAGGAAGGAAATACTTCTTTAAGTCTCTTTCAGATTGTCTGATCTGATGGGGATTTGACCTTTGTGCCGCAATTAAGAATTGATCTTGAGAAAATAGAGATGAAAAAAATTGTTCCTTCAGGACGAGCCTTCAGGACAAGTCTTTTCGTCATTCTTTATTCATCATTCGTTATTTTGTTGTGCCCCAGCACAAAAGCTCAGTGGGAAGGGGCAGAGGTGCAAGGGCTGTTTTATAACCAATCAGAGAAAAAGATATTAGGACTATATATAGATGAAAGTGATAAATTATTTCTATTCTATCAACAGTGGAAATGGGACCCACAAGTGCAACCATACCGTGATACCCTTTTCATTATGACCAAGGCGAAAGGCGGTGAATGGAGCCAACCGGAAAAAATAGGTTACGCTCCCTTTGACCTATGTGGCTACGAGAAATATGTGGGTTATGATGTAGAAACAGGACTCACTAACATATTTTACGTCTCCTATCCATACTTCGGCTGCGCAGAGACGCTTTACTATACTAATAGTAATGAACCCAATTGGCAGCCGGTTAAGATAGATTCCCTTAGTTATGGACAGAATGCGGAGTATAGCTCCTTAGCCATGGACTTCGATACATTAGGCAACATTCACCTCGTCTGGCACGTGAAATTTGATTCCATAGGTTGTGTGTGGCGTAGGGTGATGTATGCCAACAACTCCTCAGGGGGGTGGGTAAAGAGGCAGGTTCCACCTCCTCTTTCTGCAGGGGGGTTCAGAGCAGAGGGTAGATTTACAGTCGAGAAGGATGGTATTGCACACATTTTGTATAATCAACCTCCTTGGACTACTGATTTTTATACTCGGAATGACAGCTTGAATAGCACCAACTGGCTGGTAGATACTATCCCAAAACCTACAGTTTCCTTTTACTCATATGTGGGTCACAGACTATTGGCTGGAGGGGACGGGAGGATTCATTTGTTTACCGGTGGATGTGAAGATTGGGAATGCAAAACGGGATATTTTGACTTTTATTATCATAAACAAAGTAAAGACAGCACCTGGATTGGTCCAGATCCAACTTACCAACCAGATGCAGATGATCTATCATTCTGGTGGGCATTCATAGACGGACAAGACCACATTCATGTTAGCTTAATAAAGATGGGGTTCTTGATTCCCACACATAATTATTTTTACACTACCAACAAAGAAGGAAGTTGGTTTGAGCCCTACCAGATACTGTATACTGAGCCATATTGGCCGAGCGAATTTCGATTTGTAATGGATTCAGAGGGTCAAGGGTACGGAGTTTTCATAGGGTATGAAATGGACGTCCATTGGGATACGTCAGGCATATACTATTTGGGTGCAACGACGGGCGTTGAGGACGACTTGGATCACAATAAAACATTTAGTTTCCATTTGTTCCAAAATTACCCTAATCCATTTAACAGCTCAACTGTCATCAAATATGAATTAAAGGAGGATTGCCATGTAAATTTAAGCATTTACAACCTTTTGGGACAGAAGGTGAAAACTTTAGAAAATGGGGTGCGATCTAAGGGACATCATTCTATTAGCTGGGACGGTAAGGACGATAGTGGTAGGGAGGTAAGTAGTGGAATCTATTTTTATCAATTAATCGGAGGCGATTACAAAGAGACTCGTAAGTTGGTTTTAGTCAAGTGATCAGAGGAAACAATTAAACAGGACTGAAAGAAGGAAAGAAATTCACAGTGACAGGTAAGTGGTAACTATTAAACGTTACAAAGACATGGAGGTTTAAAAAATGAAAAACTCACTTTTCTTTTTCGGCGTTGTGGTTCTTTTCGCAGTCTTCAGCATTGCCCAAGCTCAGGATTTCGTTCCAGGGCAGATAATGATTGACATCAAACATGAATATCTCCCCATCACTCCCACCCCAAACGGAGAAGATATAATCATAACCGGGCTCCCATCCATTGATAGCTTGAACGCTCTCTTTAGTGTTTATGCCTTTGAAACGCCTGTTGGCACTTCATCGGAGATTAGCAGGGGTTTCTATCTTTTGAAGTTTCCGGATTCTGTCAATGCAGATCAGGTGCTTTCTTCTTATCTTGCGGATATTCATATCAACATGGGGAGCTTGAATTATATTCGCAAGCCTCATCTTACACCCAGTGATTATTATTTTCCTCAACAATGGGGGCTTAGCAAGATGAAATGTCCGGAAGCATGGAGGCACACCAATGGATCACCATCTATTATTATCCAGATTATCGATGGGGGCACGGATTATGGACATCCTGATCTGGTGCACAATGTCTGGCAGAATAATGCTCAATGGCCTTATGGCGAGGATGCAGATGGCGATGGGCATACCATTGAATGGGACCCAACCCAAAATAGATGGGTTCTGGATCCCGGCGATCTGGATGGGAACGATGATGACTATAATGGCTACTATGATGATCTGGTGGGCTGGGATTTTATGAATGGTGACCCTGATCCAGCTATTGGGGAGGACCCTGTTTATCCCTGGCTTGACCATGGCGATAAAACTGCGGGAACTGCGGCGGCGGTTACGGACAATTGGATCAGTCAGGCGGAGGCCACTTGGGTTTGTTGGAATGACACAGGGACTGTGGCAGGAACCTCTTGGTTCAGTAAAATCATGATCGCCAGAATGTGGGACGATTGGGATGCAATCGATGCCATCGATTACGGAATGAACAAAGCCGCAAGGATAATCAGCATGAGCTGGGGTGGTCCTGGTGACAATGCCATGTTACATGCCAAATTAGACGAAGCATGGGGTGCTGGTTTGCTTTTGATAGCCTCTGCTGGCAATGACTCAAACGAAGTGCTTAATTATCCAGCCGCCTATCCAAACGTTATAGCTGTTGCCGCAACTGATGGCAATGATGTGAAGGAAGGCTATTCCACTTATGGCACCTGGGTGGATATTTGCGCGCCAGGGAGGAACATGGTACCAGATCGCGACAATAAGTGGTGGGACTATTATTGCTACCTCAACAACTGGGCTGGCACTTCCGCCTCTGCTCCTTTTGCAGCCGGGGTGGCGGCTATGGTGTGGTCGTGCAACTGGTGGGCAACCAATGCTCAGGTCCGAGACGCCATAATAAACACAGCCGATAACATCTACGGCATCCCCGGAAATTATCCTTACATCGGCAAACTGGGCTCAGGCAGGGTCAACGCCTTGGAAGCTGTAAAAGTATTCCGACCCACTCCCCCACCTCCAGGTGATTGCAATGCAGATTTAATAGTGAACGTGGGTGACATAATCGTGCTGATTAATTACGTTTTCCTAGGTCTTTCTCCACCGGACCCGTTGTGTGTGGGCAATGTCAATGGCGACGACGTGATAGATATTGGCGATATAAACTATCTGTTAAATTATCTGTACAAGAACTATCCGCCGGGTTCGCAACCGCCCCCACAAGATGGATGCAATTAGAGTCTCTATGCTCAGAGCTTTAAGTGCATAAGGGCGAACACGTAGGTTCGCCCTTTTAGGTTTTTTCTCATCGTTCATAAAAAGAGGACAACAAAAAATGCCACCCTGAAGGTGGCATCAGTAAAGACGATTCGAAGCTTATCCTTGGGTGGGTATTTTTATCTTGTGCTGTTTGATTTTGAACCGAAGAGAGGATTCTGGAATGCGCAAAGATACAGCCGCCGCCTTTTTTACCCAATTGTTCTCGATCAATGCCTTAATGATAAATTGCCTTTCCCAGGTTGCCACTCTATCATACAGGGAGAGTTCAGTCAAGCTTTGCTCTTTTTCCATTCCAAACTTCTCGGTGAGCATATCTGCCGCCACCACCGACTCGCCATCCTTTATTGCCACCAACCTTTTCACTTCATTCTCCAGCTCTCTTACATTTCCGGGCCAGTCGTAATTTGCCAGAAGCTCCATTATGGCCGGAGAAGGTTGAGGGAGTTGGTCTTCTTTTTCCGCGCTGTGAATTTTTATGAAGTGACTTACCAATAGAGGAACATCCTCCTGGCGCTCTCTTAAAGGAGGCAACTGGACATGTATGGTATTTAAGCGGAAGAACAGATCCTTGCGAAAAAGCCCTTTCTCAATCTGTTCTTTTATGTTCAGGCTGGTGGCAGAGATGACCCGAATATCAACCCTTCGAGGCTTGGTCTCTCCCAGCCGGGTAAGCTCCTTTTCCTCCAGAACCCTCAGAAGCTTGATTTGAGTGGCAGGATTGATCTCGGCTATCTCGTCTAAATACAAAGTTCCCCCGTCCGCCTCCTCGATAAGTCCCTTCTTATCCTGCGAAGCTCCGGTATAGGCACCCTTTTTGTGACCGAAAAGCTCATTCTCTAAAAGGGTCTCCGGAAATGCGGCACAGTTTACCACCACGAAATTCTTATTCTTTCGATTGCTGTTATAATGAATAGCTTTGGCGACCTGATCCTTGCCGGTTCCGGTTTCACCTTCCAGCAGTATGGAGAGATTGGTATCCTTCACCTGGGAGAGCTTCCACAATATCTCCAGCATATGGCTGTTCTGGGTGATGATATTGGAGAATGCGCTTTTTTCTTTTAACTGTTGTTTTAATCTTAGATTCTCCTCCCCTAATTTTCTGTTTTCTATTTCAGCCAACCTCAGAGCTATTATGTCCGCAAAAGCTACCGTCAAATTAAGTTCATCCCTTCGGAACGGCTGGGTGAGACGACCATTTTTCTTCCGATCCAGATATAAAACCCCCTTAACTTCCTCACCCATCTTTAATGGAACAAGAAGCAGACTAAATACTTCTTGTCCTTTTCCAGAAAAGAGATCGGTTTTGCCTGAGGTGGAATAGACTGGTTTGCTCAAAGAGGTAAGTTCTCCATTCAGACGATATGAATTGGAGCGAATCTGTTGTATCTCCTCCGATGAGAGATTAAAACTAAAGATGGGAGATGAAGATTGATCTTCACCATTTTTCAGGAGAATAAAGCCCCGATCTGCTTGAAGTTTCTTTGCCAGAAGCAAAAGATTTTGGCTGATCTCCTCCTCCTGATCTGTCGCACATGTTTCTGAGACCTCCTGGGACTCAATTTCAGAGAGAAATCGCCTAAAGATATTGTATCGGTTTTCAAAGGAGACGCTTTTTTCTGCTACTACCTTTTCCACCTGCAAGCGGAGCTGTGAAATCTGAAGCAGTTTTTCCTCTCCGGTTGCGGATTCGTCTAAAGCAGATCCTCCCAACAGAAGTTCGGCTTCATTCAGGCAATCGATACTGTTATCGTAATTCTGAATTTCAAAGTGCACCGAAGCTTCAGCAAATTTGGTGGACCCCATATAGTAAGCAATTCCTGGTGTCTTTTCGGAGAAAAGCTCCTCAAACAGATTCTTAGCCTTAATTAGATACTCCAGTGTCTCTTTGGGATCAAATACTGCCTCCTCCCCAGCACAGAGATAAGTTTTGGCTAACTCAAATTTGCATCCTATCTTCTCCAGACAGATCGTGCTTAACCTGAAATTCTCTTTAGCCAGCTTTTTATTATTCCTCTGGGCATAAATCTGCCCCCACACCCGATAAACGATCCCCTCCTCTACTTTTTCATTTAATTGCAAAGAAAGCTCTAAGGATTTCCGGCAAGAACTTTCTGCCAGATTCAGTCTTTGAGTGGCAAGTTGAACCTGCGCCAGAATGCGGTAAGATTGACAGAGCAGACTGCTTTGGGGAGCAATCTTTTCCCCTATCTGAGTAGCTCGGGAGATTTCCCGGGAAGATTGATCATAATCCTTCTGCTCAAAAGCCAATTCAGCACAGTATTCGTGATAAATAGCCAGCTCCCTCCTCAGATCGCTCTTCTGGATAATGTGCAGGGCTTTTTCATAAAATTCCTCTGCCTCTTTGAACCTTCTCTGCTGGCAAGCCGCATAACCTAACGAGAGAAGATTTTTGCATACGCTGACCTCATTTTTCAAAAGCTCATTTTGTCTTTTGCTATCGTGCAAATGTCTGGAAGCTTTGGTCCACTCTCCCATGAGCAGGTAGATTCTGCCCAGGTTGCCGGAGAGGCGGGCAATCATGAGCTGTCCTTCTTTGAGTTTTTTAGCGTGTTCGGTGGCTTGATTTAAACATTCGATGGAACGATCAAACTCGGCTTGGATAAAGAATATCTGAGCCAGCTTATTATAAGCTACTGCTATTCCCTTTTCATCTCCTGCCCGACGGAAGGAAGCTACCGCATCTTGTAATTCGATTTCAGCCCTCTTCAATTCGCCGGTGGCAACTAAGATATTGCCTAAAAGCTGTTGCACCTGGGCAATTCTTTTGTTTCTTAAAGTGTGCTTCAAAAGCTGGTAAGCTTGGGTAGCTTTTTTCAAAGCTTCACCGTAGCGGACTTGCCCATAGAGGATCAGACCCTCCAGATAATATACCTCACCTGAGTGAGCGGAGGAAGCATCATTCCCTTTCTTCAGCTTCTCTAACTCCACCTGGGCGGACTCAAAATCTCTTCTTTCCGCCAGAGATAAAACAAGATCAATTTTTTTGTCGGGATTCTCCATTTTCAATTTTTACCAAATGATCCTGTTTACTTGATTAGAATAAAAATATGACCACGGTTTTTCTCAGAAGACCTAAAAGCCTTCCCTTCTCCAAGACCATCCTTCTGTCCCGTCAACTCAAGATGGAATATGATCCAGAAATCAAATCCAAACTCAAGTATAAACCAATCATCTGACCCAAGAGGACCTGGGGGATTTTCATTCGGATCAGTGTTGCGCAAATCATCCCAAGGGTGTTCCCAATCCGGGTTGGGATCGGTCAAACCACCTGCAAGACAAAGGTTGAAAACAACCAGAAAACAGAGGAGGATGGAAAAGAAGACTATCTGTTTGAACAAGGAAAACCTGTGGCCCTCAAAAACTTTTGAATTAAGCCACCTCATGTCTCAATCGCCTCCTTAAGTGATGAAAAGGGAAATTTCACCTTTTTTACTTATTAATAGAGAGAAAAACTCAGTCTCCTAAAACATTAGTTTTCCACAAACGAGAAAAACACTTGTGATAATCGTCCTGATTGAATTTATCCCTCATTATCAATTTAAGATATAATTCCTTTCTGTCAAGTTATTTTTGGCGGTATTCTGATAAAAAAAGTGCCAACAAAAAAGTCTGTGCGCAAAAGTTCAGTCTGAGTCAGAAATCACCAAAAAATTCAAAGGTGTGACGACAAAGTTAAAGCTTTATACTCTAACCTTTCCCTCTGCCAGCTTAGCTTTTTTAAAAGATCACATTCAATTCTTGAGGCAATTCCATTTGCAGTGAAGAAAACTGATGTGTTAAGGTATTATGCTGGCTCTCAATAAATTATACGTTATCAGATTGATTCATATTGAAGCAAAAACTAACTGAATCCTTTTCAACAAAATTCACTAAAAATATCCGCAGGAGCTTGAGATATGATAGGTTTTACTATCATATTGGATTGACCGAACTATATTTAAAAATTCGACAGCAGAGATGCCCTCTCTACAAACTGTCCATCTTAATCAAAAACTTTTCAGCACCATAGACCACCATGCACATTCTGTTGGGGTGGGGGTTGAACCCCCACCCCACCATGCGGAGTGCAAAAAAGATTTTTCTTTAAGTCAAAAACTGCCCATATGGGCACTCCAGAAAAACTGTACTGGAAGCAAAACCGCGGGACTACGGGACTAAGGGTTTTCAGCACCATAGACCACCATGCACGTTAAGCACACTGCCGGTGATATAGCTTGCCTCATCTGAAGCCAAAAATGCCACGGCGTTGGCGATATCCTCTGGTTTTCCCAATCTTTTCAGTGGGATTTGTTCAGGCATCGATTCTTTCATGTCCTCGGTGTAAGCTTCCGTCTCAATAAATCCGGGGTTAACCACGTTGATGCGTATTCCGTTTGGGGCTTCCTCCTTTGCTAGACTTTTTGAAAAAACCACCATACCGGTCTTAGCCACCGCATAGGCACAGGTGCGAAGATAGCCTCCAGTCCTTTCAGAGTTGGGCGCACCGATATTTATGATCACTCCGGACTTCTGTTCCCTCATGATGGGCACTACCGATTTACAGCAGTAGAAGACCGAGTTTAAGTTTGAATTCAAAATCTTTTGCCATTCCTCAATAGTGGTATCAAAAATCGTCTTATAAAGAAAGGGTCCCACATTGTTGACCAGAATGTCCACTCTGCCAAATTTCGATTTTGCCAACTTTATCAACTCTTTTGCTTCTTTCAAGTTGGAAACGTCACCCTGAAGAAAGATAGCATCCCTTCCCATCTTTCTGATCATCTCCACCACCTTTTCAGCCGCCCGGCTGTTGGACAGGTAATTGATCACCAGAGAACATCCCTCCTGCGCCAGCTTCAGGGCGATGGCTCTTCCAATACCCCGAGAACTACCGGTCACCAATGCTACCTTATTAGCGAAACTCATTTTAACCTCTTTTTAATAGCGGGTGGATTCACCCCTCAGAGCAAGATCACTTTTTCCCAACAGGCATTATTCCTAAAGGCTCTTCTTCGATTCCCATGACTTTCTTCACTTCCTCATCATCAAACGCTCCGATAAACACGGTGCCCAATTTGAGGCTTTCTGCTTGCAGGTAGATGTTTTCTCCCACAGAACCGACCTCCATGTGGACATACCGGATGCCTCTTTTTCCGTATTTTTTCTTAGTTCTCTCATAAACTGCGGTGATGATCAAAGTAACCGGAGCCTTCAATATCTCATCCTGATAAAGTGAAGCTTGGGTAAGCTTTTTTCGCAGATCCTCGTTCTTCTTCAAAAAGATGGTATGTTTTCCCGGATCATAATGATAAAGTCCGGGCTTAAGTCCTTTCACCTCTCCTGTCACCAGGTATATCTCCAGAGGATATAAAGCTCCGGCGGAAGGAGCGGTTCTGCCTCCCCACTTGGCGGTTGTCCCCTGTGCCGCCCAGAGAAGTTGTGAGATCTGGTCGATGGTAAGAGAATCTTTTCTAAAATCCCTTACCGATCTGCGTCCCAAAAGCGCCTCCTCTAAGCTAATCTTACTGGAAAATATCGGTTTCGGCAATTTCATGGTCTCTCCTTTTGCTTGGATTTCTTCATCCGCGAGAAGTTGTATGCCAGGCTGGATGACAAGAAACATCGTTCCCCCTAAAAAAATCATCATAAAAAAGACAATTAATTGGATTTTCTTTCTCATCAGAGACTCCTTTCATCTTTATAGCATTCTTGTCCGAAAGTCCCCAAATGGGGACATTTCGGACCTACAAATATAGCCTCCACAGGATCACGGGATCCTTTGAAATCGTCCTTTCCTCACATGCGAAATATAGCCGTGTAGGTCAAGCATGGTCTTTAGACCTGCTTGACATTACAAATTCTGTCAAGCACCCTTCAACTCAAGGCTTCAGGACAAGTCCTTCGGGATGCTTGACCTACAAAGCTTTTCCCTCACATGCGAAATATACTGGGAAGAAAGCAAAGATCAAGACTTTTATGCGAAAGAGCGCAAACTGCCAATGATGGTTTCAATTATCCCAAAATCAGTAGGTCGGATATGTCCCGCCTTTGGCGGGACTACCCAACAATCTGTTCTTGCAATTCAATTACGAAAACAAGCCTAAATCGTTTCAGCCTGTTCATCTCAGAAGAGCAGACATAGCAATTCCGATGATCGCTATCTGTGATTCAATGCTTCGATAAAGAGACAAAATATTGGAGGCATGAAAAGTACAGCAGGGATGATATATATAGAGTGTGTGAAATCCGTTTCACATTTTTTGAGGGCGTAATTTCTCTGTCAAAAAATAAGAGATTTTATAAACCAGCTTTCAGGAAAAACCTACCTCAATCTTAACCAAACCACCAACAGCTGTTATTTCTCATCTCATTTAAGTCCAATTTTTTTATTTTTTTCCGTTTTGAGATCTTGGTTGTAGGTACTGTTGGATCTACCCAGGTGGCTTTGCTTTTTCTAAGAGTCGGCGAACGCTTTTTGGAGCGATGGTTTTTCTTAGCTGAAGAGCTTGGTTTTTGCCTTCTCATCTTGTCCCCCCTTTAAAACATTATTTGAAAGAGCCCCGCCTCTGGCGGGGCTCTTTTTCTTGTAAGTCTTTCTTTTTGACCTGCAATTTACGGATTGTTGGTTGTGTCGGACTCATCCCAATAATCCAGTGTGCCCTGTAGCACTATACGATACTCCCCAGTGTTTGGATTTACCGAATCCACCTTGCACTTGCAGGTGGTGGAATTATACAGAAGCTCGGTAAGCCTGTATTGCAATGCCGCCGGTGAACTCGGAGTCCTCTCTATGGCTGGAAAATTCTGGTATCTGAATTTTACCACTTCTTTTCACCCCCTCCTTGTTTGTTTTTGGATTTCACTTGTGTCAACCACATCTTTCAGTAAGGGGACATTCCTCAAACACAAACATTATCAGACTGACTTACCGATTGGTCCACCAGGTCTCCGGTTGATCCCAATCCAGGGTGCCATGGAGGACAATCCGATACTCTCCAGTATCATGATTTACCGAATCCACCTTCACTTTGGTGGAAACAGAGCAGGAAACCAGATCACAGATCTTGGCCTGCAGATAGAAAGGAGACATCGGGACTCTCTCTATGTTTTTGAAATCATTCCAGTTGAACTTGGTCATACTTTTCACCCCCTCTCTTTTTTGCTTTTTAAGTTCCCCCTACTTGATTGATGCGCTTTTGCCTTTCTCAAGATATTGCTGCATGAACGTCAAGGTTCGTATGTGCGGACAATAGCTTAGGAAAATTAGTCTTTTCCAGCTCCAATCCTCTTCGTTGAAGTGGTATTGGTGGTCCGGTTAACAAAAGAACAGGTCAAAACCTTCCGATATTTTGAGGGCAATCCCCGGTTGTCCGGATTTTCATCTTTTGCCCTCAAGGGTGGCTTTAGTGGATCTTCGTTTTCCTGAAAGGAGACCAATTTTTCTATCTCTATCTTGAGATCATCCGGATTCTTAAAGTGGGATTTATGGTTCATTTTTCTCCACCTCACTGGATCGTTGCTAAGTGGCTAAAGCTTGTTTGAGATTTAAAAATCCAAAGTCTTTAAGTTTTTTCAACAAGGATAAAACAAAGCTCCTCTTCCAGCCAAACTCTGAGCCTATTTGAGAAGCCAGGGGATCAAGCTCAGTTTGCCGTTGCAGTGAATTGTTCCCATAAAGGTATTTGGTCAAATCAATCAAGGCATAGTATCTTCTGGATAGGTTTTTGTTTGCTATAAGCCTTTTCAACACATCTGCGGCAAAGAAGGCAGAGAACATTCCCACCTTTTTGTCCTTGCATTCCACAAATAAGTCAAATCTGAAGTAGGGATCTTTGTAACCGCAGGTTATCCCACTACATGAATTCATGCCGGTTATGTTTGACTGTAAGTCTATGATCACGTGCTCCATCATATGGGCGATATTGGTTATCTTATCTGAGTGTTCGGTGTAAGAACCCTTCTTGCCCGATTTTAAATCTTCAAAAAGGTGTTCCCCACACTGATGTCTTTCCAAAGAGGGTAGAAGCTTTATAAGTTTCATAACAATCAAAGACAGGTCGGTGGGGTCTTGTTCAATTTCAGGGACTCGAATGTCTAAAACCACCTTAAGTTTTTTGCTACCCGGCTTGAATCTCGGGTTCAAACCGGAAATCTCTGGAAACCCTCCGTAGGAAATCTCTTTTATTTCCAAAAAATCTTTCAAAGGAAAGCCATTTTTGCTGAATTGATCTCTTGTCAATAAGTTTGTATTTATTTTGTCGGCAGGACGAGTGATTTCTTTATCCAAATTTAAAAAAAGCTATAATTTTGCGCAGAAAAGAAATAAGTTATCCCAAGTTCCGGCAAAAGGTCTAAGAATTCAGGGGAATTAAGCATTTAGAACCCCCCAAATGTAGCCAATGATTTTGTAAAAGATCAAAGAAGGATGTCGAGTCTGTCTAAAAGTCCATCCACACCGTGGAAATTATTAGGAGAAAACTAATGCAAAAGTCATCAACTTAAGACAAGCAGCTATCGTGCCCAAAAAAATCTTCAATTTTTTTGTTGACTTTGGCGTCTGGATTCTATAAATTTATGCCTTGTGACAAAAGTAACAAACTTTTGCTAAAGGCAAAAAAGCATAATTGGATTTTAGCTTCGGACAGAAAACTAATAACCTCTTTTAAGGAGCAACCACCATGAACGGAAAAACAGGAAAGGGCAGTGCTTACGGCTGGCTTCTCCAGAGGATCACCGGGATCTTTTTGGCTTTCTTTTTGATCCTTCATATCCTGGTGCTTCATTTCACCAAAGACTGGAGGATAGATTTTAATCTGGTGACTTCCCGATTGGATAGTACCGGATGGGTGATCTTCTATCTGATATTCGTTCCAGCCGGACTTTTCCATGCTTTCAACGGAGCCTGGCAGGTAATCCATGATTACCGTCCCAAAGCTCAAGCAGTCAGAGCAGTAAAGACCCTGCTTTGGGTTCTGGGAATTGCCATCTCCGTCTGGGGATACTACCTGATATTCACATTTAACAAAGGAGCTTAAAGATGTATGAATCCAAGTCAGGCTTTTTCAGAAAATATAAAGATGCGCTGAGCTTAAACCCAAACGTGGGGACCTGGGCCTGGCTTTTGCATCGGATAACAGGCGTGATTCTGGTGCTTTATCTTTTCATGCACTTCCTTGTCCTGAGTTCCTCCATCGGAGGAGAGGGGAGTTTCAACGCCTGGTTGTCCAAGGTTCAAAACCCGGTCTTTCATCTTCTGGAGATCGGGCTGGTTGCGGTGGTGGCTTTTCATCTTTTGAATGGTCTCCGCATCACCATCGCCGATTTTTTCTTTTTGACCAAGCCCCATAAGACCATTTTCTGGATAGCCATGGTCATATTTGTGATCTTTTTGGTTATCACTTTGGTTGTCTTTTTGCCCCGGGCATTTTCACCTCATTAAAGGGAGGAGATCAGATGTTATTTCATGACGTATTGATAATCGGCGGCGGGCTGGCGGGCTTGAGGGCAGCCATCGCAGCGGCTGAAAAAAAGGTAGATGTGGCTATAGTCTCTAAACTTTATCCTCCCAGATCCCACTCCGGACAGGCACAGGGGGGGATAAACGCTGCCTTAGCCAACAATCCCAAGGCACACGATGATACCCCTGAAAAACACGGATTCGACACCGTCAAGGGTAGTGACTATTTAGCTGATCAAGAAACCTCCATATATTTGACAGAACAAGCACCGGAGGCTGTTTTTGAAATAGAACACTGGGGCTGTCCTTTCAGCCGAACCGAGGAGGGAAAGATTGCTCAAAGACCCTTTGGCGGGGCTGGTTATCCCCGCACCTGCTACGGGACGGACAAAACCGGCCATTACATCCTGCAAACCCTTTTTGAACAGACGATCAAACATAATATCAAGGTTTACAATGAATGGGAGGTCATCGGACTGGCAAAGGATGTGGATACCTGCTGTGGGGTGATTGCCCTGAATATGCATTCCGGAGAGCTTGAGGCTATGGGAGCCAATGCGGTGGTATTTGCTACCGGCGGCTCCGGTCGAATGTATGGAAACACCACCAACGCCATCCCCTCCACCGCCTTTGGAGTGGCTATGCCCTATTGGGCGGGAATTCCTTTGAAGGATGTGGAATTCATCCAGTTCCACCCAACCTCCCTTTATCCCAGCAATATCTTGATGACCGAAGGATGTAGAGGCGAGGGGGGGATATTGGTGAACAAGGAGGGGGATAGATTCATGAAGAAATATGTTCCCAAGGCTATGGAGCTGGGACCCCGGGATATAGTGGCTCGGAGTGTTCAGACTGAGATTTTAGAAGGGCGGGGATTCGACGATGCTTATGTTTATTTGGATTTAAGGCATCTGGGAAAGGCCAAGATCATGGAGCGTCTCCCTGGAATCAGAGAAATCACCATGGATTTCAACGGCATTGATCCGATTGAAGAACCTATTCCCATTCAACCGGGGACGCATTATTACATGGGGGGAATCGATGTAAATATAGATGGAGCAAGTCCGCTTAAAGGTTTTTATGCGGCGGGAGAATGTGCCTGCGTTAGCGTTCATGGAGCTAACCGGTTAGGAGGGAATTCCTTGCTGGAGACGGTGGTCTTTGGAAAAAGAGCAGGAGCTTCCGCAGGTGAATACGCCAAAGATAAACCGAAACAACCCAAGACCAATGCTTTGGAGCGAGCCCTGAAAAGAGAAGAAGAAAACTTCAATCAGATGCTTAAGTCTAATGGCAATGAAAATCCCTACACAATTAACGCTGAATTAAGAAAACTGATGCCGGAAAAGGCAGGTCTATTCCGCGATGAAAAGCTGATGACAGAGGGATTGGAGCAGATCAGGGTTTTAAAAGAGCGATATAAAAAGATCAGACCAGTCGTCTCGGGCAGTAGTTTCAACTTCGACAAGATCTGGGTTCTGGAGATCAAGGGAAATCTTGACGTGGCTGAAGCGTTGATGGCTGGAGGGTTAGCGCGAAAGGAAAGTCGCGGTTCTCACTTTCGCACCGATTTCCCAAAAAGGGATGATGTTAACTTCCTGAAGCACACCCTTGCCACCTACACCCCCGAAGGACCAAAGCTTTCCTACAGCGAGGTTCAGATAACCAAGTATCAACCTGTAGAAAGGAAATACTAATATAGACTGAGACTGAGATTGAGACTGAGATGTATCAACCTAAAGAAAGGAAATACTCATTATGACCGAATTCAGAATCTTAAGATACGATCCGGATAAGGACACCGAGCCTCATTTCCAGACCTACACTTTTGATAGCCCCAAGGGAATGACCGTTCTGGAAGGGCTGATCTACATCTTTGAGAACATAGACAGCACCTTGGCCTTCCGGTCGATGTGTCGGGCGGCTGTGTGTGGCTCGTGCGCCATGCACATCAACGACATCTATAATTTAGCCTGTCGAACCCAGATCGATAAGCTGGGCGGCAAAGTTACCCTAAAACCGCTCGCTCACCTTCCCATCATCAAAGACCTGGTGGTCGATTTGGAGCCTTTCTTTGAGCAGTATAAAAAGGTGTTGCCGTATTTAATCCCTAAAGGAAACCCTCCGGAGAAGGAATACCTTCAAAGCGAGAAGGAGAGAAAGAAGCTCGATCCTTGGGTTGATTGCATTCTTTGTGCCGCCTGCTATGGCTCCTGTCCGGTTGAAGCCACAGACCCAGAATACTTAGGTCCTGCTGCTTTAATGAAGGCTTTAAGGTTCATTGACGACACGCGGGACGGAAAGAGCAAAGAAAGGCTGGCTTTTGTAGCCACAGACTTTGGTGTCTTCCGGTGTCACACCATCTTCAACTGCCAGAAGGTGTGTCCCAAGGAGCTGGACCCTACCAAGGCTATTGCCAAGTTGAAGATGAAGGCATTATTTGGATAGATGTTTTCCCGGATGACATCGAGTTAGGTGAATTGGACTAAAGAGTAAGACACAAAACAACGTGGAGAGGGCACTGGGTTTCAAGTCTGGTGCCCTTTTGCATAAGGAAGTTTCATATAGGGGTAGGGCATTTCCTTCAGGAAGAATCCGTTCCCAGAAACAGTTATCAATTGATGTTTCCTAAGAAAACCAAGAGAAGAAGAAACTCACTGCGGTTGAAAGGCTTTGATTACAGTTCAGAAGGCTATTATTTCGTAACCATAAGTTGCAGAGAAAAGAAGACCTGTTTTGAAAACGAAAAAGCAAGAAAAATTGTTAAAAGACAAATAGCTAATCTTAAAAACAGATTTGATATTTTGATCGACTGTTTTGCCATTATGTCGGATCACATTCACATTATGGTTGTTTTAGGCAAATCTAAAGATGCTAGCTTGTCGCAAGTTATTCAGGCACTTAAGTCTTTAGTTACAAAAAAGTTCAGAGAGGAGCTTGGTGTTCTGGAAAAGTTCTGGCAAAGGGGTTTTTATGATCATATAATCAGAAATGAGAGGGATTATCTCGAAAAGAAGCGATATATCTTAAATAATCCTCTGAAGGAAGAATTGTTAGGGCGGAGGTGAACTCCGCCCCTACGCGGAGAATAATAAAAATCATAATCGCGTAGGGGTGGAGCTTGTCTCCACCCAAAAATAGGTGGGAATCAACCTTTCTGCTTAGCCCTCCTGTTGTTGGGGTTGGAAATCCCGCCAAGGGCGGGGCCAACTTCCCTCTTGTGGATGATAACGCCATAAAAGTAACAAAAATCCCCTCACAGCAGATGCAGCAGATTAAGCAGATTAAAATTGTCGGTATCAGCTTAATCTGTTTAATCAGCTGTGAGACATTCTCCTGCTCCTCAATGGTTCGCCTAACGGTTCGACTTTGCTCCCTTCGACCTTGCTCAGGGACAGTGAGCGAAGTCGAACTGTCACCGTCCTGAGTTTGTTGAAGGAAGGCGAACACTCCAAATACATTGTGATGGTGCAAGGGTTGAAGCCTTCAGGGCGAGCCCCTGCCCCAATCATAACTTCAACCTGGTTCACCTAAAGGTGAACACTCCAAAAACACCTCTCCGATCTGCTTTTTTTCAGATACCAAATCAAAAATAAGTTGATTTCGCATCATATTTTTGTTGCATTATTCCACCCAATGAGATATTTTGACATTGAGGAAAACAAAAACATTTTTAAAGTGCGGGTGGTGTATGAAAAAAGTTTTTCTGCTCTTTGCGCTTTTGATCTTTTTTCTGGGAGCCTGGGGGCTTTCTGCTTCTCCACGCCACGTTAAGCTGGTCACCATAGATGGAGCTATTGGACCAATCTCAGCTCGCATCATCGACGGAGCCATTGCTTCCTCTGTAGAGGATAGTGCCGAAGCCTTGGTCATTGAGTTGAATACTCCGGGTGGGCTGGATGAGTCCATGCGCCTGATAACCAGAAAGATTTTGAACTCGGAGGTGCCGGTGATCGTTTTTGTTTCACCTGCTGGCTCCCGGGCAGCTTCCGCCGGAGTATTCATCACCCTGAGCGCTCACATCGCCGCCATGACTCCGGGAACCAATATGGGTGCGGCTCATCCGGTTGCCATCGGGGGGCAGATGGACTCTACCATGGCAGAGAAGGTGGTCAATGATGCCGCCGCTTACATAAGAAGCATCGCCAGCAAGAGGGGAAGAAACGAAAAGTGGGCTGAGGAGTCGGTGCGAAAAAGCGTATCTGCCACCGAAAAGGAGGCTTTGAAGCTGAAAGTTATCGATCTGGTAGTCAACGATCTCCGGGAACTTCTCGACTCCTGTGATGGGAGGGTCGTGAACCTTCCCTCCGGTGAGAAGGTGCTGAATACCAAGGAGATCGAAGTAAAAAGAGTGGAGGTGAGCTTAAGAGATCAGATTTTAGAGGTGATCTCCAATCCCACTATCGCCTATATTCTTCTCACCCTGGGGATGTGGGGACTTTTCTTTGAGCTTTCCAATCCGGGAGCGATCTTCCCGGGAATAGTGGGGGGAATATGTCTGATCTTAGCTTTCTTTGCCCTGCAAACGCTCCCCATCAATTATGCCGGTTTGCTTTTGATGATTTTGGCTTTGATCTTGTTCATACTGGAGGTAAAAATTGTAAGTCATGGAGCACTGACCATTGGAGGGATAATATCTATGGTTTTAGGATCTTTGCTTCTGTTTGAATCCCCCCTGCCATATATGCGCGCATCGCTGGTGGTGATAATCATGGTTGTTGCCGCCACTGCTTTATTTTTCATAGTTGCGGTGGGATTAGCTCTCAGAGCCCGAAAACGGAAGGTTACCACCGGAGGCAGAGGACTTATGGGTGAAGTGGGGGTGGCACGAACTGCGCTGAAGCCGGAAGGAGACGTGTTCATCCATGGAGAGATCTGGAAGGCAGAGGCGGACCAGCCCATAAAGAAGGGGGAGAAGGTAGTGGTCACGGGGGTGGAACATCTTACCTTAAAGGTTACCAAGAAGAAGTGAAAATAATCTGCCTGAAGAGATGTTTTTCACCTCCACTCCTCAACCGAAAATCTTTAAGTATAAGCATCAAGATGAAACTTTCAGGAAACTGTTCACAAAACTGAAAGATTTATACAGTTGAATGCTGATCTCATGCTAAGTGAGGTGACACAATTTTTGGTTAGAGAGTCTTAATCTTGTAGTCCTTACGAAGAATAAGCGATTAACCGCTTTACAAAACAAAAGGAGGTTGTCATGGGTTTGGGTCTTCTGACCATCATAATCATTGCACTCTTTATCCTGGCTAATGCCGTCAGGATATTGAGGGAGTATGAAAGAGGTGTGATATTCCGATTAGGAAGATTGATTGGTGCCAAAGGTCCCGGTCTGATTCTTTTAATTCCACTAGTCGACCGGATGGTGAGGGTGAGCCTTCGAGTGATTACCATGGATGTGCCTGCTCAGGATATTATCACTCGTGATAACGTCACGGTTAAGGTGAACGCGGTGATCTATTTTCGAGTGATGGATTCTAATAAAGCCATCGTGGCAGTGGAAGATTATTTATATGCTACTTCCATGATATCCCAGACCACCTTAAGAAGTGTGCTGGGTCAGGTGGAGCTGGACGATCTTTTGACTAATCGGGAAAAGATCAACCAGCAACTTCAGCATATCATCGACGATCAGACCGAACCCTGGGGGATCAAGGTGTCGGTGGTGGAGGTCAAAAACGTGGATCTGCCGGAGAATATGCAAAGAGCCATCGCCCGCCAGGCTGAGGCAGAAAGAGAAAGAAGAGCCAAGGTCATCCATGCGGAGGGAGAGTTCCAGGCCTCAGAGAAGCTGGCTGCTGCTGCTGAGGTGATCGGCAAGACGCCGGTGGGAATTCAGTTGAGGTTTTTGCAAACCCTAGCCGAGGTGGCAACGGAGAAGAACTCCACCACCATCTTCCCGGTGCCCATAGACCTCTTCGCTCCGTTTATGGAGAAGTACGCCAAGAAGCAGGGCGAGGGTAAGTAGCCGTTGCCAGTTAGCAGTTGGCAGTTAGCAGATAACAGATAGATCGGCTCTATCTCTATTTGTTTATGATAAATTAGGGAGGTAAAGTAATCCTCTCCTGAACGGGAGGAGCGAAAAATAACATTTTCTCTCTCTAACTAATTGCCCAGCTTTTCCGCTTGGATTACAGGCTGAGAGGTGATAAAAGTGAGGACTAGATTTCTGATAAAAGCAATCTGGATAGGGGTAGTTGTCTCCATTATGCTATTCAGCGGTTGTACTACAAAGAAGTCTACCTCACCAACAGATACAGGCCCGTTCATGTTGAGAGAGTATTTTCCTCTCAGCCAAGGAGACGAGTGGATATGGGAAATTGTGAAGGATTCCGTTCCAGAGCTTTTTGTAGACGGAGACATTAACCTGGGCGAGCCGTTTATTGATACCAATTATAATGGCATCCATGATTTTGGAGAAGACTATGAGGACTTAAACTCCAATGGAAAGTATGATGGACCCAACGATCCCTGGAGTCCGGGTATCCCGTTTATCGACAGAAATAACAACGGGTTGTATGAGCCTTCCAACGGAAAATGGGATGAAGGAGAGCTTATCATAGATCCAGATTCCCTTGATAGTGGGCCTTGGCCGCGACCTGCCCGCGGATTGCTGAAAGCGACATTGGATGGGGGCACCTGGATCTCCTCCGATGGCAGCGTGGTTGTTGGTCGACGCTCGCGTTTCCTTGGACCTGGTGGATTTTTTGTGGATCGGTATACAGACGATGGATTTTCAAATGATAGCTTGGGCTTAAGATGGCACTCGCACACTACAGGATGGATTTTCGCTCCTGAGGACGACTTAAAGGATTGCGGACCGATTGCTATCGCTAGGGCAAGTATTCAAATCGGGGATTCGGTGATCAATGCAGATACTTCCGATACTTCGGGTATCTATATTTGGATTTCTGTTTTCGAAGGAGTGGAAAATGTAACAACTCCTGCAGGGAGCTTTCGAAACTGCCTGAAGTTTAAATCTGTAGCTTCTGGGTGGACAGGGAATATGCAGGGGTTCAATGGCACCAGCTATCAGTGGTATGCAAAGAATGTGGGTCTGGTGAAATCAGAAGGACCTAGCAAAAGTGATTATTGGCTCCTCAAGAGTGCCAGCATCAACGGCACTGATTATCCTTAAAGGAGCTAAGTTCAACAAGTAGTCGTAGGTCAAGCATGGCGCAGCCTGCTTGACAAATCAAAAATAATTGTCAACCCCGCCAAAGGCGGGGTTGACCCACAAATTCTTCGAAAACCTCTCCCCCTTTTTGTCCCCCTCTCCATTTTATGGAGAGGGGGAAACAGGGGGTGAGGTGTAAAGCGATGAAACTTACTTTATGTAAGGCATTTTCATGGAATATTTGATCTTTGGTAGTGCGGTAATAATCATTCTGGTTCTGTTGCTTATGCTGATGCAGAGGCAACTGGCAAGCTTGAGGGAGCAGGTTCGCAAAAG
>CAYOFL010000045.1:0-6073 GCA_964403165.1 uncultured Ignavibacteria bacterium
AAAGATGGGGAAGAAAGGGAGATGATCTCAGCGGTATACCATAATCGCTTGAAACGGGGGATGCTTCTGCAATGCGATCCCACGGTGATCTATGCTTTACCTGAGCTTGATCGGCCACTTTTGCTTAAGGATCTCAAGGTAGATTCGCCTTACAACACTTACAAATATCCCGGTCTTCCCCCGGGACCGATTGGAAATCCAGGGAAAGCTTCCATTCTTGCCGCACTCCATCCGGCGGACGTAAACTATCTATATTTTGTAGCCAGGGGAGATGGCACTCACATTTTCTCTTCCACCTTGGAAGAACACAATCGAGCAAAAAACAAAATAAAACAAGCTAGAAAAAATCAAACGTAATTTAAAAAGGGTAATATGAAAATCCTTTCTTTTCCCAGTGGCAGGTGAGTAGTTTTAAACTTTAAACCTTAAACTTTGAACTTTAAACTTTTATTTTATATTGCTTGACAATCGAAACGTATAAGATATATTGAAAAAAGATCGCGGGGTAGAGCAGGCTGGTAGCTCATCGGGCTCATAACCCGAAGGTCGCAGGTTCAAATCCTGCCCCCGCTATTGAATCCCAACGAGTTACGAGAAGGGGGAACGAAGTCCGTATCAGAATGTATCCGTTTTGTATCCGGTATGGCACCGGAGCATAGCAGTTCAACTGCCCTGGCTTTGTGATCCGGAGACAGGTGAGCATACCTCATCGTGGTGCTTATGCTCGCATGTCCAGCAAGCTCTTTCACCGTCGTCAAGTCCACTCCAGCCATCACCAACCTCGACACAAAAGTGTGTCGGAGCGTGTGAAGATTACCGTTCTTGATTCCCGCCCGCTTCAAGATCTTCGCAAAGTTCTGAGTGTAGTAATCCGGACAATAAAGCGGTTGCCCGTCCCCGTTGTCAAAGACGAATCTTCTGCGCACGGGGAGATTGTTCAGGATTTGTTCCAGCTCACTGTTGATTGGGATGGACCGGGGCTTGTCGCTCTTGGTGTGAAAACCAAACTCCCGCTTTGCCTTAAATGATAGAACATTGGTGAGCACAAGATAAACTGCTTTCCTAGACAAAGCTATATAGAATGAAATTTCGCGCTCTTTTCTAGTGGAAAAAACGGTTGGAATTTGGCTTTTTGTTGTTATATTATTCTTACTTGCTATAGTCACGAATTCTAAGCGTATGTTGACTATTCAACATCGCAACCGATGATTAACAATCGTTACCAGATATTGAAAGAGATCGGCTCCGGCGGAATCGGTAAGGTCTTTAAAGCGATTGATCTTTTGGGACGGAACACTGTCGCAATAAAGGTTCTTTTGAGTCAGGAGTCCGAGCACGTCAAAAGATTCAAAGAGGAATTTCTTCTTCTAAGGAAGCTCCAGCATCCTAATATCGTGAAGGTGTATGATTTTGGCACCAACGACAAAGGCGAGCCATATTTTACCTTGGAGCATATTGATGGAAAAGATTGGAGGGCGTTTCTTCAACCATTGGATTATTCGAAATTCTGGGGCTTACTCATTCAAATTTGCACTACCCTGGATTTTCTCCATTCCAAACGAATAATTCATGGAGACCTCAAGCCGTCCAATATCTTGATTACTGACTCTCCCGACAGTCAACTGACTCTAAAATTTACCGATTTTGGCTTTGCTGAATATGAAACGGCAAAGGATTTTGCCTGGTGGAAAGGCACTATCCCTTATCTTGCCCCAGAGATCATTAGAGGCGAGAAATATAATCATCAAGCAGACCTATACTCACTAGGTGTTCTAATTTACGAGACCTTGTTTGGAAAGAAACCTTTTGATGAAGAACAGATCACGGATCTGGCCAAAAGTCACCTGGAAAAAGAAGTGATAATCCCTGAGGATCCTTCGCTACCCCCCGGCTTGAAACACCTAATCCTAACACTACTAGAAAAAGATCCAATAGATCGCTACTTTTCAGCAAAGGAAGTTTTAAGCGAAGTGGCAAAAATCTCAGGACTTGACGCTGATGGTCTCATGGCCCCTCTGGCAAAAAGTCTGATCTTGTCTTCCGATTTCGTTGGACGAGAAAAAGAGCTTGCTATTCTAAGAAAGACTCTCAATCAAACTTCGACCGGCAGAAGTGCACTAGTCCTTCTCTCCGGCGAATCAGGCATTGGGAAAACAGGACTGTTAGAAGAGTTTAAAGCTTGGGCTCAACTTGAAGGTGGGTCGGTGGTCGAGGTTTCTTTGGCTAGCAGTGAATCTGTGCGAGCGTTTCAAGAGGGCTTCTCTCATCTCTTAGAGAGTATTTCGCAACCCTCAGTTTTGATTTTCGAGCACTTGGAGTTGGCTGATGATCCGGCCTTTGAGTTCCTTTGTGATCTGATTCATCAAACGCAAAACAAGAAGGTTTTGCTGTGTTTTACCGTTACAAACCAGTTCACCTCTTCTGAGAAAGACAAAAGCGCATCCGAGATTGTGCGGCTGATTAACTCAATTAGTGGAGGTGCGACTATTCGAATCAAGCTGGAGAGATTGATAGAGTCTGAGGTGAGCAGACTGGTCTGCTCAATGTTTACGTTGAAAGAAAAGGAAGATGAAATCGCCGCAGCACTCCATAGAAGAACTGGGGGCAACCCGCTTCTGATTAGACAATTGATGGAATGGTTTGCCAATCATAACCAGATCGAAAGGCGAGACGGTCACTGGATGGTGGAATCGGGACAGATTGAATCGGCTCCTATTCCACCAGAGTTTGCGAAATGTATCTCGGATCGTATTCAGCATCTCAGTCAGAATGAGCAAGATCTGCTTTCTATTGCATCAGTCTTGGGTCAAGAATTTGGTATTGACCTGTTAAGTGATATCTCTGGGGCCGATTCCAGGATTCTTCAGCGGCACATAGAGAACATTTTTTCAGAGCAGATTCTACAGCTATCATCCAAGGCATTAGATGAGAAAAGAATCTGTTTTCTGAATGGCTTCGCACGTGATTTCATCTATGAGCAGATAGATCGGGAAAAACGGAGGCATCTTCACCAAAAAGTTGGCCGCTACTTGGAAAAGAGATACGCTAGTGAGATTGAAGGCCATCTTGAGCAATTGGCTGATCACTTTTACCAAGCCGGAGATTGCGGGTATGCGCTGAGATACGCTTTCCTTGCTGCTCAAAGAGCGGAGAACATAGGCAAAAGGAGTCGAGCCATAAACTATTACTTGCGCGCCTTGGAACTCTATGATGAGTGTCCTTTCTCAGCCTTGAAGCCTAAAGAAGAGCTTTTCTGTAGTTTAGCAGAACACTATGATGCTGAAGGCAATTACACCAAAAGCCTGAGCTATTTTCAAAAAGCCCTAGATCTGGAGAAAACCAAGGGTATTGATAACCAAAAGGTTGGGCAGATCTGTAGGAGAATGGCACGGATCTACGAAAAAACAGGTCAACATGAAAGGAGTGAAGAACTATTCCGTGAAGCAATGCGGCTGCTGGATCCTCAAGACTCGCCGAAAGATCACAGTGCTGTGCTCATTGACTTAAGTTGGCTTCATACTAATAAGTGTGACTATCATAAGGCAATGCATTACTCAGAGCAGGCAATCTCTACACTCAAGGATCAACAGTTATCAAGAGAGATGGGAAAAGCTTTGAACTGTCTGGCGGGCGTCTATTGGTCATTGGGTAATTATCGCCAGGCTTTCGAGAATTTGTCAAAAAGCCTCAACATTTTCCAGAAACTCGGAGAAATTCAAAATACGGTTGAGTGCTATATCGCTCTGGGTTTGCTCCTGCAAAGTGAGGGAGTGCCAAATGAAGCTCTTGAGTACTCCCTGAAGGCGCTTGAGGCTATGCAATCGTCTTCTGACCCATATGGGCTGTCTGTATTGGAAAACAACCTAGCCTTAGTCTATATCGATCTAAGCCAGTGGGATCAGGCTCTGGAACATCTTTCAAATGCCGTGGAACTCAAGAAACAGGTTTCTGATTTGAAAGGACTAGCTCTGGCTTACAATAACATGGCATTGAGTTATGTGAGGAAGGGTCAATTCGACAGATGTTTAGAACACCTCACCGGCTCTCTTCAATTGTTTCAGGAACTGCGAGACAGAAGTGGTGTGGCTCTGGTTTATTGTAATCTGGGAGAGCTCCACGCGTGCAAGGAAGAATGGAGACAAGCTTCTCATTACTTGAAAAAAAGCCTAAGAATAGGCAGAGAGCTGGGCGAAGAAGGCAGGGTTGCTGAATGCTTGCTTGTCTCAGGGAAGATGGCAACGGCACAATGCGACTTTGATCTAGCCATGCGAAGTCTGCACCAGTCAACGGAACTTTTCTCAAAAGGTAGGGACAGATTTGGACAGGCTGAGGCTCAGCTTGGATTGGGAGAACTTGCTCTCCGGATGGGGAATGTCCAAAAGGCTGAACAACATCTGAATCAAATTAGACCGTTCATAGAATCACTAAGTAACAGGTGGTTCGAAGGAATCTTCAAGAGAGTTTATGCCCATCTCCTGAAGAGCAAAGGAGAGAGGGAGACTTATTTGAAATACCTTCTCGAAAGTGGCAGTCTATTCAAAGGACTAGGGGCAAGATATGAACTTGGCAAAACATTTCTTGAACTTGGGAAGATCAAGCTGGAAATGGGGAGGATCAAAGAAGGAAAAGCGTTTTTATGTGAGGCCTTGAATATCTTCCAAAAGTTGGAAATTGAGGGAAAGAGGAAGGAGGTGGAGGCTTTGTTAGGCCAAATGAAAGACATGCGACATCTGGAGAGAGAAAGAATCCAGACTTTTTATAAGCTGGCGGAACTATTGAATAGTATTTGGGACACAGATGAGTTGTTATCAAAAGCCTTGGAATTGGTCATAGAACTCCTAAATGCAGAGAGAGGAGCTATTATTCTCTATTCTGAGACAGATAAGTCTTTTGAACTAAAGGTTTCCCAAGGGATTGAAACGGAGACCTCTGAGGATGCCATCGCCATCAGCCGGCGAGTTCTGAAAGACGTGATCGAAAGCGATTCACCTTTGATCGTGGAAAACGCAATAGAGAATCCACAGTTTGCTAGTAGCAAGAGTGTAATCATGTATAACATTCTTTCCATCCTTTGTGTCCCCTTAAGAACTAAAAATAGGCTTATCGGAACGGTTTACTTAGATCATCGAAGCCTCCCTGCGGTATTTTCTTCAGAAGATGTTGATTTTCTCAAGGCCTTTGCCAGTCTGATCGCTACCGCTATTGAAAAAAGCGAACTGTATGTCAAAGCCAATGAGGAAATTTTTCAATTGAAAGGGGTCCTGCACAAATCCTACCAATATCCTCACATCATCGGAAAAAGCGCAAAAATGCAGGAGATTTTCAATCTAGTGGAGAAAGTTGCCAATTCAAAAACAAGTGTCTTGGTGTATGGTGAAAGTGGAACTGGCAAGGAGCTAATTGCCCATCTGATCCATACAAGAAGTCAGAGGAGAGACGGACCGTTTATACGCGTAAACTGCGCTGCCTTGCCTGAAACCTTGCTAGAAGGTGAACTCTTCGGTATTGAGGAAAAAACAGCCACTGGGGTTGGCTTCAGAAAGGGGAAATTTGAGTTGGCAGATGGCGGAACTATCTTTTTGGATGAAATCGGAGACATGAGCCTGTCTGTCCAAGCTAAGGTCCTAAGGGTTTTACAAGAAAAAGAGTTTGAGAGAGTAGGTGGGCAAAGATCGATCAAGGTAGATATCAGAATAATCTCGGCCACTAACATGGATCTGCAAAAGAATATCGAAGAAGGCGCATTCAGAAAGGATCTGTATTTCAGACTGAATCCAATAGTTGTCACTATTCCCCCGCTTCGCGAAAGGAAGGACGACATCCCTTACTTTGTGCACTACTTCGTGAAGAAATTCTCAAAAGAGAATAATAAACTGGGGGTTAAGGTGACGAAGAACATAATTACCGCCTTTCAGAATTATAGCTGGCCGGGCAATGTCAGAGAGTTGCAACATCTTATTGAGAGTGCGACCCTGCTAAACAACAATGGAACCTTTCCCCGGGAGCTCTTACCGGAAGAGATTCTGAAGGGAAAGGAATTGGTCAATCTGGATAAATATGGTAAGCTTCAAGA